>JAAYAB010000153.1 GCA_012719595.1 Bacillota bacterium
CTGTATGAGAAGGCTCAAGGCGGTGTCCATGTTCGACCAGATCGGAAGCCCGACAAACGTCGTGTCAACCAACTGGTGGGCCTTCCACAGCTCTTCGACAATGTTCTGTCCGCCGAAGAACTCGTCCGGCCCCGCGATCTCCTCCAGGATCTCTGCATACCTCGTAGAGACCATGATCGGGAGATTGCTGTACTTGTGCAGGCACCTGAGCGAATCGGGATGCGAGTTCAGCCAGTTGACGAATATCGCCGCGGCCTCTGGGTTCTTGCAGTGAGTCGTCACATAGAAGCCGGAGCCTCCGATCATGCCGTTGTGCGGCTGATCAGCGCTGATGAACGGCGGCACCGCGACTCTCCACTGGCCTTCGGAGTCAAGGGCGTTGTAGCGGAGCCATTCGGCGAACCAGCATCCTACGATGACCGACGCGGTCTTCCCGAGGTTGAGCGAGCTATACCAGTCAGCGTTCCACCACATCTGGATGTCGAGGACGCCTTCGTCAAACAGCTCGCCCCAGAACTCAAAGAACTCCTCGGCAATCGGGTTGGTGAAGTCGATATACCAGTTCCCGTCATGGTAGTCGAACAGCTTGCCGCCTGCTCCCCATATCATGCCGACCCATACCAGCGCGTACCCGAGCGGCGGAGCGGCGAACTCGAGTTCCGGAGCAGCCGCCTTCAGCTTCCGGGCCTGCTCTGCGTATTCCTCCCACGTAGTCGGAACGGTGAGTCCGTACTTGTCGAAGATGTCCTTTCTGTAGAAGAAGCCATTGGCACCGCTGTCCTGCGGAGTGCCGAAGATCTGACCGTCCATGGAGCACCAGCCAAGAGCAATCTCGCCATAGAGCTCAACGAAAGTCTCCACGTCGAGCCACCTGTTGATAGGCTGGAACGCTCCCAGATCCATGAACTGAGGTGCAAAGGAGTACTCGACCATCAGAACGTCTGGAAGCCCGGAGCCTGCTGCCAAAGCGGTCTGTGCCTTGTTGTAGTGAACTGCGAAGTCTTCCCACACCACTGTGATGTTGGGGTAGGCCTTTTGGAACTCCTCGATCGAGTAGTTCTCATTGCTGGTCCAGGCCCACATCGTCAGTGTCACGGGTTCCCCTGTGTACGGCGGGTAGTAGTCTGCGGCCAAAGCACTGGAACTGAACAGAAGCACAACGACCAACGCTACGACCATCCTCTTCATCGACCTGTCACTCCTTTACTCATGATTGGCAAGCGCTCTACGGGAGCTCACCCATTATTACGTTAGTGTGCGCAAAATAGGGCGATGTTATAGGCTCACCACCTCCTCTGTCGTGTAGTCTCACACCAAGCAATGTCTAGAAGTCGGGCCTCTACGGTCCGCCCAAAGTCACTATGGGCAGCCAGTCCAGGCGCCAAGTCTCTCTCGTTTACCCCTTGATCGCCCCGATCATCACGCCTTTCTCGAAGTACCTCTGCAAGAACGGGTATAGAACCAGTACAGGAACGGATGAGACGATGATGAGTGCGTACTTTATGGCGTCTGCATATCTCTGAGCGTAGCCTCCTGCCTCCCCGCCGAGCCCGGCTCCTTCTTTGAACACCTGGTTGGCTATGAGTATGTCTCTCAGAACGAGCTGAAGCGGGACCAGGTTCTTGTCTCGTATGTAGACAAGCCCCGTGAAGAAGTCATTCCAGTGCCCGACGAAGTAATAGAGCCCGATTACCGCGATGACCGGCTTGGCCAGGGGCAGCACCACTCTGAGGAAGTACCTGAAGTGAGAACAGCCGTCTATGACTGCGGCTTCATAGAGCTCGCCGGAACCGCGACATTTACTCAGCCTTCGTCCACCTTCCGAAATCCAGGTCGAAGCCGCCGAAGCCGAGAAGCCGACGTCGGACCGCCGAAGCCCAGCAGCCCAGGCCAAAGCCGCCGGAACGATGCCCGTGGGGCCTAAGCCGCCGGGGTCGAGCGACCGAGGCCAGAGTCGCCGGGCCGAAGCCCGCAAGGCCTAAGTCGTCGGGTCCGAGCAGCCGTGGCCGAAGCCGGCGAGGCCGAAGTCGCCGGGGCCGAAGCCACTGAGGCCGAAGTCGCCGAGGCCGAGCGGCCGAGACCGGAGTCGCCGGGCCGAAGCCACCGAGGCCGAAGTCGCCGAGACCGAGCAGCCGGGGCCGAAGCAAAGATGTCGCGCCTGTACTAGCTTGATCTGGCCTGTACTGCAGAGCTCTGCCGAGTCCGTTTCTATACTGCTAGAAACCGGTTAGATCGGTGTTACAAGACCAATATATGAGGTCGTACACTATCGTATGCCAAACGCGCTGGTACAAGGGGACGTTTTTGGTGTCGCTCTCCTGAGGATCGCTATCGAGGTGTGGGTCAGAGGGTCAGGGTTGATCAGGGGGATCAAGGTGGGCCAGGAGGGTCAGGTCGGCCGTGATGGTTAGGGTCGGTCAGGAGGGTCAGGTCGACCGTGATGGTCAGGGTCGGTCAGGCTGTCCCAAGATATCGCGCGCGTGCACCTACCCCTCTCAGGGATATATGTACATCACACGCGCAGGTAACACTTGGCTCATTACCCCAGCCGAACTTAGCTGGCATAATCCCGATCCAAAAACCACCATGGGTGATTCTCTAGGATACCCGTAACGCTTTTGTACGTACATTGTCACCCGCCGCGCTGGCTGTAAATGACAGCATTGTACGTACAAGAGCGTTTTGGGGGTCCGACATCTTCATCCTTGGAACAAATCCCCATAGAATTTCCCCTGCTACACAACGCGCAACTGTAAGGATTCACCAGAGCGTGTACGAAAATCACATATGTAGTTCGAGAGGGGTATGCGCGCATGAGAGGGCGAGGGTGTGCGCGCCCAAGACGGGCATGCGCATACAACCCGTTGGCGCCCTAAACCCTCAACTCAGCGAAGTCGATGAACCTCTCCCAGTCATACTCCGTAACGTCGTGCTTGCCAGCCCTGATGTGATACCCGATGGTGCTCATCACGGGCTGATGGAGCCCGGGCATCTCGCCTACGCCGAGACCATCCGTGCCCAGCAGCCGATAGACTGGACTGGCCGCCAGCGCCGCCAGGAATTGACCACGGGAGTCCGCCCACAGGTCGTCCTCCGCGCAGGATATGTACACTGGACGCGGCGCAATCAAAGCAATGAGCATGTGCTGGTCCACAGGAAGCAGGTGCTCCTTGCCGTTGTACCGCTTGAAGTTGTCGCAGAACCAGTGAGGGAAGCTTGTATTGATGGCCTCAACAGTCTCGCCAAACCAGCGCTTGGACAGGGCCGCCCCTCCACATCCAGAGCACGACGATATTGCCGCTGCGAACCGCTGGTCGAGAGCGGCTGCCCAGAGAGCCGTCTTGCCGAGGCGCGAGTGACCCATCACCGTCACCTTCCGGTGGTTGATGTCCGCATCAGCCTCGAGGTAATCCATGATTCTGCTCAGCCCCAGGGCCCATGCGCTAATGGAGCCCCACTCGTCGGTCGCCGGCCGCGTCTGCCCCTCTCGGTAGAACAGAGGATGCACGCCATTCTGGAACCCGTCGTCGAAGTCCGGGTCGATGTCGCAGTAGCATGCTGTGGCCAGCGCGTACCCGCGCCTGATGATCTTGTCTACGCACCATCTCGAGGCGGAAGAACCCCTCAGCTCCTGAACAGACTTCCCTGCGAGGTGGCCTGACTCGCGGGCATATTCCATCCACTGGTCAGTTGCCGAGATGCCGGGATCGTTGCAGACCGTGATGTTCCCCCTGAAGTTCAGCCCTTCAAACACCGGCACCGGACCCGATCGATCATTCGGGAGGTAGACCAGCAGATCGATCCTGGGATACTCCTTCCCCCGCTCAAAGAAGACGGACACCTCTTTGCGGGTGGCAGCGCCCTTCAAGGCACTTGAGTCGACCGACGTCACCTCAAAGGTGACAGGATCTAGTTTCCCGGGGATCCTGCCGTAGACATACTCCTCAAACAACCTGAGGATCTCAGGTCTGCGGTACTCCCGCCAGATCTCAGCACTCTCAACCGGCGCTCCGCCAATCATAACGAGCGGATCCGGCAGTGTATAGGCCGGCACCCTGGACTCATCGTAGTTGATCCTTTTATCGCTCACCGTGACCGCCTCCCGACTCGCCTATCTATCCATAGCCTTGCGGTACTGAACCGCAGTCATCCCTGTGACCTTCTTGAAGCTCCGCCCGAAGTGGGTCTGGCTGCCGTAACCCACAGACTCGGCGATCTGTGACACTGTAAGGTCGGAGTTCCTCAGCAGTTCCTGAGCCTCTCGCACCCTGACGCTGTTTATGTACTCCACCAGGCGCAGCCCTGTTACCTGTTTGAACACCCGGCTGAGGTAGTACGGGCTTATGTAGAACTCCCTCGCTATGGTCTCAAGACTGAGAGAGAGATGACAGTTTCTGTGGATGTAGCCTACGATCTTGTGCACCCTCCTGTGGAGAGGGCTCTCTGGACGGAAGTATTGCTCTTTTTGATCATGCCTGTTGCGAACGGTGAATATCAGGAGCTGCATGAGGAGGGCCTTTTGGTAAAGCAGAGAGTAAGGCCGGTCACTTCGTTCCTCGCGCAGCATCCGCCTGAGCAGATCCTCTACGCAGGCCTGCCTCGGACCAGCCACCCGCATTGCCTTGACTTCATGGCTGAAACACCCCAGGAGATCACGGCGCTGCTGTTGATCGGGACATACATCGCTCAGGAACGGTTCTGTGAAGTACACTACTACTCTCTCGTGGGTGCCGGTTCCTCCCTCGGCGGTCTGATGAACCATGTTCGGCGGGATGAACACCAGGTCCCCCTGCAGAATGCGGTAGATTCGGTCTTCGAGAAGATAGTACCTTTCCCCTGAGAACAAGTAGTACAGTTCGTAGTGATCGTGGCAATGCGTGTGCTGCATGGTGAAGACTTCATCTTGCTTCTTGTGATCAAGCCGAAAGAGGCTTTCCACAGTCTCCCCCTCCTGCGCGTCGCATGTTCACGCCGAGGTAGTTCACTCTGTATGTACTGATTCCCTGCAGGGCGACCGCAAGAAATGTATAATCTCGACACATACAGCAATTCCCGTAGAGAAGAAAGTACAGGTGTTGTGGTATACTCGATACTGCAGGCGAAACATTTGCCATGCGAGTTTCGCTGCGCATCATTCAACCATCGCTCCGGTCACGACTAGACTAACATCTACAGGTCGACTCGTCTCAAACACACAATACAGGAGACCACCAGCTGCAGAACCTCATTCGAGGGAGGTGAAGCGCCAGGCCTAACGGAAAGGCTTTTCCACCTGGACAGATCCTAGCATTCGATAAGGAGGTTGTGGAGTTGCGCAGAATCACCTGTCTTGTCATTTCCCTTGTGCTGGTTGTAGCCATGTCAGGTCTAGCAGCCGCCTATCAAGAGGCGCCAATGCTGGCGAATCTGGTGGCGAAGGGCGAGCTTCCTCCAGTTGAGGAGCGCCTGCCGGTCAACCCGCTTGTCATCGAGCCGTACGAACAGATCGGCACCTACGGCGGCATCATCAGAGGCGCTCACAGAGGTCCGAGCGACGCTACCGGGTACTACAGAGTCGTCAGAGAGCCTCTCGTGAACTATGACTCCATGCTGACCCAAGTCCAGCCGAACCTGGCCGAGCGCTGGGTAGTATCTGAGGACGGGAAGGAAATCACCTTCTACCTCAGAGAAGGCCTTAAGTGGTCTGACGGTCAGCCTTTCACCACCGACGACATCATGTTCTGGTGGGAGGTTATGAACACCCGTGAGCTCTTCCCGGGCGGCGTGGGCTCGCAGTGGATGGCCGGCGGTGTACCTGCCGAGCTCATCCAGCACGACAAGCTGACGGTTACCTTCAAGTGGGCTGTGCCCAACGGTGCTTTCGTCAACGCATTGGCTGCTGGAAATGAGTGCTTCCTGCCGAAGCACTACCTGAGTCAGTTCCACGCCAACTACGTCGACGTAGAGAAGCTGAACCAGATGGCGAAGGCCGAAGGCCTGAGCAGCTGGAATCAGCTCTTCGAGGAGAAGTCGGGGCTTAACAGGAACTGGCGCGCTCTCGGCATGCCGACCATGGACGCCTGGATCATGACGACGGACTTCGATGATCCGATCCTCGTTTCCGAGCGCAACCCGTACTACTTCAAGGTCGACACGGCCGGCAATCAGCTGCCGTATGTTGACTTCTTGCATCGGATCCTGGTTCAGGACATCGAGATCATGAAGCTCATGCTGATGGCTGGCGAGATCGACTACATCACCAGACACCTGTGGACTACATACGGCGATCTGCCGATGTACATCGCCAACCAGGAAAGAGGAGACTACAGGATCATCAGGACCCACGGTGGTACGCCGGGTGCCCTCAACATAATGTTCAATGTGAACTACAAGGCTGACCCGGTGCTCGCCGAGCTGATCAACAACTACGAGTTCAAGAGAGCCTTGTCGCACGCGATCGACCGCGATGAGATCAACGACGTACTCTTTGCCGGACTGGCAAGACCCGGCCACGGGCACTTCCATTACGAGCATCCTGGCTACGTCGAGGCGGTCGACCAGGCTCACATCGAGTATGATCCGGCTCTGGCCAACAAGATCCTCGACGATCTCGGCCTGACGAAGAGGGACTCAGACGGTTTCCGCATGCGTCCTGACGGACAGCCGCTGACCATAATCATCGACGGCAGCACGCACCACCTGCATCACTCCAACGGCGGCGAGCTGATCAAGAGCTACTGGGAGGCTGTCGGAGTCCGCACGGTCCTCAACATCATCGACCGCGGTCTCTGGGAAGCCAAGCGTGAAGGCAACGAGCACATGGCCACCTTCGCCGACCTGGCCGACCCGCTGATTCCGCTGAACCAGGGCGGTCACCAGGTCACCTACGTCTTTGCCCCGCTGTGGGAGCAGTGGTTCGAGACCGGCGGAGCCCAGGGCGAAGAGCCGTCCGCAGATGCCAAGCGCATCTATGAGATCTACTTTACCCTCGCTCCTGCGACCGGTGACGACGACGTTAGAGCCGCCTACATCAGAGAGATCGCTGAGATCTGGGGCAGGAACTTCTGGACCATCGGAACTTGCGGAGTGCCGTTCAACCTGGCCTTCGCAAAGAACGGCATAAAGAACATCCCGGAGAACGGTGCGCACAGCCACCCGGCCAACCCGGCGATCTACAGGCCGTACCAGTGGTTCTGGGCGAAGTAAGCAGTTGTTGGGCATGACCCCCTGCTGAGGTGTGATGTGCAGAGAAGCCAACCACATTCGCGTTGGCTTCTCTGCTGACTATGAGTGCTCGTGATTGGGGGCAAGAGCAATGCTGAGGTACATCGCAAAGCGGCTGCTTCAGATGATCCCCATGCTGTTTCTCATATCCGTGGTTTCGTTCATCATCATCCAGCTTCCACCCGGAAGCTATCTCAACACACTGATCGCTCAGATGCGCACACAGGGTGATGAGATCAACATGGAGCAGGTCGAAGCGCTGAGGATTAGGTACTCGCTCGACAAGCCTGCCCACATTCGGTACCTGAACTGGATTAAAGGAATCATCACTGAGGGCGACTTCGGGTTTTCATTTGAATGGAATCGCCCGGTCAAGACCCTTATCTGGGAGAGGCTTGCCCTGTCCTTGACAGTCAGTGTCTCCTCACTGCTGTTCTCATGGATCATCGCCTTTCCGATCGCAATATACAGTGCGGTCAAGAAGCACTCGGTGGCTGACTATTCACTCACCTTCATGGGCTTCCTGGGGCTGTCAGTGCCGAACTTCATGCTAGCGCTGATCCTGATGTACATCGCCTCGGTGTACTTCAAATTCAGCGTAGGCGGGCTGTTCTCACCCGACTACGTTATGGCTCCATGGAGCTTCGGAAAGTTCGTTGACCTGCTCAAGCACCTCTGGGTTCCGATGATCGTCATCGGCATGGCGGGAACTGCAGGACTGATAAGGGTTCTCAGAAACAACCTGCTGGACGAACTGGAGAAGCCCTACGTGGTCGCAGCGCGATCCAAGGGGATCAGCCCGGTCCGGCTGATATTCAAATACCCGGTCAGGCTGGCGCTCATTCCGTTCGTCTCTACCGTCGGATGGCAGCTGCCTCAAATGCTTTCCGGCGAAGCTGTCACCGCCACGGTGCTCAGCCTTCCGACTGCAGCACCTCTGCTTCTAGGAGCGTTGAGAAGCCAGGACATGTACCTGGCCGGGAGCTTCTTGCTGCTATTATCTTGCTTGACTATGATCGGGACCCTGATCTCCGACATCCTTCTGGTGATAGTGGACCCGAGGATCCGCTACGAGTAAGGGGGTCTAGCGATGGACCAAGGTCTTTCAAGCCAACAGGCTACGCAAAACGTGCCGCTGCCGAAGCCGCCGTCTGCTGACGACGACTCTACCGCTCTGGGAAAGACCGAGGAGAAGGTGTTCTACGCCACCCAGTGGCAGTTGATGTGGTGGAAATTCCGCAAGCACAAGGTTGCGATGGTGTCAGCGGTAGTCATCATCTTCATGTATATATGCGCCATATTTGCGCCTTTCATAGCCCCTTACGCTCCTACGGAACGACACCGAGGGTTCCTCTACGTGCCTCCTCAAAAGGTGAGGTTCTGGGACGAGAACGGGTTCAGCTTGCGCCCCTTTGTGTATCCAATCGAGCAAGAGATAGATATCATGACCATGCAGCGCAAGTATATTGAAGACACGTCGAAGAGGCTCCCGGTCAAGTTCTTCGTGCGCGGCAGTTCGTACAAGCTCCTGGGTTTGTTTGAGTGCGACATCCACTTGTTTGGTGTCGAGGATGGGAAGGTGTTCCTGTTCGGCACGGACAACATGGGCCGCGACTTGTTCACACGGGTGCTGTATGGAGCTCAGATCTCCATGTCGATCGGCCTGGTCGGCGTGTTCCTGAGCTTGCTCTTAGGCCTCGTGTTTGGAGGGATATCAGGCTATTACGGCGGCGCAGTCGACAACGCAATCCAGCGCATCATAGAAGTGCTCAGGTCGTTTCCGACCATTCCGCTCTGGATGGCGCTGGGTGCAGCATTGCCGCCGGAGCTTTCCCCAGTAGGGGTATATATGGGCATAACGATCATTCTGTCGCTGATCGGCTGGACCGCCCTGGGCAGGCAGGTTAGGGGCAAGGTTCTCGCGCTCAAAAACGAGGACTTCGTCATCGCAGCCCGCCTGGCGGGAACCAGCGAGCCCAGGATCATCATGACACACCTGATCCCTTCGTTCATGAGCCACATCATCGCGAGCCTCACGCTTTCGATTCCTTCAATGATCCTGGCAGAGACATCGCTGAGCTTCTTGGGAATCGGCCTGAGGCCTCCGGTGGTAAGCTGGGGCGTCATGCTGCAGCAGGCCCAGAACGTAAACACCCTGATGATGGCGCCTTGGCTGCTGATACCGGGCGTCTTTGTGGTCGTATACGTCTTGGCGTTCAACTTCTTGGGCGATGGACTTAGAGATGCGGCCGATCCGTACGGCGTGTGATAGGCGCCCGCCGGTGCCAGGAGGAGATCGCCGGCTTGTGAGAGGCGACGCCGACACCAGGAGGTGAGCAGATGGACACGATGACCGAAGGCAACATACTAGAGGTCAGAGACCTCACCGTAAGATTCATGATGAACGAGGGCACCGTCCACGCGGTAAACGGAGTTACGTTCTCGCTGCCCGAGGGGAAATCCATAGGCATCGTCGGAGAAAGCGGCTGCGGCAAGACTGTGAGCGCATACTCGGTCACTCAGCTCCTGCCCAAGACTGCAAGAGTCTCAGGACAGATCCTGTTCCGCGAGAAGGAAGGCACCATCACTGATATTGCCAAGCTCCCTGTGGACGGAAAGGAGATCCGTCGGATCAGAGGGCAAGAAATATCCATGATATTTCAGGAGCCCATGTCATCTCTCAGTCCGGTCCATACGGTGTTCAACCAGCTGGCAGAGGCGATGATCCTCTTTCAGGGCATGACAAAGAAACAGGCGCGCGAGCGCTGCGTGGAGCTGCTGAAACTCGTCGGCATCGAGAATGCGGAGCGCCGCGTTGACGAGTATCCGTTCCAGTTCAGCGGAGGAATGCGCCAGCGCGCGATGATCGCCATGGCCCTGGCGAGGAACCCGCGGATACTGATAGCCGACGAACCAACCACCGCGCTGGACGTGACACTCCAGGCGCAGGTGCTGAGCCTGATTCAGGAGATGCAGGACGAGTTCAAGTTGTCGATGATCCTGATTACCCACGCTCTGGGCGTCGTGGCTCACATGGTGGACTACATCCACATCATGTATCTCGGCCGAGTCGTTGAGAGCGGTCCGACGCTGGAGATTTTCGAGAATCCCAAGCACCCGTACACGAGGGGACTGCTGAACTCCATACCGAAGCTGCACGGCAAGCGCGGCCAGCGCGTCAGCTCTATCCCCGGAGCAGTCCCGAGCGCCTATTCGTTGCCTGAGGGCTGCGTCTTCAGAGCCAGGTGCAGTGAACGCAGATCCGCCTGCATGTATGAGATTCCCAGACGCATCCAGGTCGGCAGCGAACACTACGTCAGCTGTTGCCTATATGACGGGGAGGAGGATCAGTATGCCGCAAATGCCTGAGGACACGGTTCTCCAGGTGACCAACCTCAAGAAGTACTTCCCGATCGAGTCCGGCTTCCTGCGCCGAAAGGTCGTCGGGAATGTGCGCGCAGTGGACGGAGTGTCGTTCTACATCAAGAAAGGGCGGACACTCGGTCTCGTTGGAGAGAGCGGTTGCGGCAAGACGACGGTTGCCCGTACGATCTTGAGGGCAATCGACCCGACCGAGGGCAGCATCCTCTTCCGCACCAGGGATGGAATCGTGGACATGGCCACCCTGGACAACGAAGGGCTGAAGAAGGCCCGGACAGAGATTCAGATGGTCTTCCAGGACCCCTACTCTTCCCTGAATCCACGCATGCCGATAATGGACATCATAGCCGAACCGTTGAGGGCTCACGGCTACAGTCGGAAGGATCAGGAGGAACGAGTCAAGGAACTGCTCGAGTTGGTCGGACTCAGGGCGGAATACGCCCGGCGGTACCCTCACTCGTTCAGCGGTGGACAGCGCCAGAGGATCGGGATCGCGAGAGCGCTCGCACTCAATCCGTCTGTGGTGGTGGCAGACGAACCCGTCTCTGCGCTCGACGTTTCAGTGCAGGCTCAGGTGCTCAATCTTCTGCTCGATCTGCAGGAGCAAATGGGTTTGACCTACTTGTTCATCAGTCACGATTTGAGCGTCGTCAGATACCTGTGTGACAGAGTGGCAGTCATGTACCTCGGAAGAATAGTGGAGCTGGCCGACGTGGATATCCTGTATGGACAGCCAAGGCATCCATATACCAGCACTTTGCTCAGTTCCGTGCCGGACGCCGATCCTCGATCGGCCTGGCATGCCAAGGCGATAAAGGGCGAAATCACGGGCCCGCCAAGAGAAGTCAGGGGATGCGCTTTCGCGCCCAGGTGTCCGTACGCGGTCGGCATCTGCAAGAGCACTGCGCCTGAACTGCGGAGCATCTCGACGGATGAGTCCGTCACTCATGAGGTCGCGTGCCATCTCGCTGAAGAACTGGAGCTGGAAGGTGTCAGCTGAGGCAGAGCCGCTGAGCCGGAACTGCCCAGCTTGCGGCAACCAGCTGGAGCGGGCGGCCGCCTCGCCTATGAGTTGTGCCTGAGCCCACAGACCAGTCAAATCAAGAGGAGAAGGTCTTGAGACGAATCTACAGGCCTTCTCCTCCTTCGCGACTCGGGGGATGGCGAGCCGCAGTAGTCCGCCAGTCCTGGAGGCCTGGCCGCCAGCTCCGGCAAGCCCGCAGTGCTGTGCCGCAGCCGCCGGCAAGTCCGCACCGCCAGGCCGCATCTGACCGGCCCCCGGACGTCCAGCTGCGGCCATCGTGCAGGCCTCTACTCAGACCAGAACTCCACGTTCTTGCGGATCCTATCTGTGTAGAACTGCTCCACCTTCTGCACTCCCAAATTGTCCAGACCGGCGAGGAAGTCGTCATATGCCTTGTCGAACTTGTCTACCGGCGCCATGACGATCTGAGGAACCGTCTTGAGCGTGTAGTCCCAGATCTTGCTGTTGATGACCTCGATGTCGGGATCGTCGATCGAGTACATCCACAGGTAACCCCATGTCTTGCTCGGATAGGTGTCTCTCGTCGGGAAGAGATCCTTCCAGATGTTCACGCCGTAGTTGGCGAGCACCTCCTTCTCGACATCGGTGTACTTCGCCCTGATATCGTCTATGTGCATATCAGGCAGAATCGCATTTCCGGTCTTGTCGATATGGTTGTTGGGCAGCCTCGGGAACGGATAGCCGTAGAGGTTGACACCTGTCTTCCTTGAGAACGCCGGATCCTCATTTCTCGCCTTCTCGACCTCAGGCAGGAAGACCCGCTTGCCGTTCTCGTCGTAGGTGTAGTGCTCACCCTCGATACCCCAGTATCTCAGGACGCAGGCCTCTTCGGTTACCATCCAGTCGAGGAACTGGATCGCCTTCACAGGATCTTTGCATGCCTTCGTGATCGCGATTCCCCATCCTCCGGTGTACCCTGTGTCGACATCAGGCGGGCACTGCAGTACGTCCTCGCTGACTGTGACCGGGTAGCGGCCATACATCTGGTCGAGCTTGCCGGACTGCCTCAGTGCGGCCAACGGCTCGCCGATGTCCCAGTCCGCGTCGATGAGGGCCAGGACTCTGCCTGTGGCGATCTTCGCCTTGTAGGTGTCGTACTTCTGGACAAAGGTCTCTCGATCGAGAACGCCTTCGTTCCACAGGTGGTTGAGCCATCTGAAGTACTCTCTCTCAATAGGCCTCTTGTAGTGGCTGATCACTTCCAAGGTCTCGGGATTGACGTAGTACTCGCCATCGTCCGGAGCCCCTGTCGCCTGGAAGGCCGGGTTGCTGACAGAGATGACCGTCCTCCAGTCCTCAGCGATGAGCGTCAACGGAATCGTCGGAAGCCCATCTGTGGTCGGATGGAGCTTGTAGTACTCGGTAATCGCCTTTTCGAAGTCCTCGATCGTCCTTATCGTCGGGTATCCCAGCTCCTGAACCACCCTGTGCTGTATCATGAACCCTCCGCCCACGTCGAGCACGGCATCAGGGCCTGTGCCCCACGCTCCAAGGCAGTAGATCGTAGGATCATCGTGCGACCATCTCAGCCGGTTGAGATTGTTTCCATAGGCTGCCTTCAGGTTCGGAGCGTATTTCTCGATCAGGTCGTCCAACGGAACGAGGGCTCCTGCATCCTTCAGCAGGTTGAGGTCGCCCTTGGCGAAGATCAAGTCGGGATAGTCTCCGCTTGCCACCATCAGCTGCAGCTTGTCCACTCCCGCAGAACCGATCGGGTAGTCCAGCTGCAGTCTTACTCCTGTCGCCGCCTCGATGGCCTTGGCGACAGGGCTGTTGAACCCGTCGTCAACCGCTGCGGTGCCATCTGCAGAGTAGAACTTGAACGTCACCGGGGCTGCCATGGCCGTCGAAGCGGCAAGGCAGAAGGCCAACAGAAACACGATTACCAGGCTTGCGTGTAGCTTCTTGCGATTCATGATCCGACCTCCTCTTGATAGAATGGGACATAGAATGGGACGCTTACTCCCCTAGATAGAGATTCTGAGACATAACACCTCCAATCTAGCCACGATCTGGATATTCATGTGATACCCAGCCCTAGTCAACGCCCCACTTCCTAACCAAGCCGGTCACAATCGTTCAACGGCTCCACATTTATCATTTGCAGTCAAGCAGATGGTTATGACGCTCACGGTGACAACTCGCTAGGAGCCCTTCACAGCGCCGATAGTAAGGCCATGGATGAAGTACTTCTGGACAAACGGATAGACAAACAAGATGGGCAGCGTCACTATGATCGTCATGGCCATCCTGAGCGACTCCGGCGTAACCTTGATCTGGCGCAAGGGATCCAGGAAGCTGTAGTAGTCTACAGTCGAAGTCGTCTGTGCGCTGGTCATGATCTTCTGTAGCTCAAACTGCAGGGTGGTGAGCCTGGGATTGCCACTGCAGTACAAGTACGTGTCAAACCACGAGTTCCAATGGCCTACAGCCACGAAGAGGCATATGACTGCAATGACCGGCAAACACAATGGCAGCACTATCTTCCAGAAGATTATGAGGTCGTTGGCGCCGTCGACCATCGCCGACTCGCCGAGCTCATCCGGAATGCTGCTGTCCATGTACGACCGGATGACGATCACGTTGAACGGGCTTATCAACCCAGGCAGTATGTACACCCAGAAATTGTTCATGAGTTTGAGGTGCCTTACCAGCATGAAGTCAGGGATCAGTCCGCCGCCCACGTACATGGTGGCCACGAACATGACCGTGACCAGCTTGCGGAATAGGAAGTCTTTGCGGCTGATGACGTAAGCTACGATCGCCGACGAAAGGACACCCGCAAACGTCCCGATGCCGGTTCGCATGATAGTGATGAATGTGGCCCACGGGATCTGCTGGTAGTTGAGCGTCTCCCTGTAGTTGATCAGGGTAAACCTCCGCGGGAATATGGATATGCCGCCCCTCACGGTGTCCATCGGATCATTGAGAGACAGCGCCAGCACATGCAGGAACGGATACAGCGTGATCACAATCACGAACAACATGATGAGGTGATTCGCGATTTCGAACGTCCAGTCCGCCACGCTCCGACGCTTCATGGTCCGATCTCCTCGTAGCTGCGAGTCGCCCAAGGTCACTCTGAAGCCCTGAGCCCCGCTCGTTCGCTTTGCGGCGGTAAACCGCCTCAGACCGCTCTGTAGCTATGAATCGCCCTAGATCACCTTGTACCCAGTCGTTCGCCTGCTCAGCCAGTTGGCAATGGAGAGCAGCGACAGGCTGACCACAGATTTGAAAACACCCGCGGCAGTCCCGAAAGAAAACCTGCCTGTGCCGATTCCGTAGTTCAATATGTAGAGATCGATGACATCAGCCACATCTCTCGTAGACGCGGTTCTGAGCAGGAATTGTCTCTCGAATCCGATGTTGATGATGTTGCCGATCGACAAGACCAGGAGAACGACAATGGTCGGCATTATCCCAGGGATGGTGACATACCACATTCTCTTGAACCTGCCCGCCCCATCAATGATGGCGGCCTCGTGCAGCTCAGGAGACACTCCGGCCATGGCTGCCAGGTAGACGATAGAGTTCCACCCCATCTCCTTCCACAGATCTGTGAAGACGACAATCCACCAGAAGTACGCAGGTTCCCCCATGAATGCTATCGCATTGTCGATGATGCCTAGGCGTATCAGAACCTCGTTCACAATGCCAAGCGGGGATAGAACTCTGAAGACGATGCTGGCTATGACAACCCACGATACGAAGTGAGGGAGATAGGAGATGGTCTGAACCGTTCGTTTGAACCTTGGGTGCTTAATTTCGTTGATGAGCAGAGCGAGCATGATGGGGATCGGGAATCCAAAGGCTAGACCGAGGAAACTCATGGCAAGCGTATTCCTCATCGAGCGGTAGAAGTCGACATCCTTGAAGAGCTCGATGAACTGCTTCAGCCCAACCCACTGCTGGTCTGCGATGGACTTCCAGGGCTTGTAGTCCTGGAACGCCATCAGCCATCCCCACAAGGGAACGTACCGGAAGATGATGACCCACACCACGAAGGTGATCACCATCAGGATCAAGTACTTCTGGCGTGCGATCGTCTTCCGCCAATTCCTCTTGTTGGGCACGAGAGGCATCAAAGAATGGCCGTCAGCCATTGGCTCAACGCTCACTAAGCCCCATCCTTACTCTGCAGTGTGATGATTGCACATGAGTAGTGAATGCCTATGAATGGCGATTGCCAAGAAAGAGTTGCCGTCGCTGCTACGACTGGAGCAGCGTTGAAGTGCGGCGAGAGAGGTGTTTCAACCAATGCAAAGCTACTGGTTGATCGTCTGACGGCACGATCTAGGTGAATTCTACGACAAATCCAAGGGAATGTCAAGAAAATGCGGCAATCTCTGCATAACTAAGCGCTTAACAAGCCATTATTGCAAAAAATCGGCGAATAGCGGGGAGAATCGACTATAGCTCCGGGCTCGCCCGAACAGACCGCCATGGTGAGTCACGGACGAGCCAGTCAGAATAGCCTCGATGGAGCCTCGGCAGAAGGTACCTCAGCAGGGGTCCTCCCTCAGCCAGACCAGCATCTCTCCAGGCTGCCTGTTTGCCCACTTCCAGTAAGGGACAGCCTTGACCGCTATCGGCCTTCTTGGAGTGCGTTCCTTGCCGTACAGTCCACCCGACCAAGCGGATTCGTCGTCTCTATACGCCTCAGCGGTGATGACGGTCGTGCCGCCCATCAGATCGCTTTCGAAGTGGCTGGTCAATTCCGCATCAGTCGGCAGCGATATGGCGGAGAGGTTGGAACCGTTGTCCACCTCTTCGAGACAATACACGATCGGGCCTCTCTGGAGCGCCACCTTGCCTGCACAGGCTCGCACCGCCGGGTTGGCCCGGACCCGCAGAATGGGCATTGGCAAGACAAGATCGACTGTGTCTCCACTGCTCCACCGCCGCTTGATGTGCGCGTAGCCGGAGCGCACCAGCCTCTGAACGCTCTCCTCTACTCC
>JAAYAB010000154.1 GCA_012719595.1 Bacillota bacterium
CCGCGATCGACGAGGCAAGGCAACGAGAGGTTTGAACATGCGTCGACTCCCTCAGCAGTGCCGATGAACCCAATGCAATGGCCAGCTAGTAGGGAGATCCGTGTCACGGTAGATCCAAACTGACAGCTACTCGCGCCTCAACTCAACGCCTGTCCCGACTCAACGCTTTCCCGCCAAGCAGCGCCGGTGCTGGTGACTTAGAGCCATCTGGCGTTGATTTTGCGTCCTGTGTCAACTACAATGAGAGTGGCGTTCGTCCTCAACAGTTGGGAAGAAAGCGAGTGACGGCTCGTGAGACATTCTGGGCACTTCGACAACCATTTCGGCCCGGGCGATCCTCGTCGGCGCAATTCGTTGTTCAGTCGTCTCCGGCCTGACGGGTGGTCCGACGAGCATGCAAGCGACTCAGAGGATCGGGTCGGCTACACATCCGGCTACGACGACCACGGCGACCACGGCGACATCCCATCCTGGCGCCAGGCACTCAACGTTGTCGGACTGGTTCTCATGGGCATAGGCTTCCTACTGTTCATCAGCGTATTCTTGTCGGCAGCGGGCCTGTTCTCTTCGTCTAGGGATTACGGGTTTGGCTCGTTCTCGAGCCTCAATCGCCAGACGGACATCGGGTTCTCTAGGGCTGTCATAGGTATGCTGCTGATGATGGCTGGAATGGGGCTGAGGACAATCGCAGTGGCCGGACTGGCTGGCAGCGGATTGGTCCTAAGCGCAAAGCGAGCACGGCACGATTTGAAGCCGTGGGCGAAGATGGCCGGAGGCCTGATCGATGATGCTGTGAACGAGGTCGATGCGGTCCGGGATCTCACTTCAGCCCGCCGCCAGTCGGCCGGAAAGGCCGCACCGACTGGTGCAGACTCGGCCGAGCAGAAGACAATCGTGAAGGTCCGCTGTCAGAAGTGCAAAAACCTCAATGATGAGGATGCGAAGTACTGCGACCAGTGTGGCGCCAGCCTCTAGCCGGCTTTACCCCGCTCTAGCCGATCTCAGCCAACGCGACCCGCTCTAGCCGATCTGAGCCAACCCGCCCCGCGCTAGCCGACCTGAGTCGGCCAACCCCACTTCAGCCGCTCTGAGATAGGGGGCCTTACTCCACCGGAGGGCACGTGGGATCACACCCTGGTTCCGCGACTGATTCAGGGTCAGCTCGGTGCAGCTTGTGCAGGTAGTAGCATGACTCTCGCATCATATGGTCGATGACCTGGGTCTGCAGTGAACCCTTCGCCCTGGCATCCTTCAACAAATCTCGGAGATTTCCTAGGTAGTCGTAGAAGTCCCGCGTGCTGTCTGCAGCCCGAGCGTCAAACCTCTGCAGGCTCGGAAACAGATCTAAACAGGTCCGGAGAAAGCCTCTATACTCAATGGCCTCACTGTGCTGGACGAGAAAGCTTTCTGCGAAGTGCTTTGCCTCTTCTATGAGGTCGTGCTCGGTATAGTCGAGACCGCATGCCAGGAACTCGGCATGTCCCTGGCTGTCCTTCAGCCACAGGAGATGCAGAGACACCGGATTCTTAGGGATAGGCTCCTGCCCCTTCGACAGAAAGTGCAGAATCATCAGATAGTCTTCGAGCTCATTCACCATGTGGTTGACGAAGGTGGGCGTCAAATCGAGAACGATCTCGCGCTTCAACATCATAGCGAGCAGATTGAGCTTGAACGTGCCGAAGCTCTCGACCGCAGATTGCACCTCCGCTGCAAACGATATCCACTTGTGGTCGTGAGAGTCGCTGAGATCTTGTGCAATGCGGAGAAGCCCCTCGAACTCCCTCGTGAAGCAGTCCGCCTGCTGCCGCAGGTCAACCGCACCGCAAGGCAGGGCACCACTGAGAAACTCGCTGTGATCCCTCATTGTCGGCAGCCAGAAGAGATGCTCAAACCGGCTTGCCGCCGCGTAGTTGCCCATCGGCCGAACCCCCATACAAAGCCTGGCCACCGCGGCACCGTCAGATCGCCCTGCGTTGTAGCAGCTTCATCGCAGCAGAGGGATCGCAGCAGCTGCATCGTAGCCACAGAATAGCAGCAGCAGAATCGCAGCATCGTGCGGCGCCGTCTGGATCCTTGCACCGAATGCGAGGCGCCGTAGCCGCCATGGCCGAGGCGTTTCCTTCAGGCAAGAATATGCGGCAGAAGTGGACAGTATGCCAGTGAACTCGCGGGCATCGCCTAGCGGTGCCAAGCACTGGCAAGCATTGCAGCGTGCC
>JAAYAB010000018.1 GCA_012719595.1 Bacillota bacterium
CACAGTGCCGCATGCTCTCTCGAGGAGCCCTGTCCGTATGAGAGTCCTCCCACGATGATGCCGTGGATTCCGCGGTCTCGGGCTTCCGCTGCCCTCTGGGCAAATGTCGGGTCGACCCCCTCGAACACAAACGTGGAGTACTTCGGTATGTTGGACCTGTACTTGAGACGGGCGCCTGCAGGCATTATGTGGTCCGTGGTGATCTTGTCGCCGACCTTGATCACGACCTCACCATGAAGAGTGTCAGGGAACCTGTCGTTCGACGGCGGCTCACCGATGTTCGGACCGCGGAATATCTCTATCTGGTCCGGATCGTCCGATGGCTGCAGGATCATGCTGTCGTCTATCAAGAACCTGGCAGGCCTTTCATAGGTAGGGTAGTCTTCGGCAGCGAACCACTCGGTCGGGTCTACGAGGCGTCCTGCGAGTGCAGACGCAACTGCAGTCTCCGGGCTGGTGAGGTAGACGCCTGCCGAGCGAGTGCCTGACCGCCCTTCGAAGTTCCGGTTGTTGGTCCTTATGGAGACTGCTCCTGTCTGAGGGGCCTGACCGTTTCCTATGCAGAATCCGCACGCAGGCTCGAGTATGCGGGCGCCAGCCGCTATCAGCGTGGACAGTGCTCCGTTTCTCGCCGCCATCTCGAACACCTGCCTGCTGCCGCATGCGACTCCAAACGACACCCTGGGGTGTGTTCTCTTGCCCTGGAGTGCCGATGCGCAGAGCATGATGTCGCGGTAGGATGCATTGGTGCAGCTCCCGATCAACACTTGATCCACCTTGAGTCCTGAGAGCTCGGATACCTTTCTGACGTTGTCAGGGGAGTGCGGGCATGCGACGCGGGGCTCGAGTTCCGACAGGTCGATGTCGATGGTTCGGTCGTAGCTCGCTCCCGGATCAGGTTCGAGCCTGATCCACTGCTCCTCGCGGCCCTGGGCAGCGAGGAACGCTCTGGTCACCTCGTCGCTCGGAAACAGCGATGTAGTTACGCCGAGCTCGGCACCCATGTTCGTGATGGTGGCGCGCTCTGGAACGTCTAGTGACAGGACTCCCTCGCCACCGTACTCGATGACGGTCCCGACGTTTCCCTTGGTAGTCAGGATCTCAAGGACTCGGAGTATGACGTCCTTCGCTGACACCCACGGACGCAGTTTCCCGTGGAGGTTGATCCTGATCACCCTGGGGCAGGTGAGGTAGAACGGACCTCCTGCCATCGCCACGGCCACGTCAAGGCCTCCTGCACCGATTGCGAACATGCCAATGCCGCCCGCAGTCGGGGTGTGGGAATCAGCTCCGAGCAGTGTCTTGCCTGGCCTGCCGAATCTCTCCAGATGAACCTGATGGCAGATCCCATTGCCTGCTCTCGAATAGAGAATCCCGTGCTTCGCTGCGACGGTCTCAAGATACCTGTGGTCGTCGGCGTTCTCAAAGCCGTCTTGCAGCGTGTTGTGGTCGACGTATGACACCGAGAGTTCCGTCTTGACTCTCGCGACCTTCATCGCCTCGAACTGGAGGTAAGCCATGGTCCCGGTAGCATCCTGCGTGAGCGTCTGATCTATGCGAATGCCGATCTCTTCGCCCGGAACCAGCCGTCCGGACACCAAGTGAGACTCGAGTATCTTCTGGACCATGGTTTTTGCCATTGCGCATCCTCCATATCCTGGCCGTGCTTCTCGTGACCCGGCCGTTGTTCTAGCATCTTGGTTGTGCGTTCAGTATCCTGGTTACACTTCTCGTATCCCGGTTATGCTTTAGGTTAGTCTACCAGAGATGCCCTGGAGTGTCAATCAGACGC
>JAAYAB010000155.1 GCA_012719595.1 Bacillota bacterium
GACAGCCCTCCCAGCCGGTTTCGCTCCAGCCAGAGCAGTTTGTGGTTGTTGATCAGGCACTCCATGTCATGCTGCATCTCTTGAAGCCTCGATCTGATTTCACTTGACTTGCAGCATCCAGTGCCTTCTGCTGCGATGCTCAGCTTCACAAGACCCAGATCGACTCCGTGCTGGATAAACGCTATCGCGTTTCTGAACTCAGCGGCGATCAGCCCCGCATCGTCGCATCTCATCTGTGCTGCCGACAGGCGATTGCTGAGCTCCTCAACGTAGGCACAAGTCGCCAGCAGAGCTTCTTCTGTCAAGTCCTTCATCGGGGTCATGTCTAGCAGGCTGTGCTTCAGGATCTGGCATACCGCAGTATTGTTCGGTGTGCGTTTGCCCTGGAGCAGGTAGTAGTTGCCGAGATCGAGTGCGAATCGCCCCATGACCCGGTTCTCGTCCAGGAAGACCATGCGATCGAGGAATGATGCTAGATCCACGTCCTTGTTCTGTGCGCAGGCCCAGCTCACCGCTGCACCATAGGCGACGCCGGCGTAGCTCACAGGCCAGTACTGCCAGTGACCGTCGTCTCCCCAGTCGGTGTTCAGGAAGCCGATGGCCCCGGTGGCCAACCCGTTCTCCGCGGCGTTGAGCAGATTTTTCATCATGTTGTCGGTTCGGCCGGAGATGGAGTTCCAGCTGCTGGTGCCGGGACAGACATAGAAATCAAGGCCGGCATCGCGAAAGCGCTTGCACGTTATGTCAAACCGGTGCTCGGCCTCGTAGCCCCACTCCAGAGCAATGACATCCTTAGGCAACTCGGGAACCAGCTCAGGGTAGTGCCCGATGATGTCGCCCCAGAACATCATCCTCTTGCCTCGCTCAGACACGAGATTATGTATCTTCAGCAGGTAATCGAGGTACACCCTCCCTGTACCCCGTTCCTCGCAGATCGCCTTGCTTTTCCCCTTACCGAGTTCCCACGTTTCGTCACAGCCGACATTGAAGAGGGTGGATGTGAAATACGGGAGCAGGTCGTCATACATGTTCCCTATCAGCTCAATCGATCCGGGGTCGTTCGGGTCTAGTGTCGTCGGAGGCCAGTGGATTCCGTGGAAGTCAAAGCCTTGCGGGCACTCTGCCAGGTGGTTGAACTTCGGGTGGGCGAGCCATGGAGCCATGTGTCCGAAGCTGTTCTGGTTCGGCACCAGCTCTATGAACCGCTCCTTGCAGTACCGGTCCAACTCCATGATTTCTTCGCCGGTGATGGGTGTCTCGTGTTCCCACATGAACGGATAGGACGCATAGGCAAACGGCGAACCCTCGATGTAGAACTCGAGGTGGTTGAGTTTCACATCGGCTATGAACTCGATTATTCGCTTAAGTGTGGACATCGTAGGGATCTTGTCTCTGCCAATGTCGAGCATGAGGCCTCTCGCCGGGAAGTCCGGCTCGTCCTGGATCTCCATCGCAGGCAGCGACCGGCCGCACTGCCTCGCCAGCTGCTTCAGGGTTCTTGTAGCGTAGAATGCCCCTGCGGGCTCGCTGTATCGGATCAGCACAGATTGTTCAGATATGAGCAGCTCGTAGCCTTGGTCAGCTATGCCGCTCTTGCGCTCAAAGACTATTGCTATCCTGGATGCAGCCCGAGGCCCTATGACTGCCGATAGGGAAACACCGCAGAGGTCTGCCAGCTCTCGTTTGATCTTGTCCGCAACCGGAAACAGGCGATCCTTGTCGGCCGGGTCAATAGATATGCAGTCGCCGTCCTTGAGTAAGAGACGTCCCTGCCGCAGCACCATGCTCTTGGGAACCGGCAGGAGAGTGATGTCGCTGATAGGCGATTCCATCGTTGAAAACCCCCTCTTCGCGATAGTCGGCCACTCGATGTCAGATAGAGCGTCTAGATGTCCCGAGGTTCTGCTGTCTTTTTGGCTGGTAAATCCGTAGAGAAGTTCGGCAAAGCGAGGGCATATCCTCCGGATTTGTACTCATTCTGAGATTCACCGCATATTCTGATTACTGCCGGATGGTTGGGTTGTATAGACTCTAGCCATGCTACTAGCGTGGTTCAGGTCAATCACCTTGTGGGGAGTGGCCATCATGAGGGGAATTGAGAACACTGCTCTTGACCTACTGCTCCGCAGTTTGGGCAGCAATCCAATGGACAAGCTGCCTGTGCTGCTCTCGATTGCTGAGAAGCTCGACAGGCGCAACCTGCGCACAAACGAAATCCAGCTACTGCGTCGAGTACTGACTGACAAGACGAGCATATGGTATCAGTTCACTGAAGGCCTGCTCAGCGATGTCGACAGGAAGTCTCTCCACAAGATCGTGGAGTGCCTTCTGGTGAACGCCAGTGTGACCGGGACTGAGCGTGCGCGAGCTCTGAAGGCCCAGTACGACTGCAATGTGCCTTGGGCCATCTTGATGGATCCCACGAGTGCATGCAATCTGTCCTGCGTCGGGTGCTGGGCTGCAGAGTACGAGCGTTGCAGCAATCTTTCATATGAGACTATGGATTCGATCTGTCGACAGGGAAAGGAGCTCGGCATCTACTTCTACCTGTTCTCCGGAGGGGAGCCGCTTGTGCGGAAGGAGGACATAATCCGTCTGTGTGACGAGCACCAGGACTGCTACTTCCTCTCGTTCACCAACGGGACGCTTGTCGACGATGAGCTCTGTCGAGAGCTGCTTCGGGTCGGGAATCTTGCCTTGGCGTTCTCGATCGAGGGCGACGAGGCAGCGACGGACATGCGCCGCGGGGCGGGCACCTGGGCAAAGGTAGTCGAGGCCATGCAGCGCATGAGGGAGCATCGCCTGCTGTTCGGGTACTCGACCTGCTATCACCGGTACAACACCGAGAGTGTGGGCTCTGACGAGTTCGTGGATCACATGATCTCTCTCGGCTGCCGGTTCGCCTGGAACTTCACATACATCCCTGTGGGCAAGGACGCTCGAGTTGATCTCATCGCAACGCCGGAGCAGCGGGAGTACATGTATCGCCGAATAAGAGAGATTCGCCAGACCAAGCCCATCTTCGCTTTGGATTTCTGGAATGACGGAGAATACACACAGGGCTGCATTGCGGGCGGGCGGATCTACCTGCACATCAATGCTTCCGGAGATGTAGAGCCGTGCGCGTTCATTCACTACTCCAACGTCAACATCCACGACGTGACGCTGTTCGAGGCATTGCAGTCGCCGTTGTTCAAGGCGTACAGAGAGCGTCAGCCGTTCAACTGCAATTACCTCCGACCATGTCCGCTGCTCGACAACCCTGACGAACTAGTCTCGATGGTCAATGAGTCAGGGGCGAGATCCACTGAGGCGCAGGCGCCGGAGCCGGTGGAGGAGCTGTGTGCGAAGACGAGAGACGCAGCAGAGAAGTGGGCTGCGGTTGCGGACCGACTAATGAAGGAGAGCACAGAAGAGCCTGATGACGGCACTGGGGAGTGCGAAGCGCATCAGGAGCTGCGTGCCCAGGCGTCGCTGGTTTGAGAGGTGTGGCGGCGAGTTCCTCTCCCAGCTTCTTGTTCGGCTGCGAGAGGAACTCGTCCTTTTTCAGGATCCTTGTGCTGCACTTCTTGCCAGCCATCCTGATCATATCTGGTATCCGATCCGAGCTTGCTTTGGACCAGATGCTCCCGTATCATGGAAAAGGAGGTCGATTGCATGAAAGCGACGAGATTCCTGTTGTCAGGGTTTCTAGCGGCTATCCTGCTGGTTGCGTATGTGGCAACCGGCACCTGCTCTGAGGCGGTCATTGTCGATGGCTATAACATAACTGCCTCAGTCTCCGGCACACCCTTGAAAGATGCCTATCAGGACTACTTCAAGATGGGTGTCGGTCTCAATGGGTACAACGTGCAGACCGATACCGTCAACTCGAGAGCAATGACTGAGATCATCAAGTACCACTTCAACAGCGCCACCTACAGCAACCTTATGAAGCCTGCATATCTCCTGGATCAGGCGGGGAGCATCAGGAACCACAACGCTGGAATCGCTGATCCGGCGGTTCGGTTTGATTCCGCGATCAGGGGTCTCGAGTTTTGCAAGAACAACGGAATCCAGATGCGGGGCCACGTGCTGGTGTGGCACAATCAGACGCCTGATTGGTTTTTCCGAGCTGGCTACACGGACAACGGTAAGTACGTAGACAGAGAGACCATGCTGGCTCGCCTTGAGAGCTACATAAGGCAGGTCCTCGAGTTCACCCAGAGGGAGTATCCGGGCGTGATCTATGCCTGGGATGTTGTGAATGAGGCAGTCGAGAATACCTGGGGCGCCTACGAAGTGCAATCGGGCTTCAACATCAGGACCAGGTACAGCGGGTCGACCGAAAATCCGTGGTATAAGGTCATCGGCGTGGATTACGTTGAGAAGGCATTCGAGTTCGCCAGGAAGTACGCAGGCCCTGATGTGAAGCTGTTCTACAACGACTACAACACCTTCCAGCCAACCAAGACGCAGTCCATATACAAGCTTGCATCCCACCTGAAGGCCAAGGGATTGATAGACGGCATCGGAATGCAGGGCTACATGGACTTGAACTACCCGGGCATTGGCGGCGGACGGGACAGCTTCAAGACCGCGCTGGCCAAGTTCGCCGAGCTAGGGTTGGAGATCCATATCACCGAGCTGTCGATCACAACCAATGGAAGCAGTGAGGAGTTGTTCAGGAGACAGGCCGAGAGGTATGAGGATGTCTTCAGAGTCTTGACCGAGCTTGACACCGCAGGTGGCGGGCCGGCCAACATAACCAGTGTGACCGTGTTCGGGCTGATGGACAACTACCTCCTCTATGACAACGACACAACCACGACTCGGCTGTTCGACGGACGGCTGCAGCCGAAGCCAGCGTTCTACAGCGTGCTGGGAGTTGGGGAAGGCCTGCAAGCCGGCGCTAGATAGTGCTAGGTAGCAGCAGGCACTAGAGCGGAGGCAGACGAGTCCCGGCTCCTGTGCTGTGATCACAGGGGCGTGGCTCGGAGTGCCCGCAGTGGGAAAATGCGCGCTTTTTCCAGGTGAGACGTTCAGGTGAAGTATAGAGGCAATGTCGATCGGACGTAGAAAGAACTCAAGACGAGTGTCACGGATTGGAGGATTAACATGAAGCGTCTATCTGTAGTTCTAGCGGTCTTAGTTGTACTGATTGCCGGAATCTCATGCATGGCATCCCAGCAGATCACTGACAGCCATCGCCAGGCTGCTGAGGAATTGCTTGTGGCGATGGGCATGGAGAGAACGCTGGAGGAGTCGATCAACTCAAACCTTAGCATGCAGCTCCAGCAGATGCCCCAGCTGGCTCAATATGAAGATGTCATGCGTGCTTTTCTGTACAAGTACATGAGCTGGGAATACCTCAAGGAGCATATTGTGCAGCTCTACGCCGAGGAGTTTACCGAACAAGAGCTGCGGGAGATCACAGCCTTCTACCGCACGGAGACAGGCAAGAAGCTCATAGAGCTGACTCCAGTGTTGATGCAGAAAGGCATGGCGATCGGTCAGAAGGCGGTTGAGGAACACCTGCCTGAGCTGCAGCAGATGATACTGCAGAAGATGCAGGAGGCCAACAGCGGTCAGTAGCCCAACAGCGGCGAGCAGCTCAACGGCGACTGGTTCGACAGCGGCAACTAGTAATACAGCGGGGAATGACTCGACAGTGGCGACTGGCTCAACTGCCGCAACTAGATAGGTGGGATCTAAGTGCAATTCAGCCGGGACGAGTATCTGGACCTGTTGACATTTAGATCGACCGAACGGCAGATGTTTGTGGAGCTCTTTGGGCTGTTGGTTGGCTTGGATGATGAGTGGAGGTCTCAGGGAGCCACTCAGGAGGAGATCGACCTGGTCGCGTTTGACTGGGACTTCGTGTCGACAGTTCACTGCCCCTGCAATACCTTTGCACGCGGTGGTCTCAAAGAGGTAGTCATTGATGAGACGGAGGAGTACATCCTGAAAAGAGACTACCTTGGCAGGACCATGAAGTTGATCAAAGGCTACGCCACCATACCTCTCCCGCTCGACTACCCGGTCAGGAACATGGATGACTGGCTGGCAGTCAAACCGATGTTTGAGTTCTGTGAAGACCGGATAGACATGTCTCGCATGGATTCCGTGAAGGAACAGAGGAAGCAGGGCAGCCTCGTAATAGCGAACATACCGGGCGGGTTTGACTTGCCCCGGCAGCTGATGGGCGAAGAGATGGCTTGCCTCGCCTACTACGAGCAGCCGGAGCTTATGCATGACATACTCGAGACGATCGGAGAGACAGCCTATCGGACGTTGGAGATCGTGAGCCGCCATGTCCAGATTGACCAGCTCTCCGTGCATGAGGACCTGGCGGGCAAATCCGGTCCACTGGTAGGGCCCAATCAGGTGCGGGACTTCATCAAGCCGTACTACCGCAAGGTGTGGGATATGCTTGAGTCCAGGGGCGCGGTGATCTTCCAACAGGACAGCGATGGAAACATCAACCCTGTCATCGATGCTTTCTTGGAGTGCGGAGTCAACAGCTTCTATCCCATGGAGCCTGCCGCAGGTATGGACATAGTCGAAATAAGGCGCAAATACGGCCGGCGGGTGGTTATGCTCGGCGGGATAGACAAACATGTGCTGCGTCAAGGCAAAGATGCAATCAAGCGAGAGCTGGAGTACAAGATGCAGCCATTGATGCAGCAGGGCGGCATGGTGTTTGGGCTGGACCACCGCATACCGGGTGGTACACCCATCGAGAACTACCGATTCTATGTTGACTACGGAAGAGAGCTGCTCGGCATCCCGCCTAGAGATCCTTCCAGGATGGGTTGGAGAAGTATGGCGTTCTAGGAAGTCATCGAGGCAGCCGGATGGTGCGGCCGGCCGCGCCTTGTCATCGGGTCAGAACTGGAATCGGCGGTGTCTTCTTTCCTTGACCGGCAAACCGTGGCTGAGCTATACTTTCGTCGTGATGACCGTTAACGTTTACGGAATTGAGGACCGATCGTCAGGGGAGGCTCTTGATGAAGCGTCCGAACATACTGTTCCTCATGAGTGACGAGCACCGGGCCGATGTCACAGGCTATGAGGGCAACAACGTAATACGAACTCCGGTGATGGACTGGCTCGCCGAAACGGGAGTCGTCTTTCGCAACGCGTACACTCCTTCGCCGGTGTGCATACCTGCGAGGCAGTGCCTGATGGCAGGGCAGCTGCCCAAGACATGCGAGTGCGAAGGGTGGATTGACCTCAAACCGGGGTACAGGACCTTTGCACGGGAGTTCTCGCGCTACGCCTACAATACTGTCTGCAGTGGGAAGCTGCATCACATCGGTCAGGACCAGATGCAGGGCTGGCGAAAGCGCATAGCGCCGGACTGTGAGATTAGCGACGCCTATGTCGAGGACAGGATCGACGAGGAGTTCGCCAGATACCGGCCGGCCCCGGGCACCGGGAAATGGTCAAACCAGCGAGAGGTCGAAGAGGCGCGAGCAGCTGAAGGACCCTGGCAGGTATTCGACCGAATGGCTGTAGATGCGAGTCTGCACTTCCTCGACCGCTATTTCAGAGACTCTCTCTACCTGAAGCCACAATCGCATCGTCCGCTCTTGTTCAAGCTCAGCTTGATTCAGCCTCATTATCCGTACTTCACGGACCAGCGCCGATTTGACTACTATTACGAACGAGTCCAGATCTATAGGGAGAAACCATGCGACCATCCAGTGCTTTCCCAGAGTCAGCTGGGCAAACCGGTTGAGGTCACTGATGAGGCCATACGCAGGACAACTGCGGCCTACTACGGTATGATCGAGACCATAGACAGTCACTATGGCCAGGTGCTTCGGTGCCTTGAGTCACTGGGCGAGAACCTGGATGACTGGATAATCATCTACACTTCAGACCACGGCGAGATGCTCGGAGAACACGGGATTTGGGAGAAAACCCGCTTCTACGAGGCGAGCGTCCGCGTCCCGCTGATCATCAGGTACCCGGCCAGGTTCGAAGGCGGGAGAGTGGTCACCGAGAACGTCAACCTGTGCGATCTCTTTGCCACACTCTGCGAACTGGCAGATATCGAGACTCCCGATAACCTTGACAGCCGCAGCCTGGTCCCCCTCATGAGCGGCGACGCCAGCTGCTGGGACAATGAGTCAATCTCGCAAATGGGCGAAGATCACGTCATGATCAAGAGAGACCACCTCAAGTATCAGTACTACGGGGAGGGCATTCCCGAAGTGCTGTTTGACCTCCAAAGGGATCCGAAGGAAACGACCAATCTAGCTGAAGACCCATCCTACAGAGAAGCCATGGCCGCGTTCCGGGTCAGACTCGCAGAGCTGGGTCATGGCCCGCAGGCGAATCCAGATTATCGGAACGCAGGATATCGGTGAGTTCTGCCCGCGTACAGGTGAATCCCGACCGTCGGTGTCGTCAGCTAGTGGAGACTCTTTCTTCCAGTCTTGCAGGCCAACCCTGTTTGCCGATCGAGAAGAGCCCCGAGGCGGCCGTAAGAGCTGAGGCAACTGCCCAGGTGTGGTGATCCGGGCCTTGACAGGCAGAATATGGTCGGGCTATACTACAAGTGAGGCCACCGTAAACGTTTACGGAACTTGTTGCGTAAACGCTCACGGGTCATGGCTCATGCAACTACGTTGCGCGCATTACTGGCGAAGGGAGCGATGGCAAGTGGCAAAAGCATGGCGTTCAGCTCTGATGGTGGTGTTCCTTGTTCTAGCCTGCATTGTTGTTCCCGTGAGCGCTCAGGACTCGGTGAGTTCTGAGATCGAGACTATGGAGGAGTTCTTCGGGGTGAACGCGGTCGTCGGCGACACTCCAGCTGACATGAAGCCTTTTGCGGGCTGGGTCAGGGACTACAACCAGTGGACTTGGTTTGAGCCCGAGAACAACCAGTTGGTCTTCACCAACGTTATGGGTAGGTTCGACTTCGACAGCTACTACGGCGAGCTTGACGAGCTTGGAATTGACGTTCTCATGTGCATTCAGCGCACTCCAAGGTGGATCAGCAGCAACCCCGACCATCCCAGTTGGGCAGGCTTTGCGCCGTCAGGCGATAAGCCGGGTCTGTCGCCGGAAGACTATAAGGAAGCTGCGGAGTTCTTCTTCCAGGTGGCTGCAAGGTATGGGTCTGTCACTCATCCCGCTGAGAATCTCCTGACCGACGACAAGAAAACAGGCCTTGGCATCGTTGACGCCATCGAGGTGATGAACGAGGCGGATGGAGATGAGGGCTGGGGCAACTACAAAACGATCGAGCAGTATGCAGCTCTTCTCAATGCCGTATACGACGGCGACCAGGGCCGGCTGGGACCCGGGTACGGAGTCAAGGCAGCCGATCCGAATATGCCTGTCAGCATCACCGGTGTTGCGTACGGACTGGAGTCCATCAAGGCGATCACCGCAGCGGCAGGCAGAGCTCCATACGACATCATAAACATCCATCACTACTGCTTCGTGTTTGATACGCGCTACAACAAGCGGATCAATGTCGCACCGGAATGGGGCGGGCTCATTGAGTTGCTGCAAGATACGGTTGCGTGGCGCGATGAGAATGCGCCTGGCAGGCCGATCTGGCTGACCGAGTTCGGGTGGGATTCAGACCCGACTCTTTGCTCTGAAGCAGTCACTGAGCAGGAAGCTGCCAACTACCTGATAAGGGCCATGATCCTGGCCAAGGACGCCGGCGCAGACAAGGCATTCTGGTTCTACTTCAAGGACTACGACCAGGACTCTAGGGCTATCTTCTCGACATGCGGGCTGTTCCGCAACAGCAGCATACTCAATCCGGAACCGCCGCCGGTGCTGGTGCCCAAGCTGACCTACTGGTATTACTCAACTCTCATGAACTACGTCGGCCCAACATACTTCCAGGGCCGCGTTGACATGGGCAACAACACGATCTATCACTACCGGTTCTCTCACAAGGACGGGGATCAGACCGTATCCGTCCTATGGTACTGCCCTGAGTACAACCCGAGAGCCCGTGTGAAGCCGCCAGAGCAGGCAGAGTGCGTGCTCGACACGGGCAAGCCGTCGAGCCAGGTGAAGATCGTCCGTCCGGTGTCCGGCACGGTTGAGGGAGAGCCCGTCGAGGCGAACTGGACAGGCGAAACCACGGTCACTCTTACGCTCACGGCGACCCCGGTATTTGTGATAGTGGATGGCGAGTAGGTACCGGCTTCAGATGGCACGACGCCGCGGGTCGTACATGCCGTGCGCCGTGAAGCTGCCACAGGAGTTGAGGGATAGTCGATGAGCACGTCGCTAAAGGAAATCGCGTCGATCGTAGGAGTTTCGACCACAACGGTGGTCAGAGCTCTGAAAGACAGGCCCGACGTCAAGGAAGAGACCAAGCAGAGAATCATCAAGGTCGCAAAGGAGTTGGGCTACAGACCCAACATCCTCGCCCGGGGATTGGTAACTAACAGGTCGTTCACAGTGGGAATAGTGGTCCCTGATCTGACCAATCCGTTTTTCCCTGAGCTGATCAAGGGGATCGAGACCACTATCTGGGCGAAGGGGTTTAACGCGATCTTGGCCGATACCGATTACGACTTGGTCAAAGAAGAAGCAGCCATTGAGTCGCTCATCTCCCGGCAGGTCGACGGGATCGTGATTGCGCCGATCGAGTCGAGGCGAGACAGAGCTGTATATGAGATGTTGCAGGAGAGCGGCGTGCCTTTTGTGTGTATGAGCATGGTGCAGGACCTCAACACGGACTTGGTGATCGCAGATGACGAAGCCGGCGCGTATGCGGCCGTCCGGCACCTCCTGAGTCTCGGGCGCAGGCGAGTCGCATATATGGGCAGTTCACTGAGTCCAAGGGCGGATGCCGAACGCCTGTCAGGGTACAAGAAGGCGCTGCAAGAAGCAGGGATCGATTTTGACGAATCACTGGTGTTGCGGGGTGACCAGCGCGACGTCGACAGCGGGCAGAGCTTGATGAATGAGTACTTCGCTTCAGGCAGGACGTGCGACGCAGTCCTCTCGTTCAGCGACCTGATGGCCTTGGGTGTCATGAAGGCTGTAAGACAGAGGGGGCTCTCGATTCCGTCGGATGTGGCAGTCGTCGGGTTCGACGACATCAAGGTCGCATCAGCCATGGAGATCCCACTGACAACGGTGAGCATACCCAAGTACAACCTCGGCGAGGAAGCGGCGAATCTCCTCATTAGGAGGATCGATCAGCTCAAGGGAAAGAAGGATACGGACAAGAGGAGTCCGGGCACAGTCACTTTTCAGAAGATCGTGCTGAGACCGACCCTTGTGGTCAGAGGATCGTGCGGGGCGTCAAGCAAGACCGGGCAATAGCAGACACCCGCCATATCAGCGAAGTGAGTTCGCAGTGCACAGGCGAAGGGGCTGAAGGCCCCTTCGCTTTCGCCCTTGGCACCATGGAGGCGATTGATATGCCCACAACAACTGTCGACATCAGAGGGGAAGACTTCTACATAAACGGGAGAAAGACGTACTCAGAGATCGAGGGCAGCAATCCGAGCGCGCACGGCCTTCTGATGAATGCTCGCTTTATTCAAGGGATCTTCGATGACAAGGCAGACCCCTCGAGGTTTGCACGATTCGGCTATGGCAAGTGGGATCCGGAGGAAAACACAGATCACCTCATCGCAGCTTTGCCTGAGTGGCACGCGCATGGTCTCAGAGCGTTCACTGTGGGTTTCCAGGGTGGAGGCCCTTTCTACACGATAAAGAACCACACAATCGACAACAACCCCTTTGGCGAAGATGGTAAGTCTCTTGACCCGGCCTATGCAGCCAGGATGGACAGACTGATCAGGGCGGCGGACGCGTGCGGCATGGTCGTCATAGTGAGCTATCTCTACGCAGGTCAAGTCGTCGTCAGGATGCGGGACGGTCAGGCGATCATAGATGCGGTCAAGACTGCATCACGGTTCCTCAAGGAAGGCGGGTACAAGAACGTGCTGGTCGAGGTGGCGAATGAGCACAGCATCGAGCCGTTCGCCAAACACCCGCTGATCTACTCGCCGGAGGGTATGGTCTGTCTGATTGGAATAGCCCGTGAGGAATCTGGAGGACTGCCTGTGGGCTGCAGCGGGGGCGGCGGATACGTGAATGGGGAGGTCTGCAGAGCGAGCGACTACATCCTGGTCCACGGAAACGGATGCACGCGGCAGCAGCTCTACAACCTCTTTCTAAGAGCGAAGGAGTATTCACCAGGCAAACCGGTCGTGTGCAATGAGGACTCGCAGTCTATCGGGCAATTGGAAGTTGCCTTCAGAACCCACTCTTCGTGGGGATACTACAACAACATGTCCAAGCAAGAGCCGCCGGCCAACTGGCGGATCACCAAGGGTGAAGACCAGTTCTTCGCTTACCGAATGGCTCAGGGCATAGGTATCAAGGTGGATCCAATACCTGAGGCTGACCAGTATTACCTGCAGGGGTTTGGGCCTGAGTCTGAGTACGAGGGCAAACGCTGGATCCGTTTGGCCAGCCTGTACCCTGAGTCTATCAACTACGTGGATTACTACGTCGGTGATGAGTTGGTGTTCACAACCTACGACGAGCCGTTTACCCTGTTCCAAGAGCATAACTGGCTGCAGAGAGGAATTGCTGTAGAGGAGCTCGCGAAGGGCTTCAGGGCGGAGGTCCACCTTCGCAACGGAGAGGTGCTGATAAAGAGGCCTGCCTAGGATGCATTGGTGCGCGCAGGATGCTGCGTGCCGGCCACCGGTGAATGAGCCCTTATCTGCCATTTGACGACCGCGAACGTTAGCAGTATAGCGAGAACGAGGCGGCCCAGAACTAAGATCCATCCAGAGGCCCCAAGCGATGCAAAGAGAAGGGTGTCTTCGACAAGCGCGTGACATATCGAGAGGAATACTGCGAGCACGAAGCACTCTTGCTTCGTCAGCTTTCCAGATGAGCTTGCGTCTATGATCACGCCAGCTCCGTACGTAATACCGAATACTATGCCCACCAGCAGAGGCATGGCGGCCTCGTCACTCATAGAGAACAGCCTGGTTACCCTGCCAAGCATCCTGGAGAGCCGATGGGCTATTCCCAATTCTTCGATGATTTGCAGCAGAATCATGACCGGAATCAGGATGAAGAGCACCTGGAGCACGAGAGAGCAACTGCCTAGAGCGGCTTCTTTGAGTGCGTCTATGATGTTCACTAGGCTTGCCTCCCTATAGCAGTAGGCTGAGCACGAACCCGACGAGCAGCGCTACCGATGCCCTCACGGCTATCGCCACCCATACTGGAAGCCCGAGTCTCTGTGTGACTGTCGTCTCCAGTGGGAGACTGTGACACGTCAGCAGCATCATCGACAGAATCGTGACTTGCGCAGAAGTCAGACTGATTCCTGCCATTGCTCCGATCGCAGCGTAGAGGTTGACTAGAAGCCCCAGTATCAGAACGAGCGACGCTTCACCGGGAAGACCGACAACTGACGTCACAGGCTGAAGCAGGTCAGACACGCGAAGCAGGATCCCGGAATGCCTCAGGATCGTGGTGGCGATGTAGACTGGTACCATGACCTTGGCAAGGTCGAAGGTGACAACCAGAGCTTTTCTGGCTCCTCTGAATACCATCCCTGGCAGAGAAGGTGCTGGGCGTGCGGGGCCGTCGTGGATCATGATGTACACCTCGGATATGTATCTGGTGAAAGCATAGTCTATCTCAGGAGGAATGTCCAGTAGCAGGTTAAGTTGAACGCTACATGGATTCCCTTTTTTCATGCTGTGGCTTCCGAGTATTAGCCAGCTTGCCAGAGCTTGGGTCGTAACTTATCATGGTAATTGAGGGAAGCAAGTCCCATAGACTGCCTGCGGAGGCAGGCCACGGTGTGCAATCCTGCAGTGACGCACCGAAGAGCTGCGCTTGGCTAAGGCGAGGGGAAGGAGGTGTCCAAATGCGCTGTATGCGTGACTGGGAGTCGTGCGAACCGCTGATCTCGTCGATACGAGAGAACCTCAAGGCGATTTGGGCCAACCAGTTCATGTCACTAGACGAGTACCGACGCCGCATCGAGTCCGGACGTCTTGCGAGGGCCCATCGATTTCGGGACGATAGAGCTTTTCAGAAGGCAAATCCGACCCATCCGCTTGCCAGCGACAACAGGTTTGCCCGGACCAAGGCCGCCGATGCGATCCGAGATGCAGCGAAGCAGATCAACAGACCTCTTCCTGGCGATCTTCTCACAGACATTCACAAAGCGCTCTTCGATTGCTGCGCACCAGTCCGGCATGCGCTGTCGCAGGCTCTCTTTTTCGCTGGAGGGCCCGAGTCCGCGCAAGTGCTCGAGCGACTGCTGAAGACTGAGTCTGAGTCCAACATGGTGAAGAGCTCCGCGCGAGTTGCGCTAGAACGCTGCAGAATGCGCGACCCGGCCAACAAGCCCTCTCGCGAAAGACTTGTCATGGCTGTCATTGCAGACCTTGACCTTGTTCGCGAGGTAATGGTAATCTGTGAGAAACATGGTGCCCGCCTCTATCTGCCCGACCCGCCGTTCGATGATTTTGCCACTATGCACGCAGAAGTCCACATTATTGACCGCTGGTACATGGGCAAGGAGTTTTGGGGCGCCTACTGCGACTACCTAGACAGGCCGGTGGCCGGAATCGGACAGGCGGCGACGGCTGGTGGCGGCCAGACGTCGGTCAGGCAAGGCCAGGCGTCGGTCAGAGGGCGACAGGCTTCTCTCCTCAACGGATCCGCCATGGACACCACCCCGCTGATCATCACTGATTGGCGGATGGACCGGTCAATGCAGGAGTTTCGCAGCCCAAACAGGCCGACGGACGTCGTGTTCACGGTCGAGGGCGGAGCGACGGATATCGTCACTCTGATCGTGAAAAAGGTTTTGCAGGGCGTCAAACACATAGATTTCGCTGAGGTGATTCGAGAAGTAAATGCTGAGAGGTTAGCGGGACGTTGAAGGCAGGAGTTAGGAGGACGACTAGTGTCTGAGTGGAACCCAAACCTCTACCTGAGGTTCAAAGAAGAGAGGACGCAACCTACCAGAGACCTTATCAACCGGATCAGAAAGGACCACGCCGGCAGCATCATAGACATAGGATGCGGACCTGGCAACAGCACGATTGAGCTCAAGCGCAGATGGAAAGACGCTCGGATCATAGGGCTGGACAATTCGGAAGCCATGTTGGAGAAGGCGAGGGCGGACTACCCAGACCTTGAGTGGATCAATCGAGATGCTGGCAGAGATCTCTCAGATCTCGGAACATTCGATATAGTCTTCTCAAATGCCGCAATCCAGTGGATTCCTGATCACAAAAGCTTGCTTGAGAGGCTTTTCGCTCTGGTGGCAGACTCCGGAGTTCTGGCAGTGCAAGTGCCGAATGTCACATACATGCCTATCGGTGTGGCGATCGGCCAAACCGCAATGGAGGACCGGTGGCGCAGCAGATTCGAGGGAATGGACGACGGGCTCTGCTACAAGGACCTTGACTTCTACTACGACGTGTTGTGCTCTCTTGCGGAAAACATCGAGCTTTGGGAAACGCACTACTACCACGTGATGCCCGACCATGAGTCGATCATCGAATGGTACAAATCCACAGGTATGAGGCCGTACCTCGAGAAGCTGGACGAGCAAGAGAGAAGCGAGTTCACCGCAGGCGTCTTGGCCCGCATCCGAAACGAGTATAGGGTGCAAGAGGACGGCCGGGTCCTGTTCCCATTCAGGAGGCTCTTCTTCATCGCCCACAGGTGATCGCCCGCAGGTGTTTGATCGCGGTTTCCATTGCTGCCGAGACTGAGGTGTCACGCACACTCCTGAGCCTTGAGCTGAGTGTCGATGGCAAGGTGCGCATCGACTACAAGTGCATGGCGGCGATAGGGCAGTTACGGACCTAGAATGGAGGAGTTGACAATGTACGAAGGTTTGAGCAGCGACAGACTTAGCGTGGGCGAACGGGGGTTCATCCTGAGCAAGGTTCTCCAGATCCTCACTCTCTGTTTCGCTCATTGGCAGGCGTCGAAGATATCAAAGGCTGACCTTGATGACGCATTCAGAGAGCTCAGCGAGAAGGCGCTTGGAGACATCACTCGGGTTGAGTTCTCTCTGTTAATGTATGAGTTCTTCGCCCGGCTGAATAACGGTCACACACAGTATCGGGATCCTCTCATTGAGAACTGCGACGACATTGGAGTAAACATGGACCGGATAGAGGGGAGATTCCTGGCGTTAGGAGGCCGCGTTTCCGGACTGGTCCGCGGCGACGCCATCGTGAGCATCAATGGCCGAGACATCGAGGATTGGTATGCGGACATGTACAAGTACCTGTATGGCAGCACCGAGCATGGAAAGCTGGGTAGATTCACCCACATGCTTCGGGTGTTCTTGCCTGAGAAATACACGCTCTGCTATGAGGATCGGCAGGGTAAGCGTCACTCTGCGGAGGTCGATAGGAGCGAGTTCACTCGTCAAGATGAAGAGAACCGCAAGACTGCACAAGCCAAAGATGCAGAGGAGCAGGCCGCGTTCTCCACAGGACGCTGGGTCACTGAAGGCGAAATCGCATACATCAAGATACCCAGCTTCATGCGATCCGAGTATGAGAAGTCAGCGATTGAGTTAGCCGACCAGTTCGGCGCTGCCAAGTGCCTAATTGTCGACGTAAGGGGCAATGAAGGAGGAAGCACTCCGCTGCGACTCGTCAATAAGCTTCAGAACAAGCCCTATGGCTATGGTTCGGAGACTTCTCCAATGAACATGGCCATATCCCTGGCCAGAGGCTCTCGCGGCATACGGAATTTCTCGGATATGAGCACATGCACCACCTGGCCCACATCCACTCCCGGCGAGGGAAGCTACGGCGGCCACTTGATCGTGCTGGCAGACCGTGTGACTGGATCGGCTGCGGAGGACTTCTTGCTGTTGCTCAAGTCCAATGGCCGAGCCCAGATTGTCGGAGAGACGACTACCGGCTCCACTGGTCAGCCTATGATGCAGGGGTTCGATAACGGAATAGGGTTCTGTGTCGGCACTGTCAGGACTTCGATGCCGGACGGCACTCCGTTTGAGGGAGTGGGGATCAGGCCGGACGTTCATGTCGCTTTGACGAGGGAGGACCTCTACGAGGATCGCGATCCCGTAATGCTCAGGGCGGTCGATATGGCGGGAAAGCTGATTGCGGGCTGATTCGGCGTTGTTGTCAGCCAGGATTCGTGATATGTTCAGTAGGTGAAGAAGCAAGGAGGATAGACATGAGCCTCGATTCGCACTGCAGCTCTTCCAGCTCCGACTCACCTATTGGCCGCAGAATCCATGTGATCGGCAACAGTTGCTCCGGAAAGAGCACGCTCGGCCAGCGTTTGGCCCGCACCCTCGGGGTGCCCTTCGTCGAGATCGATGCACTGAACTGGCAGCCCGGCTGGGTCGGCCTGAACGCCACAAATCCGCAGGAACTCGAGCGCAAACTCAACGAAGCTACTTCAGGCGACGGATGGGTCGTTGCAGGCTCGTACATGAATTTCTGCCAGCGAACGTTCTGGCCGCGTCTCGAGACTCTGATTTGGCTCGACCTGCCGCTGCCGCAACTCGTGTCGAGAGTGCTCAAGCGTTCCTGGAGGCGCTGGCGGTCGAAGGAGTTGCTCTGGGGCACCAACTACGAGCAGTTCTGGCCGCAGCTGGCGATATGGCGCAAAAAGGAATCGCTGCTCTGGTGGATCGTCACTCAACACAAGCACAAGCGCAGCAATATGCTGGCATGCATGGCCGACCCGCGGTGGGCACATATCCGCTTCATGAGACTCACTTCGCTCGCTGAGATCGAGGCTTTTGCCAGCTCGATTGAGGAGACCGCCACGAAACCATAAGGTGGTAGTATCAATGCAACAGGAGACAACTACTGTTAGCGGCAGCTCTTACAGGGCAGAGCAGATAACGTACACACCTATCGAGCCTGAAGTCGTCATGCCTGATGGCTCCCTGTTTATGAGTTGGTCTGATGAAACGCAGTACGGCAAGACCTACCACGTCGATCAGAACAACCCTCGGGCTTCCGACGCGAATCCCGGCACGGAGGAGCTTCCCTTCCGTACGATCAACAGGGCGGCACAAGTAGTGAAGCCGGGCGAGTGCGTGTGGATCTACTCGGGGGTCTATCGTGAGATGGTCCAGCCCAGGTTGTCTGGCGAAGGACCGAGTCGGATGATCAAATACGAGCCGGCGCCCGGAAACCATGTCGTCATCAGGGGTTCCCGTGTAGTGGAGACCAGGTGGGAGCGGTCTCTCCGGTGCTTCGGATCAGGCGCGATGTGGCAATTCTCAAAGAAGCTGTGGATGACTACACTGCCTGACGAGCTCTTCGAGGACGGTTTCAACCCGTTTGCCACGCCGAATGCGACAGACGAAGAGATGGACCTGATGCCTTGGGCAGTGGAGTGGAAGGGACGTCTCCCATACACGCTCAGTCGCGGCATGCTGTTCGAGAACGGGAGACGGATGCAGCAGCTCGCGACCTACGAAGACCTGGTGAGACTCCCCGGATCATTCTGGGTAGCGCCGGACGGGCGCACAGTCCACATCAACCCGTATTGCGGCGGTGATCCGAACGGGGTGGTCTTTGAGGCCGCCGTACAGCCGCATCTTTTCAAACCTCAGGGTGTAGGTTTCGGATTCATCCGAGTGAACGGACTGGTTTTCGAGCACTGTGCCAACGGTTTTCTCCGCACCGGCGTGGGGGCGGTGTTCACCATGGGAGGGCATCACTGGATCATCGAGAACTGCACGGTGCGCCATATCAACTCCGTGGGCATAGAAATCGGATTCGACGTCTTCGAGCGTTTGGACAGACGCTTTTCGGAGCGGAAGGACCCCAACCTGGGCCGTACAATCGTGCGAGACAATCTCATACATGAATGCGGAACAGCTGGTATCCGCGGCCTGACCAACGAGCATGCACTTGTGGAGCGCAACTCTATCGCCAACTGCGGTTGGCAGGATGCAGAGTTCCACTGGGAGGTAGCCGGCATAAAGCTCCTGATAAACAACGGGACTCTGGTTCGGGGCAATCGAGTCGAACGCATTCAAGGAGGATGCGGGATCTGGCTCGACTGGAACAACAGGAACTCGCGCGTCACAGGCAACGTGATCCGGGATGTCAGCACGGTTCAGGGCGCTGTGTTCGTGGAGGCATCGCAGACGCCTAACATGGTGGACAACAACATCCTGTGGGACATCGACGGGCAGGGCGTGCGGGCGGCGGACACTGGCCACTTGACAGTGGCCCACAACCTCTTCTGGCGCGTGAAAGAGGAACCCGTGTTTGCCGGAGTTGCAACGGACAGATCCCTCGGAGGTCGAAAGCTCACATCGAACAACAACCGAGTGCTGAACAACATCTTCGTCGATGCAGCCCGCCCGATACGCTTCGAAGATGACAGTAACAAGGCGGGCTACAACGTATATGTCACCACACCGAGCAAGAACGCCGTTCAGCCGCTCGACTGTGAGGTGCAGAGCATGTCCATGGAGGGCAGCTTCGAACTTGACGATGCAGCGCTATGGCTGAGGTGGGATTTGGAGAGAGAGCTTCCCAGAGTACCGGCAATAGAGGGTTGCCATCTGGATTTTGCGTTGCGTGAGAGGCAGGGCGGTGTGACCGCCCCTGGACCTTTCCACTCGACATCACGATCGGAGGCGCTCAACCTGCTCTGGTTGTAGCTTATTGAGGGAGTGCAAAGGCATGGAAGAGATCCTCAGTCGATGCGGTTATCGGTGCGATTTGTGTCTGGCATATCGCCCAAACGTTGAGGCAAACGAGTCCAACCGGCAGATCCTGAGTGACGGGTGGCACAAGTATTTCGGCTTTAGAATCCCGCCTGAGGAGATCATCTGTGACGGGTGCTTCGCTGACGCTGACGGCCAGCGGATTGACAAGGGCTGCTCCGTAAGGCCATGCGTCATTGAGAAAGGGCTTTCGAACTGTTCGCAGTGTGGGGAATACGGTTGCGAGAAACTCAGGACGCGATGGGTAGTGTACGAACAGATGGCCGAGGCCGTCGGCTACCCAATTCCGGAAGAGGACAGAGCCAGGTTCATCGCTCCGTACGAGAACAAGGCTCGGCTCGATCAGCTGAGGAAGAAGTAGGCCGTGAAGTCAGGCAGACACGCCCGGAAGTCC
>JAAYAB010000156.1 GCA_012719595.1 Bacillota bacterium
CAGGCATTCGGCTATGTCTTGATGGCGCTGTTCGGGATCCCCGTTTCCACAATCTTCGTAGTCCCTGACGCGATCGTGGCGGCGGTCTCAGATCTCGAGGAGAGGCTCTCCGGGCAGCGCCGCGAGGCCATGTACTTCGGCGCACAGGGCTTCGTCCTGAAGCTGGCGCTCGGTCTGTCGACGGTGATCACAGGCGGGCTCCTGGACTACTTCGGCAAGACCGTGGAGAAGCCCCTCGGCATACAGCTGACCGGTCCGGTGGCTGCTCTGTTCACCATCATCGGCGCGGTCATCTTCTTCTACTATCCTGAGCGAGAGGTAGTCTCGTACGAGCGAAAAACTCCCGCCTAGCAAGGTGGACAGGGTCTCGCATTCCAGCCAGGGCTGTGGGCATCACCTGGGCCGGCGACACAGAGTTCCTGGTTCGTGAGTACGTTGAGCACGTAGATATGCTGCCAGCCAAGTCGACGACGAAAACGCCTTCCGCATTGGAAAAGGCGATTCTGGTACTGTCATTGGACCAGGTGCACGAATCTGCGTTTCCCAACCTGCAACACTGCATCGCCGGGCTGCACGACGTGGTCGATTGACTCTACGAGGACACCGTCTATGCTCACTCCGCGCTGCTGCACTAGACGCCGGCCTTCACTCTTGCTCTTGCACATACCCGTTGCAACGAGCAGGTCAGGAATGGCAGTCGGTTCGGTGATAGCAAACTGAGGCATGTCCTCAGGCATCTCCCGCTGCTGATGCACTGTCTCGAAGTGCCGTTCAGCGGCATCCGCTGCCTGGCTGCCGTGATAGCAATCGACGATCTCCCACGCCAGTCTCTTCTTGGCTTCCATTGGGTGCAGCCTGCCATTGGCCAGGTCCGCTTCAGCCTGGGCCACTACTTCAGGCGACCAGCGCGTTGCGAGCCTGAAGAAGCTGCTCATTGCTTCGTCAGGTATGCTCATTACCTTGCCGTACATCGTCTCAGGAGGCTCGGCGATCCCGATGTAGTTGCCTGCGCTCTTGGACATGCGGGTGCGTCCATCGATTCCCACCAGTATGGGATAGGTTATGCACACCTGCGGGCGCTGCCCGAAAGCCTCCTGCAGCTTACGCCCTGCAAGAAGGCTGAACAGCTGCTCGGTGCCGCCGATCTGCACGTCCGTGCGAAGCGCAACGGCGTCGTATCCCTGCAAGAGCGCGTACAGGAACTCATGAAGCCAGATGGGATCTCCTCTCTCGAGCCGCGCCTGGAAGTTGTCGCGGATGAGGAACTGCTGCGCAGTGAAGTTGCTCGCCAGCCTGATCACGTCAGCGAGATTGACCTTGCTCAGCCATTCGCTGTTGTGACGGACGTGAGTCCGCTCGCGATCCAAGACCTTGAAGGCCTGTTCAGCATAGGTGCGTGCGTTCTCCTCGATCTCCTCTACACTGAGCTGGGGCCTCAGCTTGTCCTTGTCACTTGGATCACCCACGCGGGTCGTGAAGTCTCCTATCAGGAACGTGACTTCATGCCCATAGTCCTGGAACTGGCGCAGCTTGCGCATGGTGACGGTGTGTCCGAGATGGAGGTCCGGCTTCGTCGCGTCGTAGCCGCAGTAGACTCGCAGCGGGCGGCCTTCAGCCTGGGCCTCCCTAAGGCGTTCCCGCAATTCCTGGGTCATAG
>JAAYAB010000157.1 GCA_012719595.1 Bacillota bacterium
CCCGCTTGGTTCGCTCCCACACCCGAGGTCCTTCACCATCGCCTGGGGCGACATGGAGTAACTGGTGCTGCGCTCAGACAGGCGCTCTATGTAGCTCGCGTTCATGGGTTGGGTGGGGAACTCGACCGAAAGCAGCTCATCCAGGTTTTCGTCTGTGACATATATCCTGGCACCAGGCCTGAACTCCCTCTCTCTCAGAACTATGTCGACTACGCGACTCAGGCCGCCTTCGACGATGTCAGCAGTGAATATGACGATGTCTGCATGCCCCCAGAACAACCGGTCGGGCGTGACCATGCTCAGCTTCTGAATCGCCTCTGAAATCGTGTTGCCCTCTGCGCTCAGCAGGACTGACGGCTGATCTCCGCCTCCGTCCCTCTCGCCAGCTACTGCGGCGGGCACTGCCAGTTGGGCGACCAGCCTGAGCGGCAGTTCCTCGCCCCGGTCCAGTCCCACGGCCAGTATGAACCCAGTGAGCTCTATTTCCCTCTGGCTGTAGCAGCCCCCAAGACTCAGAGCCAGGATCACCAATAGCGTGAGTCCGAACAGCCGGAGAGACGTTGTGCGGTCACACCTCGTCATGCCGATCCTCCTTGCGCAGGACCACTGCAGCGAGCAGAACAATCAGCGGGAGGCCGTACTCATACATCCAGCCGTAGCTGACCACCACATCCGTGAGTTCGAGCACCATGGCCGCGTTCTCAGGCAGCAGCGAGCCGAGAACGACGATGGTAGCAAGCACGTTGACAAGCGGGCGATAGTCATCGATGTCAAACGTCTGTGCGAGTGCGACAGAACTCACATAGAACAGTATCGAAACCTTGAGAAAGGCCGAGAAGAGCCACAGCACCACGAAGAGCACCTCTGCATGCTCCACGAAGCCGCCGAAACGAATGAGACGGGCGAGGCTCAAGGTGGGAAACAGGAGCCGCTGAACCTGTTCATGCCCGTACACCGCAACTCCACCCAAGACCACCGGTAGCAGGATCGCCAGTGCGGTCGAGAGACCAATCCATCCAGATCTCAGTACACGGCTCCTTCGGGTGAGATATGGATAGAGTACCAGCAGCACTGCCGACTCGCCAAAGTGTGTCGAGGCAGTCAGCGCGGTCCTGAGAATGGGACCGGGTCCCGGCTGGAAGAGAGGTTTCAGCCGTCCGAGATCCATCAGCGGTGCGACTCCCGCAACAATCACGAGCGCAGCGATTATGATGGGTACTATGAAGACCTGACTCAGCTGCGCTATCGACTGCAGTCCCGCGTGGGATTCGTAGATCAGTAGAATGACAAAGATGCCGAGCACAACGCTGATAGGTGTCTCCGGCAACAGCGGGATGACAATGGTCTGTGCGAAGACCCGGGTGTACAGCGCGCACAGCAGGATGAAGTAAGCTGAGAAGCTGAGGCTGACCAGCTTGCCGAGCCACCTTCCGAAGACCAGCGCCGAGTACTCGGTGATAGTCTTCTGCGGGAATCTTTCCGCGAGCCGGACGAAGAGGAAGATGCCTGCCAGGCCGATAGCCCATCCGAGCATGAGCGAGATCCATCCGGAGTTCTCCGCGCCGATCGAGAGGGTGCGCGGCACTGACAGCACGACTGTGCCCATGACTGCAATGGCCACTACAATAGCCAGCTGACTGGTGGTTATGCGTTCCTGCTTCATCGGCTGTCTCCCCGGCCGGCCTGCCTCCTCAGGCGGTACGGCCTAAGGTACCTGGGACGAAACCGCATTGTCCACAGAGGAGCCCGCACTATGACGTCCTTGTAATCGTAAGGCTCGCTCAAGAACGGGCTGAGATAGGGCACTCCGAGAGAAGTCAGGAGCGTGAGATGGATGCTGATCGCGATGATGCCTGCAGCGACTCCGTACAACCCCACTGCAGCACCGGCAACCATCAGCGGAAACCGCAACAGCCGGATTGCCAGACCGCCGGAGTGATACGGCGTCGCAAACGACGCAAGCCCGGTCAGCGCCACGACAATGACCATGATGGGACTCACGAGATTGGCCTGAACAGCCGCATCGCCGAGCAACAGCGCTCCTACAATGCCCACTGTCTGACCGACCGGGCTGGGGAGCCGAACGCCCGCCTCTCGGATGAGTTCCAGCGCAACCTCCATCAACAGTGCCTCTACAAGCGCAGGAAAGGGAACTCGCTGCCGGGCCGACGCAAACGCCAGCGCGAGCGGCGTTGGGATCATCTCCTGATGGAATGTGACAATGGCGATGTACAGCGCGGGAAGCAGCAGAGCAAGAAGGGTGGCGCCGATCCTGAGCAGTCTCCTCGCGGAACCGAAGAGGAACCTCTCGTAGTAGTCTTCTGTTGCCTCGTAGATGTCGGTAATGAACGAGGGCGTGATCAATGCCACCGGGGTGCCGTCCACGAGGATTCCGACATGCCCCTCGGCAAGGGCCGCTGCCAGCCGATCGGGCCTTTCGGTCGCGAGCACCTGTGGAAACGGAGAAAAGGGGTTGTCCTCTATGAACTGCTCTATGTACCCCGCCTCGGGGAGGTAGTCGATGTCAATCTCGCTGATCCTGCGCTTTACCTCTTCGACAAGGCGCTCGTTGGTGAGATCCTGGATGTACACGACCAGCACGTCGGTCGCTGATAGCGCGCCGACTTTCATCGGGTCCATCCTCAGGGCAGGGTTTCGAATGCGCCTGCGAAGTAGTGCGGTGTTGAACCGCACGACCTCCGAGAAGCCTTCTCTCGGACCCCTGATCGTCAGCTCGGACTGAGGCTCCTGAATGCCTCGGTTAGCCCAGCCTTTGACTTCAGTGACTATGGCTTCGGCCACTCCGTCGACGAAGATCGCCGATTCGCCGGTCATCACCATATCGATCGCTTCGTCGAGCGACGTCACTCGCTTGGCCTGGGAGTTGCCTAGGAGGTATTTCACGATGTAGTCGATGATGTCGAGTCCGCTGGCGTCAAGTCCTCTCGCCAGATCATCGCCGTCCGCCAGAGTGCACCCGCAGTTGGAGAGCTGCAGAGGCTGGATCACCCCAAGGTTGAGCGCAAATCTATCCGTCAGCCCTTCCACGAAGAAAAGCGCGGCTGCAAAGCCGCGCCCAATCGGTATTCCAAACTCGCGTATGATTATGTCTGAGTTCTCCGGCCCACAGATCTTGCGTATCTGCTCTATGTTGCTGGACAGATTCGGGCTGACCGGTGTCCCTGCGGTTCGACTGTGTGAGGCGAATCTCGGTTTGTCAGCCTCGAGAAGGCTTTTTGGCCTTACGAACTTGCGCATCCATGATTTCCTTTCCGGCCGATCTCGGTCGGATCGAGATGTTCATGGATAATGTTCCCCGAAGCAGGACCTGCAATCCCAGGTCCATCCCGGGCGCCAGGCCATGTCAAGTACCAGGCCCAAGCCTACGTCAGACCCCGGGCTCGAGCCTAAGCTGACGCTTTCTGCCGTCGGAACTCTCTGTATATCGTGTTCAGAACGTCGATACTGCGCTTTCCTTCTTCGCCCGTCACGAACGGAGGGCGGTTCTCAATGATAGCCTCAATGAAGTCCTCTATCAACTTCCTATGGCTAGCCCCGTAGTAAGGCTTCGCCACGAGTGACTCGTAGCGATCGTCTTCCACTACTAGAGCTTCTCCATTGATCGACGAAAAGCGTGCGAGCGCGTCCGCCTCGATCAGCGCGGATCCCTTGGTCCCAACTATTTCGATCCTGACGTCAGTACCGGGATAGGAACAAGTCGTTGCGAACAGGTTGCCCACGGCTCCGTCGGCAAACCTCATTGAGACCGAAGCCACGTCCTCCACTTCTATGGCCCTATGCCCAACCGTGGCCAGTGTCGCCGATACGCTCTCGACATCGCCTGCCAGGTGGAGCATCAGATCCAGCGTGTGAATGGCCTGGTTGATCAGGACGCCGCCGCCCTCCGTCTCCCACCTGCCGCGCCAGGGGCTGTCTGCGTAATACTCATCAGACCTGTACCAACTGACCGCTCCGGTTACGCAGACGATCTTGCCTAGAAGTCCTCTGTGTATGGCGTCCTTCAGCGCAACAGTGACCGGGTTCATCCGGTTCTGCAGGCAAACTGCGAAGCGAACTCCGGCTCTCCGGCAAGCCTCAATAGCCATAGCAGCGCTGTCAGAGTCTATGGCGAGGGGCTTTTCCACGAGCACGTGTTTTCCATGCCTCGCAGCATCGATGACCATCGGAACGTGGAGGTAGTGCGGCGTGCAGATAAAGACGGCGTCGATATCATCTCTCTCTAGCACCTTCTGGTAGTCTTCATACCAGCACTCCGCTCCGTACTTCTGTGCGACATCGCGAGCTCTCTCAGCCACTACATCAACAGCAGCTATCAAGCGTGCTCGTGTTGACTTGCTCAGCGCCTCTGCATGAACAGGACCTACCGCTCCACACCCGACCACTGCGCACCTGATTTCCCTCATCGCTGTGTACCTCCCGGCACCTGAGGCAAGCAGCCCCGGTCCTTGTGTTGTGTCACTCGTTCGTAGTCTCGCATAGCCGGATGTCGAGACTCAGGTCTAATGACGCAGAAGAGTGTGTCAAGCAACCCATTGAGATGATGTCCACCCCGATAGCCGCGACCGCCGGCAAGCGATCGCAGGTGATTCCTCCCGAAGCCTCCACGAGCGCCCGTCCGCCTATCAACTTCACCATTTCGGCCATGTCATCGAGGCTCATGTTGTCCAACATGATGATGTCCGCACCCGCCTCGAGCGCTTCCTCGACCTGGCTGCGCGTCTCCGCCTCGACCTCTATGCGAACGGTATGCGGCACCCTTGACCTTGCCGCCTCGACTGCTGCAGCTATGCTTCCTGCCACCGCGATGTGGTTGTCCTTGATCAGTACTCCGTCGAAGAGGCCGAATCGGTGGTTCCGGCCGCCGCCGCACCTGACTGCATATTTCTGCAAAGCCCTGAGTCCGGGCATTGTCTTGCGAGTGTCCGTGACTATCGTGCCGAAGCTGCGCACCTTTTCCACTGCGGTCCTCGTGAGCGTGGCTATCCCGCTCATATGCTGCAAGAAGTTCAGGCTCACGCGTTCGGCCTTCAAAATCGAACGGGCGGACCCGGTCACTCGAGCGAACACGTCGCCCTTCGACACTTGGTCGCCGTCGGATACGAGCGGCTCAAAGACAACACTGTCGTCCACCAATGCGAATACCCTCTCTGCCACGACAAGCCCGCAGATGGTGCCCGCACTCTCGGCGACGAAGTTGCCGACAGCTCTGCGGTCTGGACTGACGACAGCCTCTGTGGTCAGATCGCAGTAACCTATGTCTTCGTCGAGCGCAGCCTCGACCATCTTGTCTACCACTCTGATATCGATATCAGGAACTCTGCTGTTCACCGGTCAGTCATCACTCCCTTGAGCAGGATGTGCCTCTGCCAGGATCGGCTCGATTGGGGATGATCCTGTCTGAAGTGGCTTCCCCGGCTCTCCGTTCTCTCGAGAGCGGCCCGGGCCATCAGCTTCGACACCAAGAGCATGTCCCTCAGCTCAAGGCGATCTACGAGGCCTCCAGATGAGCCGCTGCAATCGCCGATGAGCCGAGGCATGTCGTCCAGATCGGAGAGGGCTTGCCTGAGCCCATGCTCAGACCTGGTTATTCCTACAGCTTTCCACATGGTCGTTCTCATCCGCGCAACCATATCTGTAATCTCCTGCGGATTCGGTACCGGCGCAGCCTGCACCTGCGCGCCCGCGACTGTTCGGCCCGATCTGTCCTGCCCCAGCCCGCCCGGCTCCTGCCCGCCTTGCCCAGGTCCGCCCTGCCCCGGCACCCGCGCCTCGCCGCCCTGGCCAACCTCCACTTCGAGCTCCAGCGCTGACTTGAGGAGGTCGAGATCGTCAGACAGCGGGCGCCACTCCTGTCCCTCGATGTGCGCCTTGACGGCACGCCAGGCGAAGACCAGCGCCTCCAGCAACGAGTTGCTCGCAAGCCGGTTCGCGCCATGCACGCCTGCGCAAGCGACTTCACCGCATGCGTACAGCCCGGGAACATCAGTGCGGCCATCGAGGTCGGTAGCTACTCCGCCCATCATATAGTGAGCAGCAGGAGCCACGGGGATCAGGTCTCGAGTTATATCAAACCCATGCTCTGCAAGCGTGTAGTATATCGTTGGGAATCGTTTAGCCAGGTCTTCCTTTCTCCGGCCTCTGAGATCGAGATATACGCAGTCGTCGCCCAGCCGAGTTGTCTCACTGACGATCGCCCTGGATACCACATCTCTCGGAGCCAGCTCCGCCAGCTCGTGGTAGCGAGGCATGAACCGCTCACCCCGGCTGTTGAGAAGAAGCGCGCCCTCGCCCCTTGCGGCCTCGGATATGAGAAACGAAGGTCTGAAACCCGGCTTGTACAGGGCAGTAGGATGAAACTGATGAAACTCCATGTCTGCGACTCTGGCTCCTGCCCTCACAGCCATGGCTATTCCGTCTCCGGTTGCAGATGCCGGGTTCGTGGTGTGCTTGTACACCTGCCCGACTCCGCCCGAAGCCAGGAGGACAGCACTTGCCTGTATCCTGAGGGCCTGGCCGCCCGACAGATCATAGGCTATCGCACCCGTGCACCGCCCGTCCTGCGAAAGCACCAGGTCGACCGCTCTGCACTGTTCCACCACTGTGATGCGCGGCTCATGCCTTACGAGATTGATGAGAGTAAGGGCTATCTCCCTCCCGGTCGCGTCACCGCGAGCGTGCAGGACCCGCCGTCTCCGGTGAGCCCCCTCTCTAGTCAAGGCGAGCGAGCCGCCTTCCCTGTCGAAGTCGACTCCAAGGTTCACAAGGTCGAGCACACGGTCGACCCCTTCGCTGACGGTCACTGTGACTGCGTCCAAAGCGCACAGTCCCGCGCCCGCAGCCAGGGTGTCTTCGATGTGCAACTCCTTTGAGTCCATGTGGCAGATGGCAGCTGCAATGCCGCCCTGCGCGTAGTATGTATTGCTCAACGTAAGGTCGCCCTTGGTCAACAGGAGCACGTCTTCTCCGTGGCTTGCAGCTTTCAGTGCCGCATACAGACCGGCCACTCCGCTCCCGATGACAAGGAGACCCGTCCGGCATTCCTGTGCTTCGGCCATCAGGCCGCCGAGAGCAGGGCATACGACCTGCGTCGGTTCGTCACCCAATCTCGACCATCCTCTCCAACGCTCTCGCAGCTCGCCTGCGGACGTCTTCGTCCACCGTCACTCTCGGCTCAAGCGTTGCCAAGGAGTCCCGAATCAAAGCGAGCGTCGTTCTCTTCATATTAGGACATATCAGCCCCGGCGACAGCAGGTAGAACTTCTTGCCTGGATTGTCTTTGTAGAGCTTGTGAAGGGTGCCCATCTCGGTGCCAATGATCATCTCGGTTGCAGGTGACTTCGAAGCGAACTCGATGATCTGCGATGTGCTTCCAATGAA
>JAAYAB010000158.1 GCA_012719595.1 Bacillota bacterium
CCTCAGGTATCACGTCTCCTGCTTTTTGCACAATGACCGTATCGCCTATGCGGATGTCCTTCTGCCTGATGATGTCCTCATTGTGAAGGGAAGCCCGGCTCACCACAGATCCGGCGAGCACCACCGGCTCGAGAATCGCCAGCGGAGTCAGCACGCCGGTCCTGCCCACCTGAACGTCGATTGTCTTGAGCTTAGTCTTGGCTTGCCTGGGCGCAAACTTATACGCCACCGCCCATCGCGGGCTCTTAGCTGTGAATGCCAGCGCTCTCTGAGACTCCAGCGAATCGACCTTGATCACTACCCCGTCGATCTCGTAAGGCAGGTGGTCGCGCTCTGAATCGAGCAGATTACAGTACCGAATCGCCTCGTCTATGCCTTCGCAGATCTGAATTCGGTCATTGACCTTGAACCCCAGCTTCTTCAGGATCTCCAGAGCCTCATGATGGCACTTCGCGCCTATGCGTTCTGCACCGACCAGCGCGTATGCGAAGAAGCTCAGAGGCCTCGATGCTGTGATGCTCGGGTCGAGCTGTCGAAGGGACCCGGCAGCCGCATTGCGCGGATTGGCGAAGACAGTCTCCCCCCGCTCACTGCGTTCTGCGTTCAAACGCCGAAACCCGTCGAGCGGCATGTACACCTCGCCTCGAACCTCTACGTCGATGTCATTGCCTTCCGCTAGCCGGAGCGGGATGCTCTTGATTGTCTTTAGGTTCGCAGTGATGTTCTCACCCACTCTGCCGTCGCCTCTGGTTGCGCCTAGGACGAATACGCCCCGTTCGTATCTGAGAGTTACGGCCAGCCCGTCGATCTTCGGCTCCGATACATACCGGACTGTGCGATCCGTGCCCAGGCCCTTGCGCACCCGCATGTCGAAGCTTTCCAATTCGCTGATCGAGTATGAGTTGTCCAGACTGAGCATTGGCACACTGTGTTCCACAGTGGAAAACCCGCTCTGAGGGGATCCTCCGACGCGCTGGGTGGGCGAGTCGGGGGTCACGAGTTCCGGATGCTGCGCTTCTATGGCCTTGAGTTCCTGCACGAGCATGTCATACTCGTAGTCTGAAATGACCGGGTCGTCGAGCACGTAGTATCTGTGGTCATGGTAGTGGATCTTGCGCCTGAGTTCATCGGCTCTAAGTCTCACGCGATCGTCCACACAGAACACCCCTCACTTGACCAGTTCCAGTGACGCGTAACTCTGGATCAGCTTCTTGATGCCCTGGCCGGGAAACGCTACTGTGAAGACGCGGTCACCTGCGCTCTCAGAGACTGCGACGACCGTTCCAATCCCGAACTTCCCATGCCGCACCTTGGAGCCTGGGCCGATGGCAGCGCCGGTCTGCGCAAGCGACTGATCAGCCTCCCTGGTTCCAGGAGAAACGACCCTGGATGAAGGACCTGCCTGGCTTGATGCAGCCATAACCTCCCCGGACCCTGGGCGTCCCGTCACAGTGTCGGCTCCCATACCAACCTTGTGCACGAGCTCCTCGGGCAGCTCTTCGATGAAGCGGCTGGGCGGGTTGACGCTCGCATTCCCGTAGAGCATGCGAGTGTCGGCCGACACCATGAAGAGCCTGTCCTGGGCTCGAGTGATCCCGACGTAGCACAGACGGCGTTCCTCTTCGATTTCTCCAGTCTCGTAAACACTCCTTGCGAACGGAAACACGCCTTCATCCATGCCGACCATGAACACCACAGGAAACTCGAGTCCCTTGGCTGAGTGAAGCGTCATCAGCGCCACTCCGCTCTTGTCGTCCTCATACGTGTCTATGTCCGACAGAAGGGCTACTTCCTGCAGGAAGTCCGAAAGCGTGGCCGACTCGCGGCCCTTTTCGAAGCTCCGTGTGACCGACACGAGTTCGTGCAGGTTCTGGATTTTCGCCTCGGCCTCCACCGAGTCCGTCTCCTCCAGCAACTCGCGCATGTACCCAGTCTTCTCTAAGACGTTCTTGACGATATCCGAGGGTCCGACTCCTGCCGCGCTCGATGCGAGGTCATTGAGCAACTCGACAAACGAACTCAGTGCTGAACGGGCTCTCGAGCCAAGCGCAGACAGCGCCTCGTCATCACAGATGGCTGAGTATATAGACACTCCACGCATCCGCGCGTACTCTGTCAGCCGCTCGAGTGTGGTGTCACCTATGCCTCTGCGCGGGGTGTTTATGATCCGAGCCAGGCTGATCGAGTCGTGGGGGTTGTCTATGGCTCTCAGGTAGGCCAGCATGTCCTTGATCTCCTTGCGCTGATAGAACCTGAGGCCGCCCACTATCTGATACGGAATCCCCCTGTTGAGGAGCTCCTCCTCGAACGTCCTGGACTGTGCGTTCGTCCGGTAGAGAACCGCGAAGTCCCTGTAATTCCTGCGCTCGGATATGATCAGCTCCTCGATAGTCGAAATGACATACCGCGCCTCGTCCTTTTCGTCGGTGGCTCTATACCAGAATATCGCGCTTCCGGGCCCTCTATCTGTCCACAGGCGCTTCGGCTTTCTGCTCACGTTTCTGCTTACGACTGCATTAGCACACTCGAGTATGCTGCGCGTGGATCTGTAATTCCGCTCGAGCTTTATGACCTTCGCTTCAGGGTAGTCCCGCTCAAACTCGAGTATGTTGCGGATGTCAGCCCCTCTCCAGTGGTAGATGGACTGATCGTCGTCGCCGACCACGCAGATGTTCCTGTACCTATCGGCAAGCAGCCGCACGAGGAGGTACTGGGCATGATTCGTGTCCTGGTACTCGTCCACCATAATGTGCACGAAGCGTTCCTGGTACTTCTTGAGAACATCGGGTTCCGACTGAAACAGCTTCACACACTCCAGAATCAGATCGTCGAAGTCAAAGGCGTTGTTGGCTGCGAGTTTCTCCTGGTACTTCGTGAACACCTTCGCAACCTGTTTCTCCCAGAAGTCATAGGCACGTTTGGCGAATTGCTCAGGGTCGAGCAGCTGGTTCTTCGCATTGCTGATCGTGCCGAGGACGGCTGACGGGTTTATGCTGCGGTCGTCCAACTCGAGTTCCCGAATGCACTGCCTCACTGCGGTGATCTGATCCGTCGTGTCGAATATGGTGAAGCTGCTTGTCCTTCCGATGTAGCGGTGCTCCTGACGGAGGATTCGGACGCACAGCGAGTGGAAGGTCGAGACAAATACGTCTACGCCGTCTAGACCAAGAAGCCTTGCCACGCGCTCCTGCATTTCCTTGGCGGCTTTGTTGGTGAACGTGACGGCCAATATGGACCGGGGGGATACGCCGTGCTTGCTTATCAGATGAGCTATGCGGTGAATGAGGACCCGGGTCTTCCCGCTCCCGGCGCCTGCGAGGATCAGAAGCGGTCCTTCAAAGTGGCACACGGCCTCTCTCTGTTCAGCATTGAGGCCTGACAAGTAGTCCATGGATTAGTCTCTCCTTGGGTGCGGCCTGTGTCACTGATTATACCATACGCGAATGCATGACCGGGGTGTGATGCTAGCGTCTCCTGGAGAGCTCTCTAAAGACTTCACTCGGATGTATTCCAAAGAAGGCGAGCGTCACAAGCAGATGGTACAGCAGGTCCGCGGTCTCGTAGACGATCTCGGCGCGGGAGCCGTTCTTCGCTGCAATGATGGTTTCTGCGGACTCCTCGCCTACCTTCTTGAGGATCTTGTCGATCCCTTCTCTGAAGAGGTAGCACGTGTACGAACCCTCGACCGGTCTAGCCCTCCTGTCGAGGATGACGTCGTAAAGATCCCAGAGAATCGCGGCAGTCATAGCCTCGCCGTCAGCCGAACTCGCAGACCCTTCCCTGAACTCGATGCGAAAACCTCCGGCCGAGTCTCTGCAGAGAACGCGGTGAAAGCAGCTGCGCCGGCCCGTGTGGCATGCTCCTGATCCGATCTGAGTAACCCGCACAACCAACGCATCGCCGTCGCAGTCGAGCCGCAATTCTCTCACGAGCTGCACATTCCCTGATGTCTCGCCCTTGTGCCATAGCTCGCCGCGCCTTCGGCTGTAGAACCAGGTCTCGCCCGTCTCCAGCGTCTTTGCGAGAGAGCTCTGGTTCATATAGGCCAACATGAGGACTTCGCCGCTCCCTGCGTCCTGGACCACTGCAGGTATGAGTCCATTCTCACCGAACTGGATCCTGTCTTCACCGAATTCGAATCCGTCACTCGCTCCCATGTCACAGCCCTTCCTCAATGCGCACAGGAATGCCGCATTGCCTGAGATACGATTTCACCTCTGAGATGCTGTACTCACCGAAGTGGAATATCGACGCAGCAAGAACTGCATCGGCATGGCCCTCCAGTATCGCGTCCCGCAGATGGGAGAGCTCGCCCGCGCCGCCGGAGGCTATGAGCGGGATGCTCGAGCGGGAGGCTATCGCGGCGTTGAGTTCGTTGTCATAGCCGCCCTTCGTGCCGTCAGCATCCATGCTCGTCACAAGCAGCTCGCCGGCACCATACTCCTGTACCTTGTCGACCCACTCCAGAACATCCAGTCCTGTCTGAATCCTGCCGCCATGGATAAGAACCTCCCAGCCTGAGACCCCTTCACCGGACCTCTTCCGCCGTGCGTCTATCGCGACCACTATGCACTGACTGCCGAACATGTCAGCAGCCCTCCGGATCAGCTCCGGGTCCTTGACTGCCGCCGAGTTCACAGAAACCTTGTCTGCGCCGGCGCGCAGCAGACTGCGGATGTCATCGACTGTTCGGATGCCTCCTCCGACTGTGAAAGGTATGAACACCCTCTCGGCAGTCTTAGCAGCAACGTCCACGATCGTCGCCCTGCCTTCGTGCGACGCGTTTATATCGAGGAAGACCAGCTCGTCTGCACCTTCCCTGTCATAGTGCTCAGCAAGCTCTACCGGATCCCCGGCGTCTCTCAGATCGACGAACCTGGTTCCCTTAACCACTCGCCCCTCTTTCACGTCCAGACACGGTATGACCCTCTTCACATGCATCTCACATTCCTCCACGCTGCCGGGCTGGGCTGTCACCGGCCAGGATCCGGATCGCATCCTCAAGCCTGACAGCTCCTTCGTACAGTGCCTTTCCAATGATTACACCCGTGACTCCATCCTGCTCCAGGTTCTTCAGCCTCACCAGGTCATCGAGGGTGGACACGCCTCCTGAGGCTATCACCCTGAGTCCGGACTCGACTGCGAGCTGGCGGGTGGACTCTATGTTCGGACCGGACATCATTCCGTCCCTGTCGATGTCTGTGTAGATCACCTCTAGGACGCCCACAGACTTGATCTCCTTCGCCAACTCGGTCGCCTTGACTGAATGAGTGTCCGTCCAGCCGGACGTTGCGACCTGTCCTCCTCTGGCGTCTATTCCGACCACCACTCGGTCCGAAGAAAACGAATCTATCAGTCTCTTCACCAGACCCGGCTCTGTGACCGCTGCAGTTCCGAGCACGACTCTGTGGACTCCCATTGTGAGCAGGCGGGCCGCAGTCTCAAAACTGCGTATGCCGCCACCGACTTCTATCGGCACAGACACCGTATCAAGTATGCCGGAGATCGCCTGAACATTGACCGGTTGTCCGGCCCGCGCTCCGTCCAGGTCCACGACATGTATCAATTCAGCGCCCATTGACTGCCAGGTGGAAGCCACAGCAGACGGATCGGTTCCGTAGGTGCTGCGCCGGTCGAAGTCGCCTCTGATCAGCCGCACGCACTGGCCGTCCATGATGTCTATCGCAGGAATGGCCTTCACCGCTCGATCAGCCTCCCGAAGTTGCGAAGGACCGTCAGTCCGTTCCTGCCGCTCTTCTCAGGGTGAAACTGGACGGCGTGCACGTTGCCGAGACGGATGCCGGCCGCGAAGTCCGCTCCATAGGTGCACCGGCAGGACACGACGGCCGTGTCTTCAGGGTCGACATAGTAGGAGTGAACGAAGTAAAAGAAAGCGCCGCTGCTCAGCCCCGTGAACAGAGGGTCGTCGCGGGTGAGGAATCGCACAGAATTCCACCCGATCTGAGGCACCTTCTGGCCGCCCGGCAGACGCCTGACTCTTCCGCGGAGCACTCCCAGTCCTGTTGAGCCGTCCTGCTTCGCTCCGCTGTCGGATTCGTCGCTCGCTTCCATCAGGATCTGGAGCCCAAGACATATGCCCAGAACAGGCTTGCCTGACCCGATGAACCCCAGCAGAGGATCGACCAGCGACAGAGCGCGAAGCCTGGCCATCGCCTGGGCAAACGCTCCCACTCCTGGCACGACGAGAGCGGCGAAGGAACCGAGCTCTGCCGGGTCCGAAGTTGCTCTGCACTCGCAGCCGACCGCCTTCAGTCCGTTGTAGACGCTTCGGAGATTGCCTGCTCCGTAATCAATGATGCCAATCACTCGGCGATCAGCCCCCCGGCGACGCGGCGGATCACAGCACGCCCTTGGTCGAAGGCACGCCCTTGACCCTGCAGTCCAGTGCAAGAGCATCGTCGCAGGCCCTTCCCAGAGCCTTGAACACAGCCTCTACGATGTGGTGGCCGTTCTTGCCTCTGACGACCTTGACGTGGAGAGTCAGTCCGCAGTTGAAGGCGAAGGCGCGCAGGAACTCGACAAGCAACTCCTCACTGAGCGGACATCTCGATCCTTCGAGCTGGTCGGCCTCGCATACCAGCACGGGACGGCCGGAGAAGTCCAGCGAAACCATCACCCACGCCTCGTCGTGCACCACCGAGGAAAACCCGTATCGCCGGATCCCCGACTTATCCTTGAGGGCGTCTGCAAGCGCTGTCCCCAGCGCGATTCCGACGTCCTCTACTGTGTGGTGCTCGTCTACTCGCAGGTCGCCTTTGCAGCAGAGCTTGAGATCCATCAGGCCGTGCATGGCAAACAGCGCCAGCATGTGGTCTAGGAAACCAATCCCGGTATCGACCTCACTCGATCCGGTACCGTCGACATTGATAGTGACTTCAACGCTGGTTTCAGTCGTCTGACGCGATGCTCTGCCTGTCCGCGGCTTCGCAGGCACACTCGCCACCTCCCCTGCCGGACTCGATCCGCCCGGCAAGTCTCTCCTCGAGTCTTCGAGCGACATCCAAGATGTCGTTCCGTCTGGAACGGTAGCTGACCCTGTTCGCAATCAGCCTGGCCGACGACGGCTGGACCTCGGCGATGATCTTTAGGCAGTTCTCGCTCAGGGTCCGCCCGGTTTCGGTAATGTCAACAATCGCGTCCGCAAGCCCAACTGCAGGCGCGAGTTCAAGGGATCCGCTCAGGGTCACCACTTCAACCTGTATACCCATGGAGCGGAAGTAGTTCTCGGCTATCCAGGGGTACTTCGTAGCGATTCTCGAGTTGCAGCTCAGCTCCTGGACAGAGCTCACATGCGAAGTCTCGGGCACCGCCACAATAAAGCGACACCGTCCGATGCGCAGGTCGAGGAGCTCGCACACGTCTTTCCGGGACTCATCGATCACGTCCTTGCCGCTCACTCCCAGATCGGCGGAACCGTACTGCACATACGTGGGCACATCCGTGGCCTTGACAAGCAGCACCCGGCTGCCGTGATCCGGGTCGTCAAACACGAGCTTGCGAGTATCCTCAGATATCTCGCAAGTGAAGACGCCCGCATCTCTGAAGAGCTCGACCACCGGCTGAAGCAGCCGTCCTTTCGGAAGCGCGAAAGTCAGGAATTCCAACGCAACCACCCACTGATCAGAAGACGAGGTCTCTCAGGCTCAGTGCACTCCTCAACTCGTCCTTGACGTCGCTTGCTCGCGGACTGAAGACACGCACCTGGCACTGGAGCCTGCCCTCCGAGCCGCTCGAATAAGAGAGAACACAGGAACGCCCGTTCCGACGCGCTCGCGCGCATACAGCTTCAACTGGCCTGCCGTCAAGCTCGATTTCCACCACAAACCCGCGGGCTCTGAGCAGCCTGGCGTCGGCAAGCGCCGCTTCTGCGTGACCGTCTTCAAAGGTGATCACACAGGCAAAGGGGCCTTCATCATCCGGCTGAGCTGCTCCCCCCTGCTCAACTGCGGCCATCACCCTTTCGATGCCGATGGCGAATCCTGTCGACGGACAGTCAAATCCGAACTGCCTGAGCAGGTTGTCGTATCGGCCGCCGCCACAGATGTCATATCCAACCCCTCGGGCATGACCCTGGAAGATGACGCCTGTGTAGTAATCGAGGCGCTTCAGGAGACCGAGATCCACACTGATCACGTCCGCAGCACCGTAGCACTCCAGATGCCTGACTACTGACTCGAGCTCGGCGATTGCAGAGAGCGCTTCGCGCGACCTTCCGGCAATCTCCCTGCCCCTTTCCAGGATCGATCCATCTCCGCGCAAGTCTGCGAGAGCCAGGAGTCTATCGCTCTCTGACTGAGGCAGCCTGAGACCAGCCACGATCGACTTAAGCGCTACGAGGTCCTGGCGAAGCAATGCTGCTTTCACGCGTGTAGCCTCGCTGTCCTCCAGACCGATGTCCGACATCAAGCCGTTGACGAAGCCCATGTGTCCGATGTCTATGCCAAAATCGCGCAGTCCGCACCCGTGGAGGCAGTCGACGCAAAGAGCGATCGACTCAGCGTCTGCGAGAACCGAGCGGGTCCCGATTATCTCGACTCCCGCCTGGCAGAACTCACGCCTGTGACCCACCTGAGGATCTGCGTATCTGAACACATTTGCGATGTACCAGAACCTGCCGGGATCGACCTCCGATCTGAGGCGTGTGGACACGAGGCGGGCGATCGGGGTAGTCATTTCGGGCCTCAGGGCGACGAACTGGCCGTCCGGGTCGGAGAACCTGTACATAGGGTCAGTATCCGAGTACCCTCCAGAGGGCGACAGAACGTCCGCGAACTCGAGCGTTGGGGTCATTAGTTCCTGATACCCCCATCTCTCGAAAACCGCGGCGATCCTCTGCTCGAGCCTGCGTCTTATTGCCAGCTCGCTTGGAGTGTAGTCCCGCAATCCGGAAGGTGTCTGCTTGCGACGGCTCACCAAATCGCACCACTTCTCTGCGCCAGCCTGCACCGGAGGACTCCAGCGCAAGGCACCAGCCTAGCCTGCCTGGCAGTTTTGCTACAAGCATACCACATTGCCCAGCACGTATCAACAACAGGCAGAACTCGACGGAGAGCATTACGGCGCAGGGCTGACGGGTCACCGCCAGCCCTGCAAGACAAAGACAATCCGAAGATCAGTTTCACCCCGCAGCCGACCCACTAGCTGCAGTGGGCGTGCAACGCCTGCACTACAGGCCCTGGATGAACGCGAACCTGAAGATGAACAGAACAGACAGAAGGTAGACCAGCCAGTGCACCTTCTTGGCCTGCCCGGTCACGATCATCAATAGGCTGTAGCTGATGAACGCAACAGCGATACCATTGGCGATGCTGCTGGTCAGGGGCATGACAACGATCGCCAGGAATGCGGGAATAGCTTCCATGAAGTCGTCCCACTTGATCCTGCCGATGCCCTTCATCATCAGAATGCCGACCACGATGAGAGCCGGGTAAGTCGCCGCGCCTGGGATTATGCTCAGAATCGGCTGGAACACCAGCGCGAGCAGGAAGCAGATTCCGACCACGATGGCGGTCAGACCCGTCCGCCCGCCGGCTGCAACACCGGCTGCGCTCTCGATGTACGAAGTCACTGTTGACGTGCCGAACACAGATCCCAACATCGTGCCCAATGCGTCGACCTGCATGGCCTGGTCCATTCGCTCGAGCTCCCCTTTCTCGTTCAGGAAGCCGCCCTGGTCAGCCACGCCGATCAGCGTGCCGATCGTGTCAAACATGTCGACAAAAAGGAATGCGAATATGACCGTGAAGAACCCGAGACTGAGCGCACCGAGCACATCGAGCTTGCCAAACACAAGGCTTGTCCAATCGCCCCATGCGGGAACTCCGAACCAGGAACCGCTCGGCAGTGAAGTCTGGCCGAAGTATGGAATCGCGCCTATCAGCGCAGTGATGATGATCCCGAGGAAGATCGCACCCTTGACCTTTCGGACGAGCAGGATCGAGATGATCGCAAGACCGATGATGGTCAAGACCGGTGACGTCATCTGACCCTTGTTGACAGCGAGGTCTCCAAGAAGGAGATTGCCGTCGATAACCTGCACCAGGCCTGAGCCCTTAAGTCCGATGACCGCGATGAAGAGCCCGATCCCGACCGGGATCGCTCGCTTGATTACAGTGGGGATAGCCGCAACGATAGCCTGTCTGGCACCGATGAGCGAAAGGATCAAGAACACTATACCCGAGATCATCACAGCTCCGAGGACTGTCCCGGCCGTGATGTCAGGATTCGTTGCAACTACGAACGCAAAGTACGCGTTGAGCCCCATTCCAGGCGCCAGTGCAAACGGGTACTTCGCATACAGCCCCATGAGGATCGTGGTCACGGCAGTCGACAGAATCGTCGCGATCATGAGAGCGCCGAAGTAGTTCCCGTCGCCGCCCATCGAGGTCCTAAAGGCGTCTTGCAGTATGGCGGGGTTGACTACCATTATGTACGCCATGGTCATGAATGTCGTCAACCCTGCAAGTATCTCTGTTCTTAGGTTCGTGCTGTTCTCCGCGAAGCGGAAATACTTCGCGACTCCAGTCTCACTGGACAAGGACATATTATCATCTCCTCTTGCCTGACAACGATACCGGATTCAAAACACTCCGAATTCTCAGTTAAGCCAACCAAGAGACACAATGCTTCTTCCCGTTCATCCCCCCATTCCGCACACTCAGCCCCAACTTCACTCCCACTCGATAGTCGACGGGGGCTTGGAACTGATGTCGTATACAACGCGGTTGATACCGGGAACCTCGTTGGTTATCCGTCTGGATATGGCATCAAGAACATCATACGGCAGCCTGACCCAGTCTGCCGTCATCGCGTCCTCACTGTGGACGACTCGCACAGCCACCACGCTCGAGTAGGTCCTCTCGTCGCCCATCACCCCAACGGTTCGCACGTTGGTCAGCACCGCGAATGCCTGCCATACCTCGTCGTAAAGCCCTGCCTTTCTGATTTCCTGGGTCACGATGGCATCGGCTTCTCTGACAACATCCAGCGACTCTTTGGTCACAGGTCCAATCACTCGCACCGCGAGGCCGGGTCCAGGGAACGGGTGTCTGTTAATGACATGATCGGGAAGTCCGAGCTCCCGCCCGATTTTGCGAACCTCGTCCTTGAACAGGTTGCGGAACGGCTCTATCAGCTTCAGCTTCATGACCTCAGGGAGCCCGCCGACGTTGTGGTGCGACTTGATCCTCGCCGTATGCTCGCCATCTCCCGAGCTTTCGATCACGTCAGGATAGAGGGTGCCCTGAACGAGGAATTCGACGTCTCCGATCTTCTCAGCCTCCGCCTCGAAGACCCTGATGAACTCGTTGCCTATGATGATCCGCTTCTGCTCCGGATCGACAACCCCGGAGAGCGCGCTCAGAAACCTGTCCTCCGCATCTACGTATACCAGGTTCACTCCGAAGCTGTCCCGGATCGTGGAGAGAACTTGGTCGACCTCGCCTTTTCGAAGCAGTCCGGTGTTGACGAATACGCAAGTCAACTGACTGCCGATCGCGCGGTTGACGAGCACAGCTGCAACCGATGAATCGACTCCGCCGCTCAGCGCCAGAATGACCTTGCCGGTGCCGACCTCGTTGCGTATGTCAGCTATGCTCTCCTGTATCGCAGAACGCGGGGTCCACGAGTGTGAGCAGCCGCAGACCGAGAAGAGGAAATTCGACAGGATGCTCTTGCCCTTGGGTGTGTGAACGACTTCGGGGTGGAATTGCACTCCGTACCGCTTTCCTCCGTCGTCTGCAATTGCAGCTACAGGTGTGTTTTCTGTCCGACCGACGACTGCAAATCCCTTCGGGGGCGACTCGACGAGATCGCCGTGACTCATCCAAACCATCAGCTCGTCGTCAAGACCCTCGAAAAGCGGGGACCCAGTGTCGACCGATACCACGGCCTTCCCGTATTCGTGTCTCTCGGCGCGACGCACCTCGCCTCCCAGCGTCTTGGCCATCAGCTGCATTCCGTAGCAGATGCCGAGAATGGGAATCCCGCTGTGGAGGATTCGCTCGTCGAAGCCAGGCGCGTCCTCGCTGTAGACGCTGTCAGGCCCGCCCGAAAGGACGACACCCTTTGTGTTCCTTCTGCGCAGTTCCTCCAAAGGAGTGCGCGAAGGCAGCACTTCCGAATAAACCTCACATTCCCTGATCCGCCGTGCGATCAGTCTGCTGTACTGAGATCCGAAGTCAAGGACCGCTACCAGCTCTCTCGTATGCTCAATCTTGTCCTGCATCCACAGCACCGCCCCATCTCTCGCCGCAACTGTCACTTACCTTCATACACGGAGCGATCAAGGATGCCGATGAACGGCATATTTCTGTAGTTCTCCGCGTAGTCCAATCCATACCCGACTACGAACTCGTCCGGGATCTCGAAGCCACAGTAGTCGGGCTTGATGTCTACCTTGCGCCTCGAAGGCTTGTCGAGGAGCACGCATACAGCAACCGACAAAGGTCCGCGTGATTGAAGGTTGTCCAAAAGATACCTCAGAGTCAGCCCTGTGTCAACGATGTCTTCCACGACAAGAACGTGCCTGCCCTCGATGGGCTCGTCCAAGTCCTTAACGATCCTGACCACTCCAGACGAGTCGGTCGATCTGCCATAGCTGGATACGGCTACGTAGTCGATGTTCAAAGGAATGGTCAGTCTCCGAATCAGGTCCGACATGAAGATCAAGGACCCTTTTAGTATGCCTATCACGACAGGGTTCTTTCCGCTGTAGTCTCTCGAGATCAACTCGCCCAATTCCCTGACCCTGGTTTCGATCTGCTTCTCGTTGAAGAGAATCGAGGACAGGTCTTTCTCCATGGCACTGAAGTCAGCCACTCATCTCACTCCCGACGACCAACATAATCATACTGCCTGGGAAAGCTGCGGCCTGCCGCAGCCGTACTCCCCGCACCTGCCGCGGACTAGTTGATACCAATGTGAGCTCGAAGATCGCCTATACTGGACATGTGCACCATGACATCCTGAACCACTTGATCGTCGACCCCAAGATGCGCTATCGCCTCGTCGTCGATCCTGTTCTCCAGCCCGCCGACGCCCAGCCCTAAACCGAGCATAGACGCTATCGCGTCCGCTACGTGCACTATACAGACCTGGGTCCGGTTTTTCGATTCGCGGCTTGGGCCATGGTGATGCGCTATCATGTCTACCAGAGCTTCAGGGAGATTCCATCGGAGCGCGACCCTGGCTCCGATCTCTGCGTGGTCGAAGCCCAGTTCCTGCGTCTCAGCCTCGACGAATGTCAGTCCTTCCCCATCGACCAGCCTCAAAATGGGCTGGAACCGGGTTGCGACGTAGTAGCTCAGGATCGATTTGCCTATGTCGTGGAGCAACCCGCCGACGAATACCTGGTCGGCGGTTCCCTTCAGCCCTAGGGTACTGGACAGGCGTTCAGCGCAGAAAGCCGTGCCGAGCGAATGCTCCCAAAGGCCGCCGGCCTCAAGCGCGTACCCCTCTGCGCGCGTCTCGAGCATGGAACGAGCGCACAGCGCAATGACCTGGTTTCGTATGTTGTTGAGACCGAGAGTTACGACTGCTTCCTTCACAGTCGTGATCGTCCGACAGAGGCCGAAAAAGGCGGAGTTGGAGACTCGAAGGATCTTGGCGGTCAAGCCCTGGTCCTTTTGGATGACAGAGACGAGGTCGTCCACTTCGAGATCGGGGTCATTGACCATTGAGAGGATCTTCGTCGCAACAACCGGCAGCGGCGGAATGTCTCCGACTCTCTTCAGGATGTGTTCCATCATCTGCTCAGGCGCTGGATCACTCATCATGGCAGGTTGAGCCCAGAGCTCAACAGACACCTCCTTCTCCGGCAAAGATGGAGTCTGCCCCAGCAGCCATCCAAGGAACGGGTCCCTCTCCTATTCTCGAACAATACTCGACGTCCCGGCCAAACCCGATGCGGCACAGATCGCGCGAGTGGCTGCCCGCAGAGACTGCTGCAACAGCATCTTCGCCGAAGTGCTTCCACACAGCGGCAGCCGTCAACGCTCCGTCGTCGCAATCAATCTCACCGCAGCCCTCTCGCACGAGTGACACAATAGCCCCGGCGCAAGCAATGTCTTCTATCCCGGGCTTGCCGTGTTCACCGGCACAAACCAAGACGACATCGCGGTCACGGCATGAGGCCAAGAGGTGCCGCACTACACTGTGGACATTAGCGAAGCACCCGACAATACGCTCGAACCCACGATACCGAGAGAGTGCAGCAGTGCCGTTGGTTGTTGTCAACACCAGCGAGCGTCCGCTGACGGACTCGCGAGTGTACTCAAGCGGGGAGTTGCCCAGATCGAATCCATCGATCCGCCTTCCCCCGCGCTCTCCGCACAGCAGAACTCCCGGCCTAAGTCTCGCGATCTCTCTAGCCTCATCCACTGAAGCCACCGGAATTATCTCTGCGCATCCGTTGCGGAAAGCTGTCACAATGGTCGTCGATGCCCTCAGAATGTCGAGTGCGACCACGATTGCGCGCTGCGGGTCTCCCCTGCCCACTTCTGACAATGAAAGCGATACTGACACTCTCACGCAATCCAACTGCCTGTCTCTAGAGGTCAACGGCCGACGGCCTTTTTCTCGCACTGATGGCACAAAGTGTCTTGTTCTACGGTGTGTCGGGGCTTTCCTTCTCGCGGTCAGCTCCCCCCAGAGTGAGGCCAGGCACAGCGTTGAGGCTCAGATCAGCGCGGTGCCCCGACCTCCACAAGTAGTACCCGGCACACGCTATCATCGCTGCGTTGTCAGTGCAGAGAACCGGAGGCGGGTAGAACAGCCTAATGCCGCGGCTGTCGCACTCGCGCTGGAGTTCCTGGCGCAGTTTGGTGTTGGCCGCGACTCCTCCTGACAGCATCACCGTCGACACTCTCTCCTGTTCTGCAGCTCGAATTGTCTTGGCGGTGAGCACGTCCACCAACGCCTGTTGGAAGCTCGCCGCTACGTCAGCGACCGGCACGCTCTCGCCCCTTTGGCGGAGGGTATGGATATGATTGATGACTGCAGTCTTGAGTCCTGAGAAGCTGAAGTCGAAGTTGTCCTCCTCGATCATCGGCCTCGGGAACTTGACTGACGAAGGGTTCCCTTCTCTTGACACTCGGTCCACATGCGGTCCGCCCGGATAGCCGAGGCCGAGCACCCGAGCCACCTTGTCGAACGCCTCGCCGGCGGCGTCGTCCCGTGTCGAGCCGATGACCGTATGCGAATGATCCTCCCCTATGAGCAGCAGGTCGGTGTGCCCTCCAGAGACCGTCAGGCAGACCGCAGGAAGCGTGAGGTCTTTATGGGCCAGCACGTTGGCGTAGATGTGGCCGATGACGTGGTTCACGCCTATCAAGGGCGCGTTGCATGCCATAGCGATCGACTTGGCCGCCGATATCCCGACCAGCAGACTGCCGACCAGGCCGGGCCCGTATGCCACTGCAACCGCAGAGATGTCCTGAAGCGTCGCCCCTGCGTCGTTCAGTGCCTGGTCAAGAACAGGAAGTATGAGTCTCACATGGTGCCTCGATGCAACTTCCGGCACTACTCCTCCGAACTTCTGATGCATCAATACCTGCGAAGAGATCACGTTGGAGCGAATGGTGGAGCCGTCCTCCACAACAGCTGCCGACGTCTCATCACAGCTCGTCTCAATGCCCAACACAAGTGCGCCCTCACTCGGCGACACGCGATCCGTCACTGATCGATCACAACTCCCTCAACGCCCTGACTATGTCTTCCGCCTTCGGAGGGCAACCGCGCACACAGTGCGAGCTTTTGCCTGCGCAGTCTCCTATTCCGAAACCGTCCAGAGTGACACCTCGGTAGCCTTGTCCAACGTACAAGTCGGCTTCGAGCGCACGCTGCGCCCCCAGCTCCTGAAGCCGGTACAGCGCGTGCACCAGTCCGCCGAAACACGCAGAACACGCCTGTTTGCTGTGGACGTTGCGTGTCAGCCGCGCGACCAAGCCACTCGGTTTCTGAAGCTCCAGACTCCCGGCGGGCTCGCCCGACTCTATAACCGTTACAGGCTCCGCTCGCCCCACCCCATACCGCTCAGCCTGGCCTATGTACTCCACGGACTGAGGGTCGAGTCCGATGAGCCGCGCACAGTAAGCATCGACTGCCACCGGATCTTCGCAGGCCACGATGCGGTCCATGCGCACCGGACTGCCGCCCTCTTCGAAGGTCAGGTCGCCGCAAAGCGCATCCACGATCACGAAGTGACTCTTGATCGCTCTGTTGAGCCTGGCTATCGGCTCGTGCAGGCCCAACCGGTGGAACCTGCGCTTCTCGGAATCAGGTATGCACCCCTTCAGGTTCTTCAGCGCGCATGTCATCAGGGTCTGACAGTGAGCCTTGAGCACAGGCATATTGATCAGATAGTCTACCTCGAGAACCTTGCGAAAAACCGTCATTCGGTACCCGTCGACGCTGACATCTGCTGTCTCGGTCCGCTTCAGGTCGACTAGTTCGGCTCCGGTCCGCTGTGCTACCTTGTCGTAACCACAGGCTGCGAACGCACGCATCGTGTCAATGCCTACGACCGAACTCTCCATTATGTAGACTGTCCGCAATCCCTTGGAGTAGAGATACTCAATAACAGCCTCGACCAGTTCAGGCGAAGTCGTTGCGCCCGACGATGCCGGCTTGGCGACGACCAGGTTGGGCTTGATGCATATGCTCATCGATGGATCCGCTCCGGCCAGAGGATCCGCCTCTGCCAATAGCGCAGCCGCCATCTCTCGAGGAGAGCTTCCGTAGGTTACAAACAGCCTGGTGCCCGATGGTTGCAAGAGCCGATCACTCCCAGTCACCGGCAGACTCAGCATGTTTACCCAAGCGCCCGCCGGTTCATACTCTGAGTGTAGTCAATGGGTCCATTGGCTCAGCTATAGAATACAGCATGGAATCTGCAGTAGCAACCGAACGGAGGAGGCGCCGACGGGTAGCCGGTGTGGACTTGTTGCTCTTCCATGGGTTTTCTCATATAATCAACTGTGTGGCTGTGTATTAAGCCCTGGTGCGGGTGCGTGCACAGTCCAAAAGGGGTGTGCCGAGGTGCTTGAGAGTCTGTCCGAACTGGATTGGGGTAGCCTGGCAGGCAAAATGGGCCTTGGAGCCGTGCTGGGGCTGGCAGTCGGCTATGCCACCAAGAAGGCGATAAAGGTCGCCTTGCTAGTTGTCGCAGTGCTGTTGGCTGCAAATATCGCGCTGTCGAAAGCCGGTTTCATCACCATTCACTGGAACGCTCTCGACCAGTGGTGGTCCTCCGCCGTGATGAGCCGCGGAGCAGAGAACATAGCATCGAGCTGGATTGGGTGGTTCACAAGCAGCATTGCCGTGACCGGCAGTTTCATTGTCGGATTCGTCATCGGCTTCAGAGCGGGATAGAAAACACGCGGTAGCAGGATAAACGATACCGGACGGAGAGAGGAGACATCGCATGGCGTCTTCGAAGCGAGTGTACAAGATCATCGGACGAATTGTGCAAGTAGCCGGACTATGCCTCGCGATATACGGAGTGGTCGGAGGCCTCGCCGATGTGTGGGACGAGCCGACCTTCTCCAAGATCGTCGGAGGACTTGTGGTTGTGGTCGGCATCGTGCTCAGCATCACTTCCGAGGCGTTTTTGTTGCTCTACGCCATCGAGGAGAACACCAGGGAGACCAGGCGAATACTCGAACAGATGAGAGCTTCGGAAGCAATCCCTCAGGAAACTGAAAGAGAGGTAGCGGTTTCAGAGACCGATGGAGAGGACAAGCCTGGCGAGACGGGTGCAGTAGAGTGTCCGTCGTGCGGCTGTCCGGTTCGCAGGAGCAAGACGAAGTGCCCAGCCTGCGGAAAATACATCGCGTAGCCCTCTGAGTGCTGAGCACCGCCCTCTGACTGCTGAACGCGGTTCTACAGTACCTTCCACATTAGGAGCGCGTCTTCGCCCGTGTCGGTGTAGTATCCCTTTCGGACGCCGAGGGTTTTGAAGTCGTGCTTTTTGTACAGCCTTATCGCCACTTCGTTGGACTTCCGCACTTCGAGAGTCATCCGCTTGATAGATCTGGCTCTGCAATATTCCACGAACTCGGTCAGCAGCCGATCGCCGATCCCGCGCCCACGCCTGGAGGAGTCGACTGCGATGTTGGTTATGTGCGCCTCTTCGAATATGAACCACGCGCCGATGTACGCGACCACCTCTTCGCCTTCGCACGCGACCATGTAGTGAGCCTTGGAGTTGGATCTGAGCTCCGCCTCAAAGGAGCTTCGCGACCACGGCGTGAGGAACGCCGAGTTCTCGATCTCGACTACTCTGTCGAGGTCTTCCGGCCTCATCCTTCGGAACGTCAGATTCGCCAGATCCTGAGACCCACCCGTGGGATCGCTCGTTTGCGGCGTCCTCTCACGATCCATGCGACTCACTCCATTTGACCTCCGCCTCAGAAGCACGGAGGTACACGGGTTCAAACTCGAACAGGTCATCTGACTCGCCGGATGCGAGCCGAAGGGTTCCCAGCCGAGCTACGTGCGACGGTCTGCACAGAGACTGGTCGGCCGGCAGCACAAATGACCGCTCGGGCGCAGACGATTTCAGCTCTTCTCCATGCCGGGTCGCTCCCGGGCCCAGGAAGCAGAGGCGGCCGGGAAGCGACGCTACCAGCCTCTTCAGTTCTGACACCTCAATTAGCGCCTCTGACATTGCCTCAGTGCCGCTCGCTTCGCCGTGCCCGAACGCGATCGCTGAGGCGTACACGCGGCCTCGCCGCGCATCGATCAGCGGAACCGCTGTGACGCCCAGTCCGGCCACTTCCTGAGCGATAGCCCTGAGCGTCGAGACACCTGCAAGCGGTATCCCAAGGCAGTAGCACAGGGTCTTGCCAACGGTGACGCCCATTCGCAAACCCGTGTAGGAGCCGGGTCCCCGCGACACTGAAATCCCATCGATGTCATCAAGGCAAAGGCTCGCCTCGCGCAGCATGAAATCAAGTGCGGTCATCAGGTGTTCGGAGTATGTCCTCCGCACGTCCAGAATGCACTCCGCGATCACGCCGCTCTCAGAGACGAGGGCCACTCCCCCGGTCGGCCCGGATGTGTCGATACCAAGCACTACCATGCTCACTGACTCCTGTCCAGAGACGCTTTGAGCTCCTCGGCCATGGCGCGGCCCCTCTGCCCAATCCCCTCGACGCTGATGGTTCTGCGCTCTTGTCCGCTGTAGTCGATGTTCACCCGAAGATACTCGTCTGGAAGGATCGAGGGGAACTTGTCTGCCCACTCCAGCACTGTGACACCCTCGCCATACAGATGCTCGTCGAGGTCAAGCGATTGCACTTCCTCCAGCGAGTCCAGCCTGTAGAGGTCTATGTGATACAAGTCTAGCTCGTCACCGCTGTATTGTCGGACCAAAACAAACGTGGAGCTGGTGACCTGCGATTCGACGCCCAGGCCTTCGCCCAGTCCCTGCGCGTATGTGGTCTTTCCCGCACCTACATCGCCTATGAGCGCTACCACGTCGCCGGGTCTGCAGACAGCAGCGGTAGCTCTCCCGAAGTTCCTCGTAGATTCAGGTGAGGACGATGTCAATACTAGCATAGGCGAACCCACGCTGCCTCAACCCTCTCTTGACGTCATGATGCACAAGTGCAGCCTAAAGGCAGACTTGACCTGCTGTGTTGCGGTCAGGCATCTAGAATCATATCAATCCGCCGGCCTACAGTCAACGAAACCGGGACGCCGAAACGGCCGCAGACAAGCATAGCCCGGCGGCGCACCGGCGGGCAGCTTATTCCCACCTTACCAGCAGCATATCAACGCTGATTGGTTGCAGGAATCCCGGCCCTGACGTGGAAGTTCTAACTGACACATGCCGGCGTCCGACCCGTCTCAGAACACAAGGACACCGGCAGATGGACAAGCCTGGCAGCGATCAACCCGATGGAACCATGTGCGGTCATACAAGGAGGCAGACTAAATGCTTGATGCGTTTCTTAAGGGCGGGCCCGTTATGTACCCAATTCTCCTGTGCTCTATCATCTCGCTCGCTGTGGTTATCGAGCGGATGATTGTGCTTCACCGGCGCAACACAGACCCCGATGAGCTGGTGGAAGACGTCAAGTATGCGGTCGAACAGGGGCGGATAATCGAAGGAGTGCAGATCGCCAAGCGCTCTCGCAGTCCCCTGTCAAGCCTGATAATCGTTGCTCTGACCAATATCGGGAAGCCGCGCTCCGAGGTAGAGGAGGCTGTCCAGATAGCTGGCAACGCAGAGATCCGCCGTCTGGAGAAGAACATGCAGCTTCTGGGCTTGATCATAACGGTAGCTCCTCTGCTGGGTCTGCTCGGAACCGTCACAGGCATCATACAGAGCTTCAATGTCCTCGGATTGACTGCAGGTGTGACCGACCCGGCGGTACTCAGCATAGGAATCGCCGAGGCGCTGATCACAACGGCTGCCGGTCTCACGGTCGCCATCCCCACTCAGGTGATGTATACATACTTCTACGGTCTGATAGAGAGACACATCGCGATCATGAATGGGAAGTCGCTGGAGATAGTCGCTATGGCGACTTCCTCGCGGAGTGATGTCGCATGATGTTCAAGCGACGGCACGAATCTGCTCCAAACATCAACATGATCCCAATGATCGATGTGGTTACCTTCCTGCTGGTGTTCTTCATCTTGTTTACGACGTTCAAGACCAACCCAGCCGGAATCAACCTTGAGCTGCCGCGTTCCGCAACCGTACAGAGTCACGACATCACTCACATCGAGATTGAGGTCAACGAGGCTGGCAGCAAGTTCTTCAACGGGAAACTGGTATCAGAATCCATGCTCAAGGAACAGATATCGCCTATCCTGAAGGCCTCCCCCAGAATGCCGGTGATCATAAAGGCCGATAGAAGAGTCAAGTACGAGGTCGTCTATGACGTGATGGATCTGGTGAGTCAGGCAGGAGGATCGAGCATTCACCTGGCAGCGAAGGCTGAGACGCGGTGAGGCGGAGGTGGCTGTCATGAACTCGTACATCGCAGAGGAATCTGAGAACAGGCGCTTTCTTGGCGCCATTTTTCTCTCTGTACTCGTCCATGCAGCGTTTTTTCTGTTGTTGAAGACGGTCGGGCTCGGCCCTGGATACAGCCTTATCGGCATGGGCAAGGGCAGCCCGATTGCAGTGCAGATGGGGTACACGCTTTCTACGTCAACTACGAGCGTCGAGTCCGATACATATTCGGAGTCGTCAAAGACTGCGTCTGAGGGCTCGAGCGAGAGACGGGTTGTGTCTTCAGTGCCAGGCATTCCGGTTCCGAGCGCGGCCACCCGGCCTCAGCCGAAGCCCCGAGTCGAGCCTCAACCCCGGCCGCAACCACAGCCACAGCCACAACCGCAGCCTCAGCCACAACCTCAACCTCAGCCGCGCACCGAGACCAAGCCGGAGGTGGTCCCTGAGACGCAGCCTGAGGTCAAGCCAGAGCCCGAACCTGCTCCGGAGCCTGAACCTACCCCGGTCGAGATCAACGAGCCCGTGATCGAGACACACAGGCAGCCATCAGAGGTGTCGACGGCGCCTGACACGGTCATTACCAGTGAAAGCGGGGTCGTAGAAATACCTGTCTCGACTGCGGATGCGCAACGAGAGGCGGATCGTGAACCCGAACAGACAGAGATACAGCCCACACCTGAACCTGAACCGGGGCCTGAACCGGTTGAGGTCGTGGTTGAGGAGCAGCCGCCAGTCGAGACGACTGACGTCACGGCAGTGCCCGAAGTGCTGGAGCCGGAGCCGTCCGAGCCTGTCTCGGAATCCTCAGGCGGGACTGGTCAAGACGGTACAGATGTCGATGGCGAACCGGGAGGCGAAGCAGAAGGCAGTTCAGAACCCGCTCCCCCACCTCCGCCGCCGTTCGGAGGCGACATGATAGGTCTGGGCGGGCGCCTGGTATACCCGAAGGTGGCCGAAACCGCCAGAGGCGGGCCAATCGAGTACACAGTTACCTTTGACGTACTGGTAAGCAGGTCGGGTGAGGTTTTGGAAATGACGGTCGCCTCCAGCTCTTTCAACAGAGAGGTGGACCAGAGCACAGTAGATCAGTTGATGAGAACATCTGAGCTGATGGTCAGGGGAATCGTCAACTTCAAGCCACACACCAATGACTATCGAGTGTCAGTAGTTCTATCCTTTGACGCAGAGCAAGGACCCTCGCTGAAGTCCGATACGAGGATCAGGCCGATCGAAGACTAGGGCCTAGCCGCCGTGAAGGCCTTCATTGACACAGAAGCCGTTGTCCAAACAGGCCTGCGGCTTGCTCTGCCAGTGCAGAATGACCCCGGTCAGGAGGGGATGACAGTGACGTACAGAGCCCGGGAACACGCGATAGCATCCATTCGTGGAGTCAGGAGCTGTCTCTTCGCAGCGATGCTGTTGCTAGTCGTTGCATCGCAGACCTGTATGGCACAGGTTGCCGGCGAAGCGGAAGACTTCATCTTTCTCTCGAACGACTACATACGGATCAGAGTGAACAGTTCTGACGACGGCGCGGGCCGGTTCGGAGTCGACTCGACTGGAGGAGACCCGCTCAAGGCTTCGGACGACAACCAGCGCCTCATATACGGC
>JAAYAB010000159.1 GCA_012719595.1 Bacillota bacterium
CAGCCAAAACCTATCGACGATCGACAAGTACAACACTCAGCTTGGAACAGGGAAGAAGGTGAGCCGGCCCTCAGACGACCCTTCAACGACGTCTCTGCAGATGAGGTTGCACTCGGAGATGAGGCGGATAGAGCAGCATCTTGAGAACGTGGACGCAGGCATAACCTGGCTTGAGAACACGGATGCAGCGTTGGAGGAAGCCGGAGCCGTCGTGCACCGCCTTCGCGACCTCGCAGTCGAAGGAGCCAATGGAGCTCTTGACCAAGACGCTCTCAACGCAATTGCCGACGAAGTCAATGGGCTCCTCAACCATCTGGTCCAGGTAGGCAACACGAATATAGGGGGCAAGTACATCTTTGCCGGAACGCGAACGCTGGTTGCACCCCTTCAAGCGGTCTATGACGCGGACGGAAACGTAACTGGAGTCCAGTACAAGGGCGACTCAGGGAGCGTAGAGTTAGAGATATCCGCAGGTGCCAGCGTCAGGGTCAATACGGCAGCGCCCGAGGTGTTTTTCGACGTTATCAACGCGGCCATCAATCTTCGAGACAGACTGCTGGCAGGTGATCATGTGGCGGTCAGCAATTCGCTGGGGGAGATCGATGCTGCAAACGATCTCGTGTTGCGGCAGCGGTCGACAGTCGGCGCAAAGGTGAACCGCCTTGAACTGACGAAATCCAGGCTTGGCGAGACCGCGCTCAACGCCGAGCGCCTGCTCTCCAATGTTGAGAGCGTAGACGTAGCGGAGGTCGTGATGAAGCTCAGCCTCCAGCAGACGGTCTACGAGGCCCTGTTGAACGTGGGCTCGAGGGTGATCCAGCCGACTCTTCTGGACTTCATGAAGTGATCATTCCTGTAGGACGATCGTCGGTCGCTCTGCGATGACGGTCTTGGTAGGTGAAGGAAGCCATGCTCGTCAGAAACACTCGTTTCGGCGATCTTGATGTCAGTGAGGAGCAGATTATTACGTTTCCCAAGGGCATGATTGGTTTTGAACGAGTCGAAAGATATGTCCTCGTAAATCCCACTGACAAGATTTCGTGGCTTCAGGCGGTCGACGATGCGTCGCTGGCGTTTCCGCTCGTTCAGGCACCGCTGGTGTATCCGGGGTATTCTCTCTATGTCGAAAACGAGCTTCTCGAGCCTCTCGGAGAGGTCGACGAGGCAATGATGGGAATCTATCTCGTGCTGGTCGTGCCCGGTGACCCGCGCAATGCGACAGTCAACCTTAAGGCTCCTGTGGTCATTTCTCTCAAGTCTCGAAGAGGCATGCAGTTGCTCATAGACCGACCGGAGTACTCGGTCCGGCACCGGATCATGCCTGCCGAAAAGGGGGCATGAAGTGCTATGCTCGTTCTTGCCCGCAAGGTCGATGAGTCGCTCATGATAGGCGACGACGTCGAAGTCAAGATACTGTCGATTGACGGCGACACGGTCAGGATCGGAGTGCAGGCGCCGAGAAGCGTGGTGATCTTGAGAGGAGAGCTCTACGCTCAGGTGGCGGAGGAGAACCGTTCAGCCACGGGTGCCGCCAGTGACGATGTAGACAGGCTGTCCAGCATGCTTTGAAAACTTCGTGCAGAAAAGGGTCTAAGGTTTTACCCGCACGTGCCGATGAGATGTATTGAAGGGCGTCAGGTGGCACCTCGAACCGTCCAAGGCAGCGGCCGGGCTGAGGATGGCGGCGGTGTCCCGATAGGTTGGAGAACCGAATAGGTCAAGGGACCGAAACGGATGTCGGTCCGGAAGAACAATTCAAGGAGGAAGGGCAGATGAGAATCAACCACAATATCGCCGCACTTAACACCTACAGGCAGTTGACCACGAACACGACCATGACGAACAAGGCTCTGGAAAAGCTGTCGTCAGGCCTCAGAATCAACAAGGCCGGCGATGACGCTGCTGGACTCTCGATTTCAGAGAAGATGAGAGGGCAGATCAGGGGACTTGATCAGGCCGCAAGGAATGCACAGGACGGCATATCGCTGATCCAGACTGCTGAGGGCGCACTGAACGAGGTCCATGCGATTCTGCAGCGCATGCGCGAGTTGGCGGTCCAGGCAGCCAATGACACCAACACCGTAGAAGATCGACAAGCGATTCAGGATGAGGCAAACCAGCTGGCCAAGGACATTAACCGCATAGCGGCCGACACCGAGTTCAACACTCAGGAACTTCTGAGTGGAGGCGCGACATTCAACTTCCAGATCGGACCGAATGAGAACCAGCAGATCACGCTGCAGATTGGTGACATGACCGGTGGGACTGGACTTTCTGTAGCCAGCGGAGACGACGAGGCTGCTGATGCCATTGACATTTCCTCGACTAGCGCAGTCGCTACAGCCGCCATCACAACGATCGACGACGCGATCAAGACCGTATCAGCCGAGCGCTCGAGGCTCGGTGCATATCAGAACCGCCTGGAGTACGCGATCAACAACCTGAACACGTCCTCAGAGAACTTGACAGCTGCCGAGTCCCGCATCAGAGACGTCGACATGGCCAAGGAGATGATGGAGTTCACCAAGAACTCCATTCTGACCCAGGCCGCACAGGCGATGCTGGCTCAGGCGAATCAGCAGCCGCAGAGTGTGCTCCAGCTGCTCAGGTAGTCTCTCTCGGACTTTCTTGATTCACACGACGGCTTGGGGTCCCGGGAAACCCGGGACCCCTTTTTTGTACGCTGCGGCAGGTCAAGCCTCTTGCGCGCAGTGCATACGGAGCGGCGGGTTCACCCTCTCATGCCCGTCGTGCTAATCCCTTCGACTATGTACTTCTGGAACACGATGAACACAGTCATCA
>JAAYAB010000019.1 GCA_012719595.1 Bacillota bacterium
GCTCTGGCGGCAGCGACTGATCCAACGATCCTGGTGTACATCGAAGGGTCGGACATCACAGATGCGTTTACCGGGGAAGCAGCAAGCGAAGAGCAGGTAGAACGCATGCGCGAGGACCTGAAGTACATCGTCGACTTGAACAACGAGAAGCGGGAGATCTGAGGCGGCATGCCCTGAGTGTCAGACTCAGGGAGTCTCTGACTATAGGCGAACGGGCCCCGAGTCGGAGATGGGTGCGAGCCCGGTCTCTGATTCGGGGCCTTGTTTCTCACTGAGTGCCCGGTCGCAATGTGCGCACCTTGGAGTGACTCTGTTGTACAATGATACCATGAGCAGAAGGTTTGTTTTACTCGCCGCTTTCGCGGTCTTGATAGCGTTGGCAGTCTTGAGTTCGGGCTGTGCGCCACTGAGTCGGCCTTGGCAGTCACCGCTGCCAGAGCACATTGTTGGAGAGGCGCTCCAGGTTGCTTTGAGCAAGGTGGGGTGTCCATACATCTGGGGAGCGCAGGGCCCCGATGCGTTCGACTGCTCAGGACTGGTGATCTGGGCCTATCAGCAGGCCTATCGTTCTCTCATCCTCAGATATGGTGACGAGCTCGTGGAGGACGTCACCGCAGATAGCCTGTGGCGATGGAACGTATTGAAGATCCCTCCGCACGAGATGATCCCAGGGGACCTTGTCTTCATCACAGACAGCGAAGAGCGGGTGACCCATGTGGGGCTCTTCATCAGGTGGATCGATGATTCCGAGTTCGAGTTCGTCAATGCTTCCTCCTACGCCCCTCCAGGCAGCCAGAGCGGAGGCGAGGTCAGAATAGACAGATGGCCCGTGACAGGAACGAAACGCGGGCAGTGGTTCGTCGGAGCCGGGCGCTTGCTTACATGCTTTAGACCAGGCATCCTCATCAGTGGAGCCTCGTCAACAATCCTCCCCCGGGATGTGACGAGAACGGACGACCTAGTGGCTCTTGGCACCTCCTATCGCCGCGAGCGGCCAAGTGATGCGGACGGAGGAGACCTGAGAGTGTTGATAGCGCCTATAGCTGTTGAGGGGACATATGATGCGGACGGAGGAGACCTGAGAGTGTTGATAACGCCTATAGCTGTTGAGGGGACATAGAGTTGCTGGAGAGTCCTGAAGTTGTTGAGTCAACCTGGAGCTGTCAAAGGGATCTCTAGGACCGCGGAGGGCTTCGATGGCAGATGACAACCAGAGAGCGCGAGAATGCGACACTGGACTTCGCCAAACCTGAGATGAGAGGTGCAGTTCAGGAGACGTTCTTCCACTGGGATCGAACAACCATGAGGTGGAAGGAGGAAGGGCTTCCGGCGGAAATCGTCGACGCATACCTGAACTACTGGGCGGACCGGCGAGCCGGAATGCCGCTCTACCTTGATACCGAGCTCTCGGAATGCACGGAACGCTTTGAGCGATTCTTCGGCCTGGATCCGATCAAGAGAATCTTCCTCAACCTGCCGCTCTCATATAGGCGTCGGCTGAGATGCGAAGACGACTGGCAAGAGCTTCGCAGGGAAGTGGAGGCCGACATTCCTCGAGTCCTTTCTGACGAGATCATCCGTACTACTCTTGAGAGATGCACCGAAGGCCATGCGAGAGGCGACTACTCAGTAAGGATCGCCATCGAAGGCTTCTTTTGGATACCGAGGACACTGTTTGGCATAGAGGAGCACCTCTACGCCTTCTATGATCATCCCCGCATGATGCATGAGATCAACGAGTTTGTGCTCTGCGCCTATCTTGACAGGTTGGACAAGATCCTGGACCTGACGCCGGCTGATGTCGTCTATGTGCTGGAAGACCTGAGCGGCGTCAACGGGCCGATGCTGTCTCCTGCGCTGTTTGACGAGTTCATTGGGGCCTACTACGCGAAGCTTGTCCCGTTTCTCAAGAAGAAGGGTGTTCGAAACGTCTTTGTCGACACCGACGGGAACTTTGTCAAGCTCATCTCGAACTTCATGGACGTGGGGGTAGAGGGCTTCCTCCCCATGGACGTAAACGCAGGTGTGGACATCGTGCAGGTTCGGGAAAGGTTTCCGCAGCTCAAGTTCATCGGAGGCTTCAACAAGCTCTGCATAGAGAGCGGGCCTAGAGCAATCGACAGAGAGTTTGAGAGACTCATGCCTGTCATCAGGCAGGGTGGGTACATTCCCGGGTGCGATCACCAGGTGACTCCTTTGACGCCCCTCGACAACTACCTCTACTACGTCGGCAGGCTGAAAGACGCGATGGAAGAGTGCGGAAGCGCGATTGACACTGTGCCCAGTGCATGGTACCATTTACATATGCGGAACAACGTGTAAACGTTTCCGATAGGCCTGCGCCCAACTTAAGAGTGAGCTGGAGACGGTACTGCTGACAAGCTCGGTGTTGGAGCCGGATGTGTCTCAGACTACATAATACCAGGTGTCAGCGCGAGTAAACGTTTCCGACAGTCTCTTGCGCAGCAGAAATCAGTACGGATCGGAGGAAAGGACTGTATGCTGACCGACATCTCTCGCATTACAAATGCAAAGACACGACGATGCTCATCATTTGCAGTTGACGGGCGGAATGGCGATGCCTGGTTCATTCAGCCGGGTGAAACGAGGGTTCTGGCGGACATAAAGGGGCCAGGCGTGATCAGACACATCTGGATGACGCAACCGGATGGCTATCGCGAGTGCTTGATCCGCATTACCTGGGACAACGCTGACAAGCCGAGCGTGCTGGTTCCTCTGGGAGACTTCTTCTGCCTCGGACACGGAATCGTGAACTCATTCCAGTCATTGTTCTTCACAGCATCGACTCACCACAACAACAAGTTCAACCAGGGTTGTGCACTCAACTGCTATGCACCCATGCCGTTCAAAGAGAGAGCATTGATCGAGCTGATCAATGAGGGAAGCAGGGGCCACCTCCAGTATTTCTACGTCGACTACGAGACCGTTGACAGCATACCGGAAGACACGGGGTATTTCCATGCCGAGTTCAGGCGCACGAACCCGTTCGGCGGATGGGGCCATGAAATTCCCGTCAATGTCCCCGAGGCCAACATCGCAAACAAAGAACAACTGGCATGGGAGAACAACTACGTCATTCTGGAGACCAAGGGCAGAGGACACTACATAGGCTGCAACCTGTCGGTGACCAACTTCCAGGGCACCTGGTGGGGCGAAGGAGACGACATGATCTGGGTCGACGGCTACAAGTGGCCTCCAGATCTCCACGGGACAGGCAGCGAAGACTACCTCAACCAGGCATGGGGCATGCAGCCCAACGCCTTCCTCAGAAACGGATCATCGATCTATGAGGGCAACACAAACGGATACCAGACCAGCTACGTATTCCATATAGAGAACCCGGTGCGCTTCCAGAAGGAGATCAAGGTCACGATCGAGCATGGGCATGGAAACCACCTGGCCAACGAGATGTCGTCAGTAGCCTATTGGTATGCCGATCGTCCGACTGCCGTAGTCACTCCGCCGCCTGTGGCCCAACGCATGCCGGTGCTTCGAAACAACCAGGGCGTGTGGCTCTATGACGAAGCCAATCAGTGCCCGGGCAAGAAGATAGTGCCGAACGAAGAGATGCTCCAGATGAAGAAGCGGTGGCAGGAGAAGCAGCAGGAGAAGAAATGAGCACGATCAGAGACGTTGCGAACAGAGCGGGAGTCTCTATTGCGACCGTCTCCTCAGTGATCAACAACAGCAGGCCCGTATCGGAGAAGACCAGGAGGCAGGTGGAGTCCGCGATACGGGCCCTCCACTACGTTCCCAACAGAGCCGCAAGGTCATTGAAGAGCGGTCGTGCAGGAGTGATCGTGTACGTCGTCCCAACGGTGACCAACGTAGTCTTCGGGCATTTGTTTGAGGAGATACAGACCCAGCTCGACGAGCATGGGTACAGCTTGGCAATCTTCGCGAACAGGGTCGATCCTCGCGAGACCCGTTCGTACATGGCGACACTGACTAGATCCAACACCGACGGCGTGATCATGACCCAAACCGGCACATGCGGCAGGATCATTGCAGAGGCTTGCCGCAGCCGCGGGATTCCGCTGGCCATAATCCAGGCTCCGGACACCATTGAAGGCGTCAGCATGGTCGTTAGCAACGAGGAGGAGGGGGCCATGATGGCAGTCGACCACCTCGTTCAGTGCGGCCACCGGAACATTGGGATCGTGATGGATGGCAACAGCCGTGTTCACTTGCGCAGGTTCAACGGATATCGGACAGCGATGGAACGACACGGGCTGCAAGTCAATGAGGACAGCGTTGTGGACGCGCAAGGCCACAGCGAGGAATGTGCCCGCCGCAGCCTGATGCAACATCTGAGCAGCAGGGCGCTTGCGTTCAGCGGCCTCATATGCTGCAACGACTACATGGCGTTGGGCGCCCTGAGAGCTCTTCAGCAGCATGGATACACGGTGCCGAAGGACGTCGCAGTCCTCGGTTTTGACAACTCGATCTCGGACTACATGATTCCGTCCCTGACTTCAGTCGAGTTCGCACGCGCGGCGATGGCCAAAGCGGTGGTCAGGAATTTGCTGCAGCAGATCGGCGAAGAGGAGAGGGCACCGGTTGTCAAGGTCGTGTATTCTCCCAGGCTTGTTGTAAAGGGGAGCACTGTGCCGGCAGACTCATAGCCGGACGCGAGCGGAAGCGTTTCTGTAGCGACTCCGACACCGTGGCAGCTCCCTGCATTTCATCAGATAGACCTCGCGATCTGGATGCGGGAATGACTCCTCTATTGTGCGAGTTTCCACAAGGATTTTGAACTATATTGGTGAAATGTCTATTCAGTAGCTTCGGTTCTCTGCGATGCGAAGGGAGAGAGAGTCTAATGCATCAGAGAAAACGGATGATTGGAATATCCGCCATCGCCGTCCTATGTGTAGTGACAGTGATGGGCGGTATCCTATTCCAGTTATCGGCAGTTGCTCCGGCACAGGCTGAGAGTACCCAGAATCCCGCTTCAGATGTCGGCGTATCTGCGGCTGACCCGGACACTGCAGAGCTAGACGACTCCGAAGATCTCGGGATTCTCGAGTTGACTGCCTATCAGCGCAGGCAGACCTACAGCGAGTACATCTCGCAGTTCGCAGGCGCCAGCTTCCCTGATCAAGAGGTGTTGGTGCAAGGGGCGTCGTTCACATCCACCAACATGGATGTTCAGGTCCTCAACGCTGCGGAAATCGGCAAAGACGGTCTGCCAGCCGACTACCAGGGCACGGCCGTGGTCACTGGCGAGAAGGGATACATTGAGTGGGAGATAGACGTTCCTGTCGCAGGTCTGTACAACATCGAGGTCATGTACTACCCGGTGACCGGAAGAGGGACGTCAATTGAGCGTGAGATTCAGATCAACGGCGAGACCCTGTTTGACGGCTCGGACACTCTGGTCTTCCACAGAGTCTGGGGGGACGCGGGTCCGTACCTGACTGACACTGCAGGAAACCAGATTCGCCCCCCGCAAGCAGAAAAACCGATGTGGCGGGTGGTCGCTCTCGAGGACTCGATAGGTTACGTGCAGGAACCGTACAAGTTCTACTTCGAGCAGGGGAAGAACACTGTTCGGTTCATCTCCAAGGCGGAGCCGATGGCCATTGCGTCCTTGAGGTTGTATCAGGCTGAGGAGCCGAAGTCATACGCGGATGTAGTGAAAGAGTATGAGGCCAAGGGATACAAGCCGGTCAAAGATGTGGTTGTGACGATCCAGGCGGAGGACGCAGTTCGCAGGTCGAGCCCGTCACTCTTCGCAGTGTTCGACCAGGGAGATCCCACCTTGGTGCCATATCATCCCGCCGAGGCCAGGCTCAACAGCATAGGCGGACACCGCTGGCAGATCGTCGGCGACTGGATATCCTGGGAGTTCGAAGTCCCTGAGGATGGGCTGTATCAGATAGCCATCAAGGGGAAGCAGGATCAGAGCAGAGGCACGTTCAGCAACAGGAAGGTCTTGATCGACGGCAAGGTGCCCTTTGCGGAACTCCAAGCCGTAAGGTTCAACCACACGGACAGGTACCAGATGAGAAGACTCGGCGTGAGTCAGGATCCTGCGCTAGACGAGGCCCTTGCCAAGGGGGCAGTCGGCCATGTCGGGAGAGGCGGAGAGAGCCGTGACGAGCCATTCCTGTTCTACCTCACAAAGGGCAAGCACGAACTGACGCTCGTGGCTTGCCTTGGCGATCTTGCAGGCCTTCTGCAGCAGACTGAGATCAGTCTGTATGAAATGAACACCATATACAGAAACATCATCATGATCACGTCTGCGACTCCGGACCCGCTGCGGAGCTACCAGCTGGAAAAGAGAATTCCCGGCTTGCTGGAGAGACTGAAGGTCCAGGCGGGGATCATGCGGTCGATGGCCAAGGAGTTCGAGTCGCTGACCGGACAGAGAGGCGGCCACACCGCAGTCCTGACCGACATAGCGATCATGCTGGAGCGGATGGTTGACAAACCTTGGTCCATTCCGGGCATGCTTGGAGAATACAGGGACGGCATAGGCAACCTCGGAACATGGGTGATGAACACGAGGAACCAGCCGCTGCAGATCGACTACATCATGGCTGCTGCGCCCGATGCGAAGCTGCCGAGAGCCACACCTACGTTCTTCCAGGCTATGTGGCATGAGATCAGAGCGTTCCTGGCATCGTTCACCCACGATTACACCGGGGTGAGAGATATCAAGGAGCTTGA
>JAAYAB010000160.1 GCA_012719595.1 Bacillota bacterium
GGCGATTCCTGCGAAGATCGCCGAGCCGACAACGTCCAGTGCCCACGAGATAGCGTTTTCGGCCTGAGCAGCGTCATCTTGAAAGCAGTTCACCACTTCACCCTGAGACCTGGCGGCTGAACCTAAAGCAGGGTGGCGGAGCAGGTCTTCCATCATGTTTCTGCGAAGCAGGGCGCTCATGGTGAACCTGTGGAGGTTGTCTAACCTCGCGCCGACGTAGATGTTTGCGATGCGCGCGACCGCAACTGCGATCACGAGGGCCGCGAGTCCTGATACACCGACGCCGAGCTCAGAGGTGCCTGCAAGCGTGTCGAAGAACTCCTTGACCAGAAGCCCTGGAACAACCGGAAATACGTGGATCAGAGTCCATGCGATCAGATTCGCCATATACAGCCACGGCCTATAGAGCACCATCCGCCACATCAGCGCGTACGGTCTCACCTCAGCACCTCCTCTATTCCGGCCCTGAGTAGACGGCTGTATCGAGAGTGAGGATCTCCTGCAAGAGACTCCCTGCGGCCGAATTCACAGACCCGCCCGTCTTCCAAGATGAGAATCCAATCAGCTCTGTCCAGAGTGCTGAAGCGGTGGGCTATGATGAACCCAGTCCGTCCTGACAGGAGCCGGTCGATCGCCTTCTGAAGGAGCCGCTCGGTGGCCGGGTCGATCCTCGACGATGCTTCATCGAGAACGACGAGCCCTGGGTCTCGCAGAAACACTCTGGACAGCGCCAGCAACTGCGCTTCGCCTGCCGACAGTCCCGATCCGTCTCGCTCCATGACTGTATCCAGTCCCATTGGAAGCAGACGCAGCCATTCGCCGAGGCCTACAGTGCCCAACGCTTCAGTGACCTGTTCGTCCGTCACCGACTGGTCGAACAACCTGACGTTTTCCCTAAGAGTCGCTTTGAACACCTGAACGTCCTGGGTGACGAACCCGACTCTCTGCCTAAGGTTGTTGATGGGAACGGAACTGATGTCTCTTCCCCCAAGCATGATCCTCCCAGACGACGGCTCGTAGAATCTGGCCAAAAGCCTGGCCAGAGTAGTCTTGCCGCTTCCGGTTCGGCCGAGCACTCCGACGACTTCCCCAGCCGGCACTGAAATAGTCACATCGTGCAGAACCTGCTGGTCGCCGTCATAGGCGAATGACACAGAGTCAAACTGCAGAGAGAGCTGTCCGGGCGAGAGAGGAGGTCCTACTCCATCCTTGGTAGCCGGCCTGAGAGACAGCAGCTCTTGCATGCGCTTTATGCTTGCAGTTGCTTTCTGGAGATCCTCCAGCTGACTGCGTATCTGATGAACGGGCCCCTGGAGGAGGTTTGTGTAGTGAAAGATTAGGTATGCAGTCCCGATCGTGATGGCACCTCGTGACCAGAGATACCCTGACACGCCAAAAGCTATCGCATGACCGATGGCGAATACGGCCAAGGAAGTCATCCACATAGAATAGCCGACGAGGTCAGCCTGCAGTCGCTTCGGCAACCAACTGCGGAGTAGTTCGTAGAACCTTCTCATCACGTGCGGAACGGCGCCATTTGAGCTGATATCAGCAGCACCTGATACGTGCTCGCCAACGAATCCGAAGAACTCCGCCCTGATCTCCCTCACCTTGACCCAGAACGGAACGGCCAGTGACTCGACGCACAGAAGCGAGGCGACCGCCATGGCTGCGAATGCGGACAGAGCGACGCCCACGCGCCAATCCTCTCGAAAAAGCAGAGCCAGCATTCCTGCTATCAGAAGGGCGTTGGCAAGGACCATGACTACCAGTTTGGTGAAGAAGTTGGAAAGCGCCGACGCGTCGCCGTCGATTCGTTCGATCAGCTCTCCGGCGCGGTGATCCTTGTGGAAGCTCATATCAAGCGACAGGCAGTGAAGCGTCAGATCTCTGCGGAGTGCGTTCGTTGCGCTCCACGCGACGTTCTCCCCTATGTATGTGGTCAAGACTGAGACGAGTTGCACTGACAGAGCTATGCCGATGAACAGAAGAGCTGCTTGAGTCAGCGATCGCGATTCGCCGCCGGACACAGCAGTGTCGATGAAGAAACGCACGATCTGAGGATTAACCAGCTGCAGAGCCACTCCTGCAGCCAGCAGCAGCGAGAGAAGTGCCACTCGGCCGGTCTGAGGTCTCAGATATCGCAGCAGTAGCTTCAGATGGGTCGCAACCGGTTTGTCTGCGTTCACGCATGCCCGCTCGAGGCCGCTGCGTTGCATTGTCTTCCTCCCGAGGGAGCGCTCGCGCAGAGCGCCGCTATTCTAGGCAGATCCCGTACATACAATCATCGCGCTGCCTGCCGGGACGCCAAGGACCCTTTTCGGCTCCGAACAGAGGAGTCCGCCGGTCGCAATCGGTCTCGACACCGCCGGTGAAGCGCGGTCCTCCGCAGGCGGGTGCTGCCCGCTGGCCTGCGCTCGCCGCCGGGCCAGCGCTGCCCGTCAGACTCAGAACCCTCCGCCAGGCAGGCACTGCCCGCGAGGCAAGCGCCGCCGGCCCGGCCGGCACTGCCCGCAAACCTTTGCTACCCGCAGACTTCGATCCCCGTCCTGAGAACAGTGAGGTAGTTTTCGACCGGCATGTAGTCTGTGAGGGAGTTGCCGGTTCCGAGAGCCCAGAAACCGTCCTCAAAGCAGCTCTCGATCAGTGCGATCGTGTAGGCGCGTATCTCCTCCTCCGACTGGCGGCAGATGAAATCTACGTCCAGGCCTCCCAAAGGAGTGATCCGCTGCCCGTAGCGCCTCTTGAACTCGGCGACCGGCAGGATTTTGTCTTCAAACGAGTGCTTGGCATCTATGCCGCACTCAATCAGATCCTCATACACCAGCTCCAGATTGCCGCAAGAATGAAGTATGAACGGCCGACCGGCGGCATGGGCTATGTCCGCCATCGCCCGGTAGGTCGGGAAGACCAGCTTGCGCAGCAGCTCAGGCGGCAGGAAGGTGGCAGAGTAGAACCCAAGGTCGTCGCCCTGACGGTGCGCGCCGATCCGTTCCATGCCGGTCAGGATCCTGTTGGCTGCCACGTGTAGGGATCCTATCTTCTCGAACACCATTTCCACCAGCTCTAGATCGTCGACCAGAAGATATGACATGCCAACAAGGCCGAGCATGGTAGAAGCCCATTCATAGGGTCCCATCGAGACTCCACCTACGATCTTCACGCCGTCCGGGAGCATCTTGGCTATCAGTTCGAAGGCCCTGAAGTCCACGGGATCAGACTCATCGGGCCAGGGATACCGCTCGAAGTCATCGCGATTCCTGATCACTACCTGGCTTTCGCTACCCAAAGTAGCTGCCGCTGGACCTTCTGGCCTCGACAGTGGGCAGCGCAGCGGCCTCTCCAGGGGAATGCAGTCGTATCCCATCTGCAGCCAGAAGTCCACATAGATCCGCAGCGCCTCCTCAGAGTCGGGCGGCATCCTGTTATAGGGCGTATTGGTCGCTCTGGCGATGAACCTCGGGCTCGCCAGGTGCTCGTAGAAGGGGAGATAGGAGGGCCTGCCTTCCCTCTTCAGCGCCTTTAGGAACTGCGAGAAATCAGGTTCACGCCTCAATCCGGTCTGCATAGTCTCAGCACCTCTGCTCCTCTAGGCGGTCTCGGTAGTTCGCTTGGAATGTCTAAGGCTCCCTTGGGCCTCCTGCCCAGTTTTCACGGACTTCCTCTCTACTGAGTATATCAGGTATTCGCCGATGATTACAGCGCATATCGGGTATCCCTAGCAGCCAAAAGCTGGTCGGACCGCAAACACCGTCGACGCGCCAAAATCACGATATAGCAGGAGAACAGCACCGATTCGACGAACTCGTACGCGAAAGACTGGACCCTTCCCGTCGATTGCGATTCTCGAGCACAGGAGGACTGTCTAGTGGTAGAGATCACCCGAGTAGAAGACTCCCGGGGCCTCAAGAGATTCATCAAGGTTCCCTTCTGGCTCTACAGAAACAACAAGTACTGGGTACCCCCA
>JAAYAB010000161.1 GCA_012719595.1 Bacillota bacterium
AAGATAGTGCCGACTCCGTGGAAAGGGACATGGAGCCAGTATGAATCGCACGGAGGAATGCTCGTCCCGACCAGCGGAGAGATTGCGTGGATTCTGCAGGAAGGACGAAGCCCATATTGGCGAGGTAGGATAGTCGAGTACGACTTCGAGTGGGCTGAGTGAGCGCCTTCAGTCGCTTAGGCTTTCAGCCGCGAGAACCAGCTGAAGGGCGTCGGGTACCACGAGGTCGCCTACCTGGCTACCGGTCGCGGTCAACAGGTCTAGGACTCGGGGGCCGTCCAAGTTGGGCGCCACCTCGAGAGCTAGGGCGGTTAGTCCTGCTATTTGTCCGGAGATCTCAGGAGTGTAGCCCACTCCTGTGAGCGGAAACTCCCAGCTCATGTAGGGAAGCCCTGATACGCGCAAGTCGCCTGGGATGTGTTCGACTCCTAGCGTGGTTCCGGACCCTACTCCCGACTCGATCCTGAGCTCGACCCCGGGCACGACTGCGGGCTTGGTCCCTGGCACCGCTGGGCGAATCACCGCTCGGTTGTTACCCGTATACGCCGGCCATATGACCACGGTGCCGTTGCTTACAGCGAAATCTATGGCCTGGTTCGCTGTCGCTGAGTTCATCTCAGGCCCAAACGGAATCACGATCACGTGAGCCTCGTTCTGCACGGCCCATAGCACAGCTGAAGGGAAGCGCCCCGTGTGGTCGCCTTCCTCTACAAGCGTAATGATGAGTTCAGCGTCCGGCGCAATACGCGCCACTGTCTCAGCTGTGCTCGTGCCCTGCGGCGAGCGGTAGGAATCCCAGGGTCCGGGGCAGAAGCCACTCTGCGCCACTACTCGGTCCTGCAGACTCGGTCGTTGGTGCGCGAATCCTTCTGCTATGACTGCCACTCTCACATCCTGGCCCGTAGCCACCTGCCATGCGGGTTCCACGTGGAGAGCATTCACATCCCATTCCACCGGCAGATCGACTCCTACCGACCGCGCAGCGTCGATTGACCGGTACACGACTGGGCGCTGGGCCCGGGATTGCACGGCTAGGTACGAACCGTTGATGTCGACCTCGAAGAGCTGCTCGTCAACGTCGCCGGTGCGCACGTCCACAACCTGCCACCGAGTTATGGCTCCGTCAATGAGCCGCTCCCTCAGGGAGCGTGTTTGAGAATCATCCGCCTGTGCCTCCATCGACAGAGCTGCCACTCCCGCAGCCACAACGACAGCAGCTTGGCGTGAGTTCGTGCCGACAGGCGCGTAGGCATCGGCCGGCGACTCCAACGCCAATGGGTCAACCACAATGCCTGCGAGGTCACTGCTGCCCACTGTAATGGCACCGATTTGCGCAAGGCGCCGCCGAGTGGTCGATGGCAGGGCCCGATCGCCCTCAACGCCTGCGAAGACAGCCTTACCCGACTGGACGAGTTGCTGCACCTGATCTACCAGTGCCGACTCCTCCCATAGAGCAGCATCGGGCAGTGCCACTATGTCAACGTCTTCGCGAACCTGGATAGCCGCACGTCCGTCTACGACTTGCCTGAAGTGTACAGCATCAGGTGCGATCGAGGCTAGCGTATCCCGGCCTGAGCCGGTGTCCCGACCTTCGGCTGTGTCGCCGCCAGAGGCGATCAAGGGCTCGCTATCGCCCGATGCAACCAATCCATCACCTGATGCCGCTAGTTCATCGCCTGATACGACCAATTCCAGGACCACAGTTCCGTTTCCCGTCGCTCGCCGCCACGCCAGGGGTGCGCGCACGTGCGTGGCAGCAAGCTCTGCTGACGGCAGAATGGCTTCGTCAGCAGAGAGTATCTCGAGATCCTGAAGCTTCGCAGGATCTGTTGCAGCCACTTGGTACGACTGATCACGATAGAGCGCGGGACCGCCCAGCGCGGCCGCGGCAATGATCAGCCAGACTGCCACAGCGAGTACGGAGCCTCGCTGCCACAGGCGCTCCTCAACCAGTCCGGAGCCTCTCGGCCGCAGCCGCTCGCCTCTTATGATACCCACCGAGAAGACGGCGGCCAGGATAGCAAATGCAGCCGTAGTCAACAGGTCGCTTTCCGGCCCTGCACTGCCCTTGGTGGCAGTGAATCGCAGCACGCCCTCGTCACCTACGGTGGCGAGGTACATATCGAACCAGTTCCACGCCCAGTGGAATCCGATGGGTACCCACAGGCTGCCCGTTTGGAGGCGCAATAGCACGAACGCTAGCCCGATGACTATGATGTTGAACAACTCGAGTGCGCTGCGATCACCGTCCATTACGTGCGTCAATGAGAATACCACGGAGGAGATGATTGCAGCGCCCGCCACGCCGTGCTGCCCCTTGAGGTATTCGAACAGGTAGCCCCGGAACAGGAGCTCCTCTCCGATCGCGATGCCTAGGCAGACGACGCATCCAGTCAGGAGCAGAATGACGGGATCGGTTCCTCCCTCGGAAGCCGTGATCGACCCTGTGTAGCGCAACGAACCGGTTGCCAGGTTGGCTGCGAGTATGGCACCGAAGACCAGGATAGCAAGGCCGATTCCGACGACGGCGGATCGCACAGGCCAGTGGAAGAGGCCGGTAGGCGCTAAGGGTTTCTTGGCCACTCGTACTTGGAAGACATACACGAGTCCGTAAATGAGCACCGCATATAGAACAGCCCAGATCGCACCCTCCAATGGAGCGCCGCTGTTCGGATCGGCGACAAGGTACGCAATGAACAGTGCAGCAAATCCTAATACTGCCACCAGGACAGTGTGTCCTAGCGATCCGAGTAGTCTCACTATGGTTGTCCAGCTCATGCTTAGCCTCCTAGAGACGGTTCTACCCAGTCCTCCTGCTCTGCTTGCGGTACTCTAGGGGAGAATTGCCCATGATCCGCCTGAAGATCCTGCCGAAGTGTGTCTGACTGCCATATCCTACGTGCGCAGCAATCTCGGCCACTGTCATCGGTGAGTCTCTGAGCAGGCTTTGAGCTTCCTTGATTCGCACGTTGTTAAGGTATTCTGTCAGTCTCATTCCTGTGGCTTGCCTGAAGATTCTGCTGAGGTACCACGGGCTGATGTAAAACTGCTCTGAGATGGAAGCCAGAGATAGTGGCCTGTTGTAGTTCTCGCGGATGAACCGAGCAATCCTGTGGGCCTTGCCGTGCACGGAGCTAAGGTCGCCAAGGTTCTCTCTCTGGCGGGGAATCTCGAGGCGGTCGATGAATATCAACAGCTCGGTAAGGAGGAGCTTCTGGTACAGCTTCCTGTGATTCAGAGGATTCTGCTCCTCGTACAGCATCTTTGCGAGCAGCCTCTCGACGAAGTCCTGGTCTGAAGCCCTGAGGCTCACTACCTTTGCGTCGCCGCCAAGTTGTCTCGTCAGCGCCGCTACCTTGGACTGCGGCAGGATGTCGTGGAGATACTCCTCCTTGAAGTAGACTACGTATCTCTCATGCGAGTCGGTTCCTGCATCAGTGGTCATGTGGATGCTGCGCCTCGGTATGAGCACGAGGTCACCCTGGTGGACATGACAGATGCGGTCTTCGAGGAGATAGATCCTCTCTCCGGATACCAGGTAGTAGATCTCGTAGTGACCGTGAAAGTGCTTCTGAGCCATGGTATATGGTTCAGTCTGCTTCTTTCTCTCGATCCTGAATACGTATTCATACACCTGCATACCAGATGTCCCGACCTGCATACCAGATGTCCCCTTTCACAGATATCCTAGCACAAGATAGATCGATATGGGAAGCGAAAACGGCGTCGGCTGAAAGCCAGCGGTGCGCCTGCAAGACCGGGCGGTTGGCGCGCCCGGATGGCTGGCCGGACGGTCATGTGTGCGGCAGGTCAGAGGGACGCCCGCCCGCCAGGCAGGCGCAGGGCAGGGCAGCCACCCACTGTACGCAAAAAATGTTGACTCTGATCGTTTGTAGCAAGAACCGTGGAGACGCCCTCCCTTTCGGTGCCTTACAATAGAAATTGACCGGAGCAGGGAGGAACTGCAATGTCTGAAACAGATGTCAAAAGATACGCAATAGTTGGGCTGGGCGGAAGGTCTCGATTCTACTACCAGGCGCTCGCAGACACATACAGAGATAGAGCCAAGCTGGTAGCCTTCTGC
>JAAYAB010000162.1 GCA_012719595.1 Bacillota bacterium
CCGCCAAAGCATCGGCCTGTCAGCCAAAGCATCAGCCTCTTGGCCAAAGCATCAGCCTGCCTGCTAGAACGCCAGTCTGTATGAGGCACTCACTGTCGTAGCCTGCTTGTCCTTCGTAGCATCGATCCGATCCTTGTAGTCGACCGTTCGGACCTGAATCTCTATGGTCCCAGCCTTGCCCAGCGAATACTGTCCCGCAAAGGCGATCGAGAGACTTGTCACGCCGACAGCACCTGGGCCGCCCGGCAATCCGTTGTCACGGGTAGCATACTTGGCTGTCGTCGAGAGCGACAGCTTCCCGAACGCCCGCGACAACTTGACCTCCAGGGCTCGGGTCGCAAGGGTGACATCGTCTCTCGGGTCGGCTTCATTCTTGAGCGAAACGGTGCTCCCGATCGAGGCCTTGGCCGACACCTTGACAACCTGCAGCGGCAGCGTGGTCTTTACAGAGAAGGTCGTTCCTATCTGCGAATCGGTGTGGAGAGCCAAGTCGGTTCCCTGACTATGCTTGAACCCAAGCCCCAAGGTGCCGCGAGTCCCTGCGACGGTGTACCCTATGCCTTCTACGCTTACGGCATAGCTGGTCTCGTCGAACTCAGGGGATCCTGTGATATAGTCGTCCCTCTTGGTCAAGCCGTAGTCAAAGCGAACAGTGGGCAGGCCCGGCGGCGTCGCGATTATGGACGCACCCAACGTGTTGTGGATCGCCTGATCTGATCCTGCGTTCGAGCCGATGTTCGACAGCAGCAGATTGGCCAGGGCTTGGGACACCGGGTCCGATCCAATTCCCAGATTGCCGAGGAGTCCGGCCGCGGTTGCAGGAGTGATGAACGGCGACTCTACCTTATCCACCTTTGAACCGACAGCCAGTGACAGCTTCGCAATTCCTCCGATCGACAGGTCGGAGAGCTTGACTTCATATCCCCTGTATCCCGCATTCACGGGAACAGCCAGGGGCTGGAACCTCTGTCCCACCCAGAAGTAGTCTGCACTAAACTTGGCTGCTGCGATCGGGATCTCAACTCGGGCCCTGAGGGCAGTATCAATGACCGGCAACACAATATTCCCTAGGCTGAATCCTGGCGGGATCGGGTCCCCGGCTCCCACCGCGTCGATGACTTGCTTCAACAGGTAGTAGTCGGGAATCGGCAGCAGTACCTCCAGGACTCTCGCGTACTGGTCAGCATTCGGCACACCCGCGTCGGTCAGCGCCTGCCTCCAGTTCATTCTGTCCTGAACGCCGCTAAACGAGGCATTGGACGCGACTTCCATGCTAAGCGATGCGCCAAACAGACTCAACTGCGCGTCCAGACTCGCGGTGTACGACTGCACCGCTGAGACTCCACTAATCAGCGATGGATTTCCCGCAGCATCGACCGCTTGATCGGACACCTGTACGAGGTTGAGGCCTGTCTGCAACACACCGAACAGATTCGTGGCGCTGCGGGTGCCCAGAAGGCGTCTCTCGTAGGATTGACCAGGTACAGCCTGCCTAGATATGCCGTACGCACTCTGGAAACTGAACGGGCCCAGCTTCAACGTGCCGGCAGCACCCCTTATCGAGTAGCGGTATGCGGTCAGATCCGACAGAGTGACATTCGTGTCGATAAGATCGAGATCGAGAAGCCGCGACCTGTACCCGATGTGGAGATGGCTCTTGCTCTGTCCAGGAACACCCGTAAACACCGGATCATCCGTACGGATGCTTGCCTGCGCGGAGAACGGACCCAGTTCGCCAAGTGCGTTGATCCGGGCATACGCCGAGCCAGCGTTGGTCTGCAAGTCGTAGGTATAGTGCGCTGAAACGCTGCCTGAGATCGGTTTGGCGGCGACTGCCCGCTTCTCGATGTCAGCCATAACTGTGAACAGAGCGGAGTACGGTTTGCCGTTGACGTCCGCGACACTGACCCGGACATCGTATTTCCCAGTAGCCAGCGATCCCGGTACGGCGTACGTGATCGACGACCGCGTGATGGTGCACGCGTCTGTCACATCCTTGCCATCGAACATGACTGTGAAAAGCCCCTTGTCAGCACGCACGAATGCCTCGTTCAGCCGAATGGAGATGACCACTCCCGTAGGCTGAGTCACGACCCCTACAGGGTAGATTAAGGTAGCCTGCGGCTCAACATCGGCCACAGAGGCCACGTCTATCTTGAAGGGGTCTCCTGAGCTGTCTTTGAGCGTCGCCACATTCGCGTTGGAATCAACCGCCGTGAGGTAGTACTCCAGCGTGCCGGGGATCACATACCTGGCCGGTATCTGACCCACGTAGGACCCGGTGCCTTGCGCCATAGCCACGAAGAGGAACGTATCGGTCCCTACCGGTTTGAAGTACACGTATGCAGCAGACACATCGGTATCGTCTGTGATGGTTGCGCGTACCACGATGCTGCGTCCCTCGAGTCCTGTAGTCACCGGTGTATGAGTGATCACTGGCGGGGTCGCATCTGCGGCAAGAGCCACAGGCGCTACCAGCATAATCAGCGCGAGCGCACAGACACACCGAAGTGCCTTTGAGCTGAATGAACTCTTCATATTACAGCGCACCTCCCAGGAGACCGGCTTCGAGCGGGTCAATAATGTGCGGATTCTCCATCAGAGGCACGCTGACGACGAAACCGTCATCATAGACGATGTCCACATAAGCCTCACCCTCTGTCCGCACCCTCTGCATGAGCGACAGTCTCATGCCCGGCGTCGCGGGCCTCTCCCAGTAGAGGCCGGAGGTTCCTGCCGCGTGACTTGGCGTTCCGACGTACACCGCATCCTCTGCCGATTGCACCTTCATCATTCCAACAGCGGCCACAGACTCAGGTTCGTCGTCGACCGGAACATAGATCTCAGCTACTGTCCTGGTCTGCCCGGAGGACAACGGCTGCAGGACGTAGACCACGTGATCGCCGGGCTCGAGTCTCTGGAAGTGCCTTCCCCTTCCTATGACGTTGCCTGGGTCGTCGAGAGCCCACACGACGTCCGCAGAAGCGATGAACGGTATCATCTCCGTGGCGTACCTTATCTCGCCGTCGCACGGCGACGACACGTAGATGACTGTCCAGGAGCCTGTGCCATCGCCAGACTCGCCTGCCGAGTCAGCATCGGTGACGACTGCCATGCCTGCAAAGGACGGGATGAAGCCAAAGAGCTCCTGACCGAGGCTTCTTCCGAACTCACCGCCCTCCGTCAGGTCGATGATTTCCCTGATCAGCTCATCCTCGTCTCCACGAGGTGTCCCAGGGATTCCACCCGCTTCCGTGCGCCCCGTGACGGTCACCAGGACGTCACGAGTTGCGGAAGCCCCTGAACCGTCATACACGGTGAGACTGACTGCGTAGGGCGTATCGCTTGCGCCGAATCCGTGCGACGCGACGAACGCAAACGAGAACTGCGGGCTGAACCCGTAGTCAATACCGCCGACAGACCACACATATGTAATGCCCGCCTGCCCGGGCCTGTCCGGGTCGCTGGCCCGCGCCCGGAACGTGACAACATCGCCCTCTTCAACCTCAACATCCGACTCTGGGCTGAACCAGTCGATGGTCGGCGGGCTGTTCTCTCGTACTACGATATCGAGAGTATCCATTCCCTCGGAGCCCAGGCTGTCGACTGCCGCCAGCTCAAGCGTGTACATGCCGGGAGCATCGAATCTGTGGGTCAATGAGGCACCGGTTGCCACTCGGTCGCCGTCGATGCTCCAAACCAGGCTCGCTGGAGGGATTACCCCGTCTTCGCTGTCTGAAGCCGCACCGGTGAATGTGACCGTGTCGCCCTCAAGGATGGAATCGCCTGTGCTCCCGTGCACAACATAGCTGTTGCTGATCGCGACCTGAGGCGCGGCATTCACGCGGAATCCAGTCGAGATCGGAACCCCAAACAACACACGCTCAGTCCCCAGAGCACTGGACTTGGCCCTGTCTATGGCTGTCAGAGTCCATGTGTAGCTGCCGCCATCCAATGGCTCGAGGTGATCGGAGTATTCGAGCCTCGCTGACCCCAGTGCGGACACCTGCGACAGGTCGAGAGTCCCCACGAGCACTTCCTGTGTGCCGCCGACCGGCTTCACTGTGATCTCGAACACGATGTCAGCCTTGCCGATCAGCTCTTTCGGGACACTCCATTCGAATGTCGGCATCCCATCCGCAACCAGCTGTCCCTCAATTGGGGAAACAACCTTTATATCTTCTGAGGTCTTTACAACGGTCCATAGTGAAGTCAGGTCAGCTTGGATCCAAGTGCCCTGTACATCACGATGCAGCACCACAGTGGTTTTGTAGGTGCCGGAAGGCAGCTGCCTGGTCTTTAGGACCTCTCCGACCACTGATATGCCCAGTGCCCTCAACTGGTCTTCATCGAGCTCGGGGCCATAGACCTGTGCAACACTCGGCCAGCCGCCCGAGAGAAAATCCTCAGAGGTGAGATCAGCGAGGTACTCAGGGAGTTGCGGATCCCTTCCTGCTCCATAGTCGACAAGTGCCTGGTCTAGATCTCTGACCAGCTGGTCCACATCGATGTCCACCGACGTCGCATCGAGTGTGAGAGTCGTGCCAGCGGGTATGACCATCTCCTCAAACAGCAGTCCCGCACCTGCTATGTCGGCGTAACTCGGGTTGTCAAAGTCCACCTCGAACCCCAGCTCAAGGCGGATCTTCTCCCGCGTGGAACCGCTGTTGTGCAAGGAGACCCTCAACAGCAGGCTTTCGCTCAACAAGTCCTGAAGTGATATTCCTGCCCAGCCAGAGAAGACACTGTATACCGTCTGGCTTACAGCGTCGTCGCCCGATCTCCAATCAACCCTCAGATCCACGTCAGCGAATGAGACCGACGACAACATCATCAGGGCAGAGACTACAACAGCCGCGACGAATGAAGCCCTCCTTGTGCCCGCACCCCTCACTTGCTAACCCCCTCCTCGTACACGATTCGTGCGCCGAACGCAGCTGCGGCGGTTCCGCTTGGACAGCGAGACCTCTGCGCCCGCGCACTCGAGAGACACCGATCCGATCCCCAACTCACGTCATACCGTTCGATGTCAGACAGCTTGTCCGTTTGACGAAGCACGCTAGAATTCCTTGTTCCTTAACCGAACACAGCTGAAATTGAGTGCAGATAGCAGATAGGAGATGAACGACGATGTCAGCGCAGTGATGAACGACGATGTCAGCGCAGTGATGAACGACGATGTCAGTGCAGTGAGGAGATGAACGGTGACGTCAGGGCAGGATCGCTGAAATCCCCTGAGTCAGTATGGTGACGATCAGGCCTGCGAGCAGAACGCCCGCTGCGATAGCCGGCAGGGCGTATCGCGACCCGATTCCGAAGAGAAATGCAGCTATCGCACCTGTCCATGCGCCGGTCGACGGCAATGGAATGGCCACGAACAGTGCGAGCGCCACAGCGCCATATCGCTCTACATTGCGTTGCTGCTTCATGGCTCTGCGCATAGACCAGTCCAGGATCTTGCCCAGAATGGGCAACTGTCGAAGCTGCCTGTCATAGTGCCATAGGGCGGCAAGGACAAAAGGTATGGGCAGTATGTTCCCAACTACCGACAGCCAGAATGCTTTCGCCGCACTCATGCCGAGACTGTGCGCCAGCGGGATCGCAGCGCGCAGCTCAGCGACTGGAAGGGCGGCTGTGAGAACCACCCACAGCTCATCTCGAAACACCTTGACCAAGTCCGAAGGCAAAGGGGGCGTCAACTCCTGTCGTGGGGCTCGTTTGGCGGGATCCTTAACACTTTTCGAATGAAGATCTCGACTATGCTTGGATCAAACTGTGTTCCGGCCTTGTCTAGCAGCTCTCCTGCAGCATCGACGTGGTTCATCCCAGGCCGATATGGACGGTCGGTCGTCATTGCTGAGAACGCATCCGCTACCGCGAGTATGCGCGCCAGCAAGGGTATTTCTTCACCGGCGAGCCCCTCAGGATACCCGCTTCCGTCGAAATGCTCATGATGGTGATACACCGCTTCGGCGATGCCTCTCAAGCTTCCTTCCCAGCCAATAAGCTCGATGGCAAGCCGGGGGTGCTCCTTCATGTACTTCGCTTCTTCGTCGGTGAGCGGTTCTGTCTTGTTAAGTATATGATCGGGGACGCTTATCTTTCCTATATCGTGAAGGGTTCCTGCGACATACAGCGTCTGCATAGTGTCGCTGTCCAGCTCCAGCTGTTTGCCGATCTCTATGCAATACTGGGCGACTGCATCGGAGTGGTTCTTGGTGTAGGAATCCCTCTGGTTGAGGACTGTGATGAGTTTGGCTAGAGTGCCTAGGAGCATGAAGTTTGCGAGGGAGTAATCCAGGGTGGCATCAACATAACTGCCTGCACCGGCCAGTTCTTCGGCTCTGATTGTTATATCCAGCTTCTCAGTGCCGCCTGCAAGAAACGCCTGGCACCACCGTTCAAATGAGTCGGGGTCGATGTTGTGCTCGTTGCAGATGTGCTCGATATCAGCTTGGTTGCACAATCCTCTCAGCACAAGAGCCACTTTGTCGCCCAGTGTAAGGTCTGGACCAGGCACTACCTACACCCCAATCAATCCATGACGAGACACGAGCATGCCGAACTCTATGCCTGGTTTTCTATGCTCTCAGCAGAAATCCTCCTAAACAAAAAGGACAGGTGCTGTGAGACTGCCTGCGCTCACATGCATCTATCCTTGCGACCCTCACCTGCGTTGTCTAGAAGCGGTAAAGCACACGAGTGAGATTCAGTGTGAAGTCAGGCGAGTCCTCAGTGAGTCCCAGTCCGACCGATACGTCGAGCGTGATGCCGGACTTCAACTCGTAGCTCGCACCAACATAGAAGGAGGCTGTTGTCGACTCAGTGCCGGGCTCGAAGACCTCATTCCTGGTGGTTGGCGATGTAAACTGCTGTTCCAATCTGGTGCTAATCGAGAGCCTGGGCGTCACTGCGTATGCAGCTCCCACAGAGTAGCCAAAGGAGTCGCCTGGGTCGATCAAGCCATATCCATCTAGCTCCCTCGAGAAGTTCCACGTATAGCTCACAGTCCCAAATAACACGAGAGGATCGAGCACCTTAGTCGTAGTGAAGCCCAGCCTTGCGCCCCAGTGTCCTGTTCCAAGTGCTACCCTATCTTCTGGAGCGTCGTATGGGCTAAGTCCTGTCGGAGTCTTCAGTGCCAACGTAGAGACCACTGGCACCTTCGCGGATCCTACAACGCCTCCGTGACTGAGAACTACCTCCACATCGCCTATCCCTGACGCGTCCAAAACCTGCCGGGTCGGCTGTCCATCATCAGTCATGTGCGTCGTCTTGAGGATGTCGTCCCTTCTGTAGCTGAAGGGCACCAACACCTCCAGCGCCGTCTTTTCGGACAGTCCCAGCCTGAGTACGAGAGACGGTATGAGAATATCCCGCTTGACCTTGTGTATTTGCAACTCGCCGATGATGATGGCGTCGAAAATGCTGTATCCGTGCACGTGTAGCTTGTTGCTCGACGAATGCGCATATGTCAGTTGCAGCTCCAGTTCAGCCTGCCTGGGCTCGATCACTGTCGGCTCCTCCTGTTCCTGGGCCGACACTGGGAGCACAGACAGCAGCGAAAGGATCAAAGCTGTCGCCACCACAGCCATCTTCGACAGCCGTACTGCTGTCTTCTTCACTCCACTTCCCTCCTTGCTCCCGCTTTTCGTGTGCGGGAAGCGCGCGTGCGCGCTCCTATTCCCCTGCATGCCTCAGAACCCGTGTCAGGACTTGGCTTGCAACTCCATGACAGACTTCACTGGGCGCCCAGATTGCACGGCGGCAAATTGATGTTGAAGTTGATCGACGCTCCTGATTGCACCTGCACCAGGTACACGAATATGTTCACAAACACGGGAACATAGACATCATTGAGGTCTCCCGGTACCTGAACCACTGTGACGATCCCTTTGGCGTTTGCGAATGAACCCTCGGTGATGCCGCAGTAAACGAACCTGAGTCCTCCAAAGCTATCTGGGCCGATGTGCAGGCCTTGCGATCCCATGGCCGCGATTGTCGTCAGCTCATCATCCGACAGAGCATCCCAGCCGGCGCCCGACGCCTGTCCTCCAAAGGAGAGCATAGCGAGAGCCAGAATTGAGAGTGCAAGCACCAGCAGCGCGGTCTTGCAAGACTTGATTCCCATGGCAGCCTACCTCCTTGCGATGCTTGTTGATACACGGCGATACACGTGCGTGCGTATTGCTGGGGACCAGTCAGCACCTAGAACTCATTGGGTCCTCTCAGATCTAAAGAAAACCCAGCCTCGAGCATTCGCTTCACACTCGTGTAACTGGGGATACCTGGCGGTTTGAGATCCAACAAGATATCGTCCAACTGATGATTGCTCTGTTCGTCTGCGATCAACTGGTCAAAGGCAAGCAGCACTCCGTTCCATCTCTGTTCAAACTCGCTGATCTCCGCAGCGATGTTTCCGAAGATCGGATCAGCAAGAAACACCTCTTCGTCACTCATTGCTCTGAGAACGGTGAAATGAGGATGATCCCCGATATCGATGAGCAGAATTGCGGGAAACGGAGATTGCTGGCGAAGTGATTCTACGGTCCCTCTCAGGCCAGAGGACTGGTATCCCCACCGATCGAGCACGTTCTTGATGTCGAGCAGCGAGAAAGCGCTCGAGAATCCAGTGCCTGCTCTGAGCCGTTCTGCAAAGAGACCTGTCAATGCCTCTTGTTCGGTGGTTGGCTCGTCGAAATAGTGGGTCAAAACTGTAGCGATACAGGCCGCAGCGCAGCTTGTGTCCCGCTCGGCCAGCACCACTCCTCTGAACTGGAGTTCGGACGGGCTGTCCACCTGAACGGAGAGCTTCGGTCCGCCGAGGCCGCTCTGTATCCTCAAAGTGGATGCACCCGAGCTGACGCTGCCAGGGCCGACCACCGCAAACACAAGCACAAAGACCGCCAACAGCATGGTTTCCGCGAACGAGGCTGCCCCGAGCCGTCGTATTCTCAAGAGATCCACCTCTTCCGTCATTTTGGCAAGTACTGACTGTCCATAGAGAGTGTGGTCATCAGAACGGATTTCAATACGTCATGGGAGTGCGGTTGTCTCACTAGCAGAGTAGGGCGGAAGCAACCGCGCTCCCGCCCCAGCGACCAGGCAATTCCCTTGTGCCTAGGCCCAGACACTAATCAGCTCGGCCGATCGAAGTCGATGATCGGAACCGTGTCTCAGTCGGCCCACTACCTGGAGCAACCCGTGCTCACCAGCACGTTTCCTATGGACGAAAGGGTATTTGCATTGCCCGAAGCCTGCTGAACCGTTATGATGCCGCAGGCGTCGTTGAATGCCCCGCAGATGAGATCGGCTCTCGGCGCGCAGGCCTTGTCAACCACTATCGGTCCTGCCTTAAACCAGAGATCTTTGCACCAGCTATCGGCTGAGAGCTCCAGACCTCCGCAGTACACGGCTGTGGTGGCTGCGAGATCGACGGCCGAACTCCTTTGCAGCGACACCCTACCGTTGTGCTGTACGATATTGCCGTTACCCGAAGCCTGTTGAACCGTGATGATGCCACGGGCATTGCCGAACGAGCCCGTGATACTGTCGGATCGGTATGCCCTCTGCCAGTTAATGAAGATCCCCGACAAGAATGAGGTCACTAGCTGCGAAGAGGATGACTCGTCATTCTGCCCCCATCCTGCTGCCACCGGTAGAGTCAGCGCGCTGAGCGCCAACGCCACCACCAATCCCACTATGACTAGCCTCTTAATTGAGTACCAGCCTCCTTCTTTCTCTCTCCGCGCCGGTTCCTGGTATCAGCAAACCTTCTGTTGCCGGGCGTACCCGAATGGCAAGCAGGGCAACATACGCGACAGCAGCCTAGTTTCCAGCGCGGTTCTGTGAGTATTGTTGCCGAGACGCCTGCTGGGTATTCGTTTCCTTCTAAATTCGCCTCCTTCTGGTTCCACATCCACTTATAGACCAACTCCAATGCATAAATGGATGGGACTTGCAGTAAACAAATACTAGGGCAGATGCACTCCATCGTTCTATAACTATGCGGGTCAGCTACCTGAAATAGCGTGGAGGTGGAAAAGATGATGACCGTCAGGTCGGCATCAGTGTTGGCTGCGTTGATCGCACTCATGCTTCTGGTTACCGGTTGCTTTGGCGCCTTAGAAGTGAAGTTCAACGTATCGGGTGTGGTAAGGGATCAAACAGGTGCGGGAATGAGCGGTGTTGTCCTGGGATTTGGTGACAGATTCGGCACAGCCGAAACAAATGATTCGGGGGAGTGGAACAAGGTCGATCTTTACGGCGCCGTCAGTGTGACCCCTGCCAAGGCCGGATATTACTTCGTGCCCGCGGCAAGAGTGGTTGATCTCAGCACGAAGGAAAGCGTTGACTTCGTAGGTTATCCATTACCACTCGACCTTGAGTTGACCAACCTATCTATCAGGGAAACAAAGGAATGCTTCTGGCCTTTTGGCTGCGACGATCCGGAATACAGCTATGGAATACACGGCATCGTGACAAACGCGGGCGGACCCGGCGAGTTCAAGATCGAAATCTTCGGGATGCCCTTTGGAGTTGAGGACGCACCCTGGAATCACGTTCACACATACGGTCCCAGAGAGATGGGCGCTGGAGACACGGATGTAGTGATCTCCATCCCGAGCAGCACAACCAGATACGGCTGGTTCAAGCTCGAGCTGCATGGCCTGGTTGACTCGTGTTGGGTGCTGTCACAAGAAGTCATAGAAAAGGTCCAGTAGCACGGCTAACGTCGGCTGCAAAACACGCGAAGACCCCGAGTACTGCCATACAGCTTCCTCGGGGTCTCGTTGTCTTGTCGATTACTCGCCGGGTGCAGTTCCGCGAGCTGTGCCCAGGCGGCGGTCTCGTTGGATTTGCCCGATCGGTGGCCACGTTGGCCTTGCGCAATCGGCGGTCACGTTAGCCTTGCGCAATCGGTGGCTACTTCTCGAGTGTCTTCATCACGGATCGCAGATACCTGCCGAAGGCAGGGGCGAGCTCCTCGTCCCTCAGCGCGTACTCCACCGTGGCCTCAAGGAACCCAAGCTTGTCTCCCACGTCGTACCGACGACCTTCGAACACATACGCATACATGTCGCGGGTCTTAGCTAGCTCGCGCAAGGCATCGGTCAGCTGAATCTCGGATCCCGCACCAGGCTCCGTTCGCCCGAGAATCCCAAACACCTCAGGCTCGATGATGTAACGCCCCATGATCGCCAACCTGGAGGGTGGTGCCTGCTCAGGCGTGGGCTTCTCAACCAGGTCTCTGATCCTATAGACCCGCGCGCTCTCGGACTTGGGCACTGTAGGCTCACTCGATCTGCTCGAGCGGTCCGCCGGCGTCGCACCCTCGGACCCAGAGGCAGGCTCGACATCGCAGATTCCGTATCTGTGAGTCGACTCCAAAGGCACCTGCTGGACCCCGATGATGCTGCCGCCATACTCCTCGTACACGTCCACCATCTGCTTGAGGACCGGCACTGCGCTGTACACCAGATCGTCGCCCAGCATCACGGCAAACGGCTCGTCTCCAATGAACTTCCTCGCACACCAAACGGCGTGTCCGAGTCCGAGAGGCTCCTTTTGACGGATGTAGTGGATGTCCACCAGCTCCGATATGTCATGGACCAGCTGCAACAGCTCATCCTGGTGCTTTCTCCTCAGAGTCTCCTCAAGCTCAAACGAGACGTCGAAGTGATCCTCAATCGCCCTCTTGTTTCTGCCCGTGATGATCAGCACGTCCTCTATCCCGGACGCTACGGCCTCCTCGACTATGTACTGAATGGAGGGCTTGTCTACTATGGGCAGCATCTCCTTTGGCTGGGCTTTTGTCGCCGGCAGGAACCGTGTCCCCAATCCAGCCGCAGGGATGACGACTTTGCGTATCGGCTTTCTCATGTGGCGTCTATCCCCTTGTACATATCAGTAGTGCCACAAATCGCAGCGCACAACTACTTCTCTGCCGAGCACTCTTCTCCTCCTGGCTATCTCCCGTCACTGCTGCTCCTCGTGACTGCTGCCTCTCGTCACTGCTGCCCCTCATGGCTGCTGCCTCTCGTGACTGCCGTCTCTCATGGCTGCTGCCCTCGTGACTGCTGTCTCTCATGACTGCTGCCCTCGTGACTGCCGTCTCTCGTGACTGCCGCTCTCGTGACTGCTGCCTCTCGTGACCGCTGTCTCTCGCCACGGGTGTCTCTCGTCACTGGTGCCTCTCATCCCTGTCTAGTTCCACAATGGTTTGGTGCGCGGGGTCACGAATTTGCCATGCCGATTTTGCTGGCGTAGAAAGAAGTGATCGAGAAGCACGCCAACTACGTCACCTCCTGAAACAACCATCCTGGACTCATTCCAGTTTGCACCATCGAGCTGACGGTTTCTGACCGATCCGGAGGATACTGGGGGAAGCATGAGTCGCGTTACCCACGATCTGGGTCATGTTGCCAGCCTCCCACGCCCC
>JAAYAB010000163.1 GCA_012719595.1 Bacillota bacterium
CACGGCTTCCCCGCGCTCAATCTCCTGCTTGGGATACAGACTGCCGACGTGTCGTCCGACCATGTGTTGAATTACTTGCTGCTCTGTGGCGGCGGAGGTGTCAAGCGAGGCGATGAACTGGCCATCGCGGAGCACAGTGATCCGATCAGATATCTCAAAGACTTCGTCGAGCCTATGGGAGATGAAGATAATCCCTGTGCCACCGGATCTCAGCTGCCTCATTATCTTGAAGAGCCTCTTCGTCTCCTCTACTGTGAGTGCAGATGTGGGCTCATCCATGATCAATACCCTGGCTCGAAGCGACAGAGCCTTAGCAACTTCGACGAGCTGCCGTTCAGCTACAGTCAGCGTCTTCATCGGAGCCCGAGGATCGATATCCACCTCGAGCTCGCCCAGCAGCCTTGAGGCTTCGCGGTACATCGCCTTCCAGTCCACTCGGGAGAGGAATCCAGTCACCCGGGTGGGCAATCGCGTCACTCCGGGGAGCACTTTCGCGAGGATCGGGTGGCCCATGAAGATGTTCTCAGCCGCAGACAGGTCAGGAAACGTGGTTGGTTCCTGATAGATCGCCGCGATGCCGTTTTTCTGAGCGCTCAATGGATCAGCGAATGAAATCGTTGCCCCGTCGAGTACGATCCTTCCTCCATCAGGCCGATGCACTCCTGTGATGATCTTGATGAGAGTCGACTTCCCAGCGCCGTTCTCGCCAACCAGAGCGTGGATCTCTCCCCGGCGCAGGGCGAAACTCACTCCATCGAGAGCCTTGACCCCAGGAAAGGACTTACTGACATCGCACAGCTCCAGCATGTAGTCAGACACAGCCGAGTCACCTCTCAAGGACAAGGACGAGGGAAGCGGTCACCCGCTTCCCTCACTTCCCGAACCGCGGGTTAGTACACTTGATACCAATCGTCTATGTTGGAGGCATCGAACACGAATGGTGCGCCGAGCACAATCTCCTTGCCGCCGTCGGCTGCCTGGGTGATCTCCATCTGACCCATACGGCCGCAGTCGATCACGTCGCCAAGATCTCCCTTGCTGGCGCCAGTTAGCAGCGCGTACGCCATGTAGGTCGAGACGTAGCCCAGATCGATTGGGTTCCAGAGAGCCATTGCCGCGCAGGTGCCATTGCGGATGTACTCCGCCATCTCGCTAGGCAGGCCCAGACCAGTGAGGGCCACCTTCCCGGACAACCCCTGGTCCTCAATCGCACGCCCGGCTGCAGCAATACCAACTGTCGTTGGTGCGATAATGCCCTTGAGGTTCGGGTAGGAGCGGAAGAGCCCGATAGCCTCGTTGTAGCTCTTCTCCCTGAGGTCATCGCCGTAGACTACTGATACTAGCTTCATGTTCTCATACTTTGGAAGCTTGAGCTCCTCTTTCATCCATTCGATCCATGTGTTCTGGTTTGCCATCGTCGATGCGGCGCTGAGGACAGCGATTTCTCCTGTGTAGTCAATCATCTCTGCTAGCAGCTGGACCTGTATCCGCCCGACCTGCTCCATATCGCACTGGTTGAGGAACAGGTCTCGCCCAGCAGGTGCAACAGCCGAGTCAAATGCCACAACCTTAATGCCCCTGCTCATTGCCTTTCTAAGGACAGGGACGAGCGCATCAGGATCGTTTGCGCTGACGGTAATCGCGTCGACCTGCTGCGCTATGAGTGCGTCGATCATGGCGATCTGTCCCTCGGCAGTGGGCACGTCGGGCGCCTGGAAGATGAAGTTCACGTTGCCGAGCTCGGCAACAGCCTCTACTGCACCCTTTCGACAAGCCTCGAAGAACGGGTTTCCTGCGCCCTTGACCACCATTGCCACAGTGTACTCTTCAGCCGATGCAAATGCCGACAGACTAAACAACAGACCAAGAATCACCAGGAAGCTAACCACACATGACCTCTTCACCCTCTTTACCTCCCTTGTGTACCTAGTCTCATCTGAGAGCCGCTTGCTATTGTTAACACGGCGACTCTCATCTCCTCCATTTGGCGGCATTTCCGGTCTAGGGGTGGTTCCAAGAGTGGCTGGGCGCGCAGGATAAAGAGAGGCTCGGATGCGCTCCTCGGGTTAAGCGAATCCCGGCAGGCCTAGTCAGCCTGACGTCGCATTGGCCAAGCCTCACATATGCTTCAGGGAGTAGGGGCATTCGACGAGATTTCCGAAGGAGAGGACAGACCGTCGCTTGCGATGACTCGTATGCTGCAGACACTGGCTAGGGATTTGTGGGCGTGTTCTGAATCCCTGTGTAGATCTGACTTGCATGCCAAGATCACAACTGAGCGTCCTTCCAACCAGTACGCTTCCTTGATGGACTGATAACCATGAACGCGTCCAAACGCTACAGCGCAGAGACTGCCGGCACCTCATCCCATGTGCGGCCGTCGAGGAGCCGACCGGTTTTCTTCTTGTTGGTCCCTCCCCATTGCTTGAAAAAGAACGGGACGCCACAGCGCAGGCATGCTTCTCTGATGTCGTAGACCCATTCCTTGTTCATCGGGCGAGCTCCGGGTCCCGACTCCCCGCCAACGATGACCCAGTCGATGCCGGTGAGATCTAGATTCGGAAGGGCACTCAACAGCGGCTCGCACGAGAGGAATCTGGTGTGTGCCGGCACAGCCACCAGATGCTTTACTCTGTGCAAGGTCTCGGAGTCTTCGACGGTGACGCCTATCCAGATGTTGTGAGTCCACTCAAGATGAGGACTGAGCTGGACGAGGCGCTCTGACCTCTTCGTGAGCACCTGGAAACGATGCCAGCTAGCCTTGTTCATAACACTGAACACCTGTTGAATGAACCAAAGGGGAACCTCCTCGTGGAACAGATCGCCCATGGAGTTGACAAAGATCATCCTAGGTGACTTCCATCTCAGAGGAAGATCAAGCATGTGCTCGTGGAACGATACTCGAAAACCGTTAGCGTAATTGGGATTACCCATAGCTTTGAGGCGTCTAGCCATCCTTTCGGCGTAGCAGTTCAGACAGCCCGAACTGACTTTCGAACATCCTGTCACTGGATTCCACGTTGCGTCGGTCCACTCAATAACTGAGCTGCAGGCCATTGACGTGTCGCCTCCTTCCCGTCCATTCGAACATATGTTCTAGTATTCGCCGCCGCAGCAGAAATATCCTACCTGAAAGTGCATAGACCATGCTGCCTCTTCTGTGCGCTCTGGACCTTTACGCGTCCCTCCACCGCAAGGGCAGCAAGTGCTTTCTCAACTTCGGTTTCTGTCGAGCGATGGTGCATCAACGCGGTCGCTATGGCTGCTTTGCGACGGACGGTCCGGCCTGCGAAGAGCGATGTCAAGAAATCCATGAGCGTCTCCTGGGTGGCGTTCAGGCTTTCGATGCCAAACAAGCTGATCGTTCCGCCACTCTGTAATTCCTCTCGCTCTTTCTCGAGTTTCATCCACAGGTCATTCATGATGATGTAGCCGATCGGTTCGCGTGTCATGTAAACCATGTAGAAGTAAGGCCTATCGGCCCACGGCATATTGATCTCAAAAGACCTAGTATAGCAACCCAGTCTTCTGAATCCCTCCTCGAACTTCGTTACCACAAGGTCTTTTTTCTCCTCCGGAGTAGCTTTCCCTAGTGTTCTCGCAACGTTGGCCTGGCCATAGTAGTGGTCTATCGTATCGTGGACTGCTGGCACTCCCAGTCCGCGTATTATGCCATTGTATGGGAAATGCACAAGTACCTCAGAATGGCCGAGTCTAAGGATACTCTCAATATCATCGAAACGGACATCCTTGTAACCATAGGGGTCTATGAAGAAAAAGCTGGGAACACCCGTGGCGATCGCCTTGATCACTCTTGGTAGTGCAGAACGAAAGGAGTCACAAATAGCTTCGATGCGAAGACGGTTCCTAAATGGGTCTAGATTCTCAATAAGTCGACGGAAGATCTCCTGCCGTTTTTCGATAGCGAACAAGTGTATTTCAATACCTCCACCATGTTCGGACAGTATCTGAGCTGCGAGCACGGGCGAACAAGCCTCACCGGAATCGCAGGCGCCGGGACCGGCGAAGCCATCAACGTATGCAGCCTTCTTGAAATGCCTAGAGATGATCGTAATCCATGGCTTCAGGTAGTAGGCTAGTATGTCATGCTTTGTCTGACTCTGTGGTTGCTTGTTCGCGAACAGGTCTTTCTGACGCTTCGTTCGTCTGGTAGGCGCTAGGTTGGCTAGGTCTTCATGCTCAGTACCATTGAAGAGAGAAGCCTCGTGTTCAGCCTTTCTTCTCACTCCTCCACCCCCAACTCGGCGTATCCAACTGAGTCCGCTGGCTACCACGCATCAGGCTGCTAGACATGCTATAAGCAAGTACGTACAGGTCTTCGACCTGAAGCGTTTGGATCCTTTTCCAAATCCTCAAATTGACATCTCGCAGATCACACCGAGTGGAGCCCCACGCTGAATCGCCGAACAGGCCGGTGGATCGACCCAGCAGCCAGATGCCCGAGGCTGAGTCAAGGCATACCCTATCACATTCCGTGCGCCTCTCATATGCTGTACGGAACAATGCAGAGTGCCCGGAGCCGTGCGAGGCTTCGTCGCAGTCTGTTGGGAGTTCTCCGCTCCCAGTGAAGCCACCCTACGCAGGTACTCGAAGCGGGCACTCGATGAGACTTCAGGAGGAGAGGTTGGGCTATGCTCCATCATGAACCATATCCGGATCACACTGGGATGCGTCAGGTGTGTCCGGGAGGCATTCTCTATACGATACAGCCGGGTGATACGGTGTGGCAGCTGTCACGCAGGTTTGGGACTACGGTCGACATGATTCTAGCTGCCAATCCGGGTCTGGATCCCCAGAACCTGCAGATCGGCCAAAGAATCTGCATTCCGGGTACCCAGCCGGGACCCACAGACTCTCGCGCAGTTCTCCTATCGCCGACTCCGCAGACCGTAGGACTCAGCGGCGTGGTGCTGCTGAGCTACTTCGTGAACCGCGCGACCGCGGTGATCACCAACGTGCCGGACCCCAGCGTGTACCCCGATGCAAGGCTGTATGTGATTTGGCTGAGGCGTCCCGACGCAGGTTACAGGTCAGCGCGGATGCGGGAAAACCCAACCGGTGTATATGTTGGACAGGTGAACACCGAAGATGAACCGCTGATGCTCTACACCCAAGCAATAGTTACGGCTGAGCCGCTAGTCGTCGGTGCGGCGCCGACGGGTACCACCATTGCCACTGCGAACTTGCAGTGACTTGTGAGGACTCGCAGTGACCTGTGCAGACTCGCAGTGACTGGTGCGAACTCGTAGTGGCCCATAATCACTCGCGGCGACCGCAGGCGCGCTCGCGGTGACCTCTGCGAGCCTGCAGTGGCTCGTGCAGACTGGCAGCGACTTCTGCCAACTTGCAGTGAGTTGAGGACTATGCCGTCAGCTAGTCCTCACAATTGCAGCTGCCTCGCGCCTGCTCCATCGCCTCGATTGCGCTTGGCCCGGGTGCCTTCACCACGAAGAACTCCAGCACGTCTTCGCCTCTGTTGAGTGGGTGCATCCTGGTCCGATAGGGAATCGCGACGATGCTTCCAGCGGGGTAGCTGCGTTCCTCCTGTTCTCCGAGCCTGAGGGTGAGGGTGCCTCTCACTACAACCATGTACACGTTCGAGCTGGCATGGTGCTCTGGAAGCGCTTCGCCTCCGGGCAACACTATGTGGTTGAGAGCCAAATGGTCACTATCGATGATTCGCTCGATGGCCTTCTGATCGGTCTTCGCAAATGAGTAGATCGTCTCGATCATGCTGACAGCTCCTTTCTCCCTTGAAGGGTGCAGTGTCTTCCAGCAGTAGTCTGCCCGGCTGCCGCTTTGAGCCAGGCAACTTCAGTATAGAATGACTGGCGACGAATGTCGGTAGCCCTGGCAACAGATGACGGAGCATGTCAGCAGATCGGTCGAGTTGAAAAGAGGCAAGATTGCGATCAAGACATTGTATAGAGTTGGACGACCTCAAAGGGCGGGTACTATCGTCGTGCTTGACGGAGGCACGATCGTGGAGGTTGGTTCTCACGAGGAGCTCATGTCGAACAAGGGTCTGTACCACAGGCTGTTCAGCCTCCAGGCACAGTGGTATGTGGCGTAAGATCCACCCTCTGAGTGCCCTATGAGTTGCGTACGGTCGCACGAACTAGAGAAAGGGGAGATCAGAGACGTGATACCCCTGAACGACTACAGCCTGCTCTGGCCTCACCGAAGGAGGGCGGCATCATAGCAGCACGCGGGCAGCTAAGCCCGAAGGCTACCTATCCCGCGCCACTGCGTGCCCGAGATCTCTTGGCAAAACCCCACCTCGGTTGGCTCCGCTTTGTGCAGCCGACAGCAGATAGAGCACATACTGGTTGACACTCACTCCTTCCCGGTTCGCACTTCGGACCAGCTCGGCGTGAAGAGACTTAGGCATGCGAAGTGAAAGGCGACCTGAGTACTCGGCATCATCACCATTCGGTCTCGGACTGGGCACCTCGCGGCCCATCTCCGCTGCTGCCGCTATCCACTCCTGAATCGCATCCTGTACATTGAGCAGAGCTTCCTCAGGGGTTTCGCCGTCTGACATGCAACCAGGCAGATCAGGTACCTCCGCTAACCATCCACCGCCATCTTCGTCGGACAGCGGTCGAATCCGAATCGGATACTTCATCAAGGCTACTCCTCCTCGTTCAACCGATCTACAAGCTTCAGTACAGCTTTCACATAGACTGGCTTGACAGGAGACCGAGCGGGTAGAGTAAGGATCTCGGAAATGCTAGGATGTCGGAGATGGAAGTGGCTCCCTCGAACCGAACGAACTGTGAAGCCCCTTCGTTTGGCTATCGACATCAATTCCTCAAATGAGACACCTCTAGGATTTCTACGTATCCTGTCCAGCCGCTTATCAGCTTTGGTCACTAGTACCCGCTCCTGAAGACGCTGTCATCATATATGATGTCACATATGCCGACAATGGTCAACCATCGCTTACAAGCGCGAACCTGCCAATGCACCTATCAGTTCTCTACCAGCTCCAGACGTAGACGAACTCTCAGCCAAGGGTTGTGATTCCCCGCCAAGAGAAACTACAGCGACATAGCAGGCTAGTTTCAGTCGAGGCGACCCGAATCGAGCGCAAGCGCCTCCGATTCCGCAACCTGTCTAGGGAAGGCCGGTACGTCGCCCGCTCTTGTTCCCCGTATGGTAAAATGGCGGCAAGACAGTGAAAAAAGGGGATGACCTCTGCCAAACAAGGTTGACAGAATACTCGAAAACGTCAGAGCAGTTCTCGGTCCTAACAGCTACAACAGCATCGTAGCAGCACTTGGGGTCAAGGTCCGCAAGGTGCAGTCGATTCTCGACGGTTCGGACAAGTGCGTGTTCGAGATCAGCTTCTAGTCTTGATCGGCTTCCGGTCTTGGCATCGCCATGCGATCCTCATACGGCCCATGCGGTCCTGGCATGACGCATACGGTCCGAGAAGCCCGAGACTGCTCAGTTGCAACTCACGACAAGTCACAGCCCTTCTCCCAGACAACTGGCAAGTATCCCGGCCAATCGCTGCTTTCCGAGTACGGGTTGAACAGCGCGCCCATGCGGCACAGGTGCTTGTTTGTATGCCCAAAGATGTAGTGCCAGAGCTGGATCAACACCTCTCGGAAATCGACGCCCACCCTCACCGGGGTCACGTCGGCGAACACATGTCTGAGTTCGTCCGAGTGCTCCCTCAGCCAGGTCCCGACTGCTTTGTCCACCGCGTCGATCACCGGCTTCACTGAAGCCATATCATGAACCGTGATCACCGGGATGTTCAGGCGGTCATCCTTTATGAAGTGCAGTTCTCGCAGAATCCGGGTGGTCGTGCTATGAGCAAACTCCCTCGATTTGAGCAGATCCCCGACCTCTTGTAGGTAGTTGTCTGTCATGTCGCACAGGATGGACTCAGCAATCTCTAGCCGGGAAACCGCCCTCAGATGCCAAATGAGATCTGGAAAGCTGACTCTCATGCTGTCATGGTCGCCGAACGTAGTAAAGACGTAATCGCCGTGAGTACTGTTGTGGCTGCCCCAGTAGAGCTCCTTCACATTTCCTTGAACTCGCTCATTTGCGAAGAGGGTGAAACGACCATATCCCGGCTTCTCCATTTCATCGGGACCGAGCGTCAAACCCAGGCGTTTCAAGGTCTTTAGACCGTGCCAATCAAGCGAAACACAGCCGACCAGGAAGAAGAGATACTTCTCCCGCTCAACCTCACCAAACGTGACATCGTGGGAGCGATCGCCCAGACAGCGGGCGACCGCTCGCGCCAGGTCCCGGCCCAGTCCGTCGCATATGTCGTTCAGGTGCTCTATGTCTTTCTTGAGGAAGCAAGTGAAGTTGAGAAAACACTGGCTGCCATCGGTGCGAATGGCGTTCATCTTTCTGAAGGCCTCAAGCAGCTCCGGCTCAATGGACTCGATGTCGACCGGACCTTCGCACAAACGTCGGATGAGCTCATGACCTGTCTCGCCCTCCATCCTCGGATCTGGGCGGCCTTCACCACAGATGCCAATGTCAATACTCACCGTATCTCATCTCCCTCCGGTACAGCCTAGTCCATCCCTAGTTGCGCTCGCCGTTGCGCCCACCCTGGTATCGCCGCAGCGGCGCCTACCGAGCGCCGCTCCAAGACATGACAGCGCCATCACGCCACGGCATCGGAAGTGCTCATGCCACGACGTTGGAGTAGTGAAGTATCAGCAGCGCTCTGAACGTGATGTCACAATCCCTTCGGACCTTTGATCTCCAGTCGACTTCCAGCCGGAGTCCTGCATAAGGCCCCCAGCCCTTGAAGATATCGTCCGCTACGGGGATGCGGCACACTCCGTCATTGCTCACAGCGTCGGCAATCTCGCAGACTGCTTCGTGCAGAGCCGGAACGTGGGGCACGACGCCGCATCCTGCAAACCACTCTATGTACTCTAGATTGTAGAGATCGGGCTTCCTGGTGGCATTTGCGACCGGACTGGGAAGGATTGTGGAGGTCTTGATGCTGAATCCCTGCGAAGGGAAAGCCCCCAGTGTGCCTAGAGCGTAGCCTACCCATGACAGCGGAACAAGGCCAATCAGCTCCGGCCGGTCGGTTCGCATCAGTTTCATAGTCGAATCTGCGATCATCTTGATGTTCTCATCGCTCTTCCATGACTGGGTATGGGCGAGCATATCCAGATGGTAGCGGCATGGCCACCTCTCCCCGTCGTTGAACACGAGGTTCCTGCCTCTGTTGATCGGACGAGAGATGTCGAGAATGGAATCTACCTCCAGAACGCGCTTGAACGAGTCAAGCGATAGCTCGATCTGCGGGGAGATGTCGATCACGTCGTCATAGCCTGCACGGGAGATGCAGGCACACCGAATGAGGTTTTGGCCGTTTGCAGCCAGTCTGAACTCGTCAAAGATCCTGCCGCGTGTCCGATAGCATGGATCGTCTAGCGGGACAGTCGCAAAGGCCTCCATAGCCCGCCTCAGAACGGGTGTGTCTTTGCCGACAGCCTTCTCCGCGAGGTACTTCGTGCCGGTTTCCTGATTTTCGAACTGCCCGGCGTTTGCACTGGTTCCGTGGAAGCCATCCCCCAACCAGCCGTTTTCCTGCTGGCAAGCGATGATCCGCTGCACAATCGGCTCTCTGAGGATCTGCTCTCGATATTGGGCCTCTTCCTCCGGTGTGATGTCATGCAGGATCTCGCTCCGTACGCGAAGCTTGATCGACGGATTAGCGTTGTCCAGAAGGAAGCCTATCATCCTAGAGAGCATGGCAAGCACCGCCATCCATGCAGCGCAGTGTGGAGAATCCGACGCCAGCCTTCTTGGCAGCGTGCATTAGCTCAATGATATCGCGCATTCCTGCTATCGGCAACCCTAATATAGATCTTGTGGCAAAATGCTGGCGTAAGATAAGTCATGGCAGACGCACGTCGGCAAAGCAGAGGGGACTGTTTGATAAAGCCCAAGACAGGAATGGTGCCCCAGCGAACGGCGTGATTACTGGTTGGGACGATCTTGGTGTTCACAGGCCTGCTGACTCCGACGGCGCCGTCCTCTCAGGCCAAGCGTATGACCTTCTCGACGGGACCATCTATGGTGAGGCTCGACTGGTCTGGTCATCCGACCTCGACGGCAAGGTTGGCAGGGGCAATCTGGTGTTTGCCGGTTCCCTAACCCCAGGACGGCATGCCATCACTCTGACTGCGACCAACAGCCGCGGACTGGCGTCAGCCGCGACCGTATCAGCGACTATCGGCGAGTGATCAAGTATTAGGGATGAGACCAGCAGGCAATCAGCGGCCTGCGGGCCATTGCGAAAACCGCCTGCCGACACCCTACGTCTTCGGCACACCGCGGCCCATCTCGACTGCTGCGGCAATCCTTGTCGGACAGCGGTAACACCCGAATCGTGGCCGCCGCAACCCTAGCGTCCTGCAGCTGAAACCTCCGGCTCCATGCCCAGGAGAGTACGTTCGGATACGAGATCCTCATAGAAGGGCCTAATCCTCAAGGCGAAGACGAAGTCCTTCTCGTCGAGCCGGTACTTCTCCAACAATGGAGGACCGCAGCTATTCGAACCCACTCCGCTGTTCTTGTAGTCGACGCAGATATGGGTCTCCGGGCGCCTCCGGAGTTCGAAGTTGTGTCTTGCTTCTGTGAGATCCTTCAGGCTGTAGTGGGACGCGCTGAATGAAAACTCAGGATGGCCGACAAATAGCAGCCCCATACCCAAGCTATTTTTGATGGCTGCCCACTCAGTCCCGAAGTGACTTCCATGCTCCTGAGGCTTGATGTAATCCTCATACATCGCATCGACAGTCGTGCTGAAGAGGCCTTTTCGCGTCGCATGGCGCTTGTCGATATAGCTCTCAGTGGGGCCATAGCCGAAATAGGTCACACGCTCGAACCCGGCTGGTGTGATCAGCAGTACGCCAAACCTCGGAAGGAAGGGCGCGTCGTCCCGCACTCTGACACTGGTGGACAGCATGATGTCGCCCGTTCCAAAGACGGTCCAGACTGAGTTCGCCTTCAGAATCGGCGGCTTGGAGCTCCCGCCCAGCGACCAGGATATGTGGAACCGTATTTCTGCGTCGGACTGTCTAGACATCTCCACGTTGTAGACGTGGGCGACTGCCCGGTCCATGCACTCGGCGGCCCACTGATGCCGAACGTATCGGTCGTTATCCGTTGGTGCCCGCCAAACGTTGAAGCGAACACCCTGTGCAAGGAGTTCCACACCTCCGAGGCCAAAGCCAGTAAAGGTCCCTAGCTGCTTGTCGAAGCAATACTCAAAGTCGATCCCGGAAGACTGTCCGTGCACCACGACAGCCGGGCCGCATTCGGCCACGGACAACGCTGGCATAGACGAGACAGCTAGGACTCTTCTGGCCTTCTGTCTGACTGGCAACTCCATCTGATCGAAGGAGATCTCATGGCCCTGAGAAGCCCAGTCGGTGCTGCGTTTCAGTCTATACCTAAGCGTTAGGTAGTACCTTGCCTCGTCCTCTTCGGGCACCGAGTAAGCAAGATGAACCTCTTCGCACTCATGAGGCTTCGTTGACAGATCGCCGATCTGCCCTTCAGCGACTGGTATTCCACTACGTTCCACCACCCATTCTATGGCAATATCTGACAGGGTAGTGAAGTCGTAAAGATTGCGTATGCGTACCAAACCTCTCATGAGATCAACGGGCTCGGCTTTGATGGGTGCCAGCGCGTGTTTCAGCTCGAGCAAGCCGGTATGTGGACGCCGATCAGGGTAGACAAGGCCGTCGACGCAGAAGTTCCCATCGTTGGGCCAGTCCCCGAAGTCGCCGCCATACATGTAGCGCGGCCTGCCATCTTCGTCAGGTATGTTGGCCGCGTGATCTGTCCACTGCCAGACGCACCCTCCGATGAGGCGTCGGTGAGCACGAATGACTTCCCAGTAGTCGTGAACGTCTCCAGGCCCATTCCCCATGGCATGAGAGTATTCACAGAGAAACACAGGGCGAGGATCACTGGTGTTTTTCCCATGCTCGGCAAGCTGTTGGATCGACATGTACATATGGCTTACCACGTCCAACTGCGACGTGTCAGCATCGCCCTTGTAGTGCACCGCACCTTCGTAGTGAACGAAACGCGTGTCATCCCTCTGTTTGGCGTATGACGCCATCTTGGCCATGTTCACTCCATAGTAGGATTCGTTTCCGAGAGACCAGAAAATGACCGACGGGTGGTTCTTGTCCCTCTCTACCATCCGGACCATTCTGTCCATGAATGCATCTTCCCAAGCTGGATCCTCTGTGATCAGCATCTCTGGATGGTCTTTGCGATCCAGCAGGCCGTGGATCTCGTTGTCTGCCTCGTCGATCACGTACATCCCGAGCTGGTCGCACAGATCGAGGAACCGAGGATCGTTTGGGTAATGCGAAGTGCGGATCGCGTTGATATTGTGCCGCTTCATCAAGAGAATGTCGTCTCGCATGTGATGAAGCGGGGTGACGTATCCCAGATCCGGGTGGGAATCGTGGCGGTTGACGCCCTTGATCTTCACCATGCGGCCGTTGATCCAGAGGGCCTGATCCTTGATCTCGAGTTTTCGTATGCCCACATTGACAGCTATCACTTCGGAGCCGCATTGCAGAAAGAGCTTGTACAGGTTGGGCGTCTCGGCTGACCACAGCTGTGGACTGTCGACATCGAATGATATCAGTCCCCTTGCGGCCACCGTCGTCTGAGACCTTGCGACGATCTGTCCGTCGGGGCCTTCGAGTGTCGCAGTTACGGCTGCACCGGTGTTGTCCGCGATCTCAACCTCGCATGCAACCCTGGCGGTCGTCAGGTCTGCCGCCAGATGGGTCTTCACGAAGAAATCCCTTACTGACGGCCTGTCTCTGAGGAGGATGTAGACGTCTCGGAAGATGCCGCTATGTCTGAATTTGTCCTGATCCTCAAGATACGTGCCGTCGCACCACTTGAGCACAAGCACTGCGACCCTATTGGATCCCTCTCGCACAAACTCTGTCACATCGAACTCCGCAGGCATGTGGCTGCCCTTGCTGAACCCAGCAAATCGGCCATTAAGCCATAGGTAGAAGCACGAGTCAACCCCTTCAAACACTATGTATGCCCTTCTGCCGCTGGCTGCGGCAGGCAGAACGAAGTCGCGAACATAAGCACCAGCGGGATTCTCGCTTGGCACATACGGCGGATCGACTGGAATTGGATACGCGACATTCGTGTAGTTAATGATGTCATAGCCGCTCATCTGCCAGACTGAGGGAACCACGAGATCATCCGACCCAGCCGCGTCAAAGCTGACTGAGCTGAACGCATCATCGACATCTGCAACGCTCTTATGATATCTGAACTTCCACAGGCCGTTGAGGGAGAGATAAAACGGTGAAAGTCCAGGCTCGCCGCGTCGAGCTGAGTCCACATCGGCATATGGCACGTAGTAGGATCTTGCCGACGCACGGCCAACGCCTGTGACTGCCGGGTTTTCCCAGTACTTCTCAGTAGCCGCCATGTTTGCACCTCCAGATCCTGCATGTTCATGGGACACCAGCCGACCAACGCTGGTCGCTGACACTAATGACTGATGCTGCGCGTCTAGACACCAGCAGTGAGTGAGAACAAGACTGGGTGGTCAACCTTCGTCCTCGGCCTTTAGATCTCCTGCCTCAACCCACGCTCGATCGTCGATCAGCTCTGCACCCGCTGGCACGGCGCCGGTCTCATCAAACACGAGAAGCTCATTCACTTCACCTAGCCAACACTCAGGCAGGTAGTAGGTATCCTGAGGAGCGCAGACCCAGTATCGACCCAGGTTGTGTCCGTTCAGGTACAGCTGACCCTTCACGGCTCCACGAAGCTTTAGGTACAGGGGACCTGTATAGTCTGTTGCCGGGAAGGTTGTACTGTACCACGCTGGGAGTCCTTCAGGACCTCCTGCGAACTCCTCGTCCCCGAACTGAGGCGGTACCTGCCAGCGCCTAAACCACCAGGAGCATCCTTCATCTCTACCGAGCAATCCAGGCGAGCATGCCTGTACTACGTGGGCGACTTACAATGCTCACTCGGACTCTACGTGCGCTCCTAAACCCCGTCTAGGTTCGGACGATGAGTCGCCTTGCTAGCAGCCCCGTCCTACAGTGTCTTGACGCGGTCCGGCTACGGTTTGTTGGTTGTCACTACGTTAGGTATAATGGAGCATGAAGCGTGGTGTGAAATTGTAAGGCCAAACATGCTCAGTCCCAGACCTCTGGTCCGAACCGGTGGTATGACTCGAGCCATGCATCGACCCGCATAGGGAACGAACATCCTAGAGACGATCATCCTGAGACCGGCATCCTAAGGTGAGCATCCGGAGGTACACAGTCTGCGGAGTGATACATCCATGAATCCGATTCTACCTGTCCAGCACTTCGTCCCTGATCCTGAGGCGCGGCAGTGGAACGACGGACGAATGTATATCTACGGGTCATACGACATAAG
>JAAYAB010000020.1 GCA_012719595.1 Bacillota bacterium
GGTATCTCCATCCTTGAGCACGATGCCAATCTCTACATTGCCGCTTTGACGCAGCGGGTTGCGCAGGAACACCTTCGCTGACAGACCCTTCGTCGGCTCCAGGACACGTGTCGGGTTGATGAACGCGTTCTCTATGTACACCGGGCTTACGATTCGCAGGCTGACCTCCCTGTAGATTCCCCCGTACGTCAGGTAATCTACAACGTAGCCGAAAGGCGGGATGTCGGGGCGTTCCGTGGAGTCGACCTTTACGGCCAGGACGTTGTCCGCTCCGAGCTCGACCCAGTCCGTAATATCGAAGGAAAATGGAGTGTATCCTCCCTTGTGCTCACCAACCAGGTGCCCGTTGACATACACCTCCGCGTAGCACATCACACCTTCGAAGTCAGCGAGAATCCGCTTGCCGCGGCAATGCGCCGGGACCTCAAAGTGCTTGCGGTAGCAGGACACAAACTGATAGTCGGCTTCATCAAAGCAGTTGTACGGGAGCTCCTTGTTCGTATGAGGAAGGTCAACCTCCTCGAAGCCCTCGTCAGCGAAGTCTTTTTCCAGAAAAGCCTCACAGAACGATTCGGAGTACTTCCAACCGTAGTTCAAAGGTATTACGTGTCGCATTTGCCCCTCCATCACTACCGGTGTATTTCAAGGTTGGCTTTGAGGTCCAAGGCGCCTGAATGCGGTCCTACCATTATGTGAAACAAACCGGGCTCGACAACCCACTGGAAATCCCTGTTCAGCAGCTTGAAGTCATTCGGCCCGAGTGTAAATGAGACCTCAACTGACTGGCCCGCTCCGATGTGAACTCGCTTGAACCTCTTGAGCTCCTTGTGCGGCCTTACGACTGAACTCCATAGATCGCGGATGTAAAGCTGGACGACCTCTTCTCCATCCCTGTCCCCCACGTTGGAGACGTCGACCAACACTGTTACCTCATCTCCGATGCCGATTCGCTCCGGGACGATCCGCAGGTTGGAGTAACTAAAACTAGTATAGCTCAGACCGTATCCAAAGGGAAACAACGGCTCCCAGTCCATCTCCACGTATGTTCGCCTGCCGCCGGGCTGGCGGTTGTAGTACACGGGAAGCTGCCCCACTGCCTTCGGGAAGGAAACAGGCAGCCGGCCTGCAGGGTTGACGTCACCAAACAACACCTCTGCAATGGCAGTGCCTCCCTTCTCTCCGCAGTACCAGGCCTCAACGATTGCAGGAATGTGAGCGACTTCCCAACTCAGGGTCAGCGCCCTGCCGTTCAGCAGGACCAAGACCACAGGAGTCCCGGTGCTGTGCACGGCCTTCAGCAGATCCAGTTGTTTCCCGGGCAAATCGAGATCAGCCCTGTCCAATCCCTCGCCGCAAGTCTCTCTCGAGTCTCCGAGCACGACGACTGCCACATCCGCCTGAGCGGCGCACTGGACCGCCTCTTCGATGCCTACTTCCTCCCGGCTCCACCCGAGCAATATGCGCGCTCCCCCCGAGTCCTTCCTGTACTCGACCTTCACTTCGTACTGGCGGCCTGACTCGAAGTTGAAGGGGACCTTCTGGCTGCCTTCTTTGTCCTGGCCCCAGCCGTCCACTATGAGCTCGCCGTCAATCCACAGACGAATGCTGTCGAACGTGCCTGTTCCTATGAAACCGCTGAAGCTCCAATTCGGACAGATCGATCCGGTCCACCGCACGAAGAACTCATGGGCGCTGATCTCGTCCAGCGGCTTTGTCACCATCCAGTTGAAGTTGATCTCCGGATCAACCCTGATTGCGACCGGTTCACCTTCGCCTGAGATGTTGTCGTAGTACTCGCCCCTCAGTCCGGGCGTGCCATCAGGGCTTCGCAGCCACTCTTTTGGGATCGGCCTCAGGTCTACAGGCGTAATCGTCGTGCCCTTCGCGTACATGACCTTGGTCGCTGAAGACACTGCATTCTTGATCCCATCGAGGACTGTTACGGGCGTGAACCCCTCAATTCCCGGCGTGTAGTCGCCCAGACAAGCCTGAGCTGCATTCGGACCAATCACCGCCACTGAGCCGATATCCTTGCGGAGCGGCAGCAGCCCTCCGTCGTTCTTGAGCAGGCATATGCTGTCCCTGGCCGCCTGCAGAGCGATCTGCTGATGTGCTTCACAGCGCACCACTGATCGAGACAATCCTTCGTCGACGTAAGGGTTGTCGAAGAGACCCAGCAGGAACTTGACGCGCAGTATGCGGGCGACTGCCTTGTCGATCGTCTCCTCCTTCATCCTGCCATCCTGGACCATCTTGATCAGCGCATTCTGGAACAGCTCATGGGGGTAATCGTAGTACTGCATGTCAAGCCCGGCCTCTATCGACTGCCTGATCGCTTCCTCAGGTGACTCGGCCACCCGATGCCAGTGATAGAGGTTCCCGAGCGCGCCCAGGTCGGCTCGGACAAAGCCGCGCATGTTCCATTTGCCCCGGAGCACCGACGTCAGCAGATCGTAGTCACAAGAGGTGGGAATGCCGTCGATGGAGTTGTATGAGCACATCACGTTCAGTGCTCCTCCCTCGACGATCGCCGCTTCGAACACAGGCAAGTGATAGGTATGCAGCTCTCTCTGACCGATAAGGGCCGGTGCGCAGTTCAACCCGCCAATGGGAACTCCGTAGCCCGCAAAGTGCTTCGGCTCGGCTGCGATCGCATCAGTCGCGCTGAGGTCCTCTCCCTGCAATCCGCGGCACATTGCTGCAGCCATCCTGCCCGACAGGTAGGTGTCCTCGCCGTAGGTTTCCTCCATGCGGCCCCACCGCGGGTCACGGGCAAGGTCTATGACAGGACCGAAGATCTCATGTATGTTGAAGCTGCGGGTTTCCGTCGCGATTGCCCTGCCGACCTGCTCTACGACCTCAGGCCGCCAGGTGGATGCGAGTGCGATGCTCTGAGGAAACACCGTGCAGCCGGGGCGGCACAGTCCGTGGAGTCCTTCCTCGCTGAAAAGGATCGGTATGCCTAGCCTGGTGTTCTCGACCGCGTATCTCTGAATCGCGTTGTTGATTCGCGCCGTGCCATACAGATCGTGGATGCATCCGATTCCCTCAGAACCGATCTCTTCCGTGACCTTGTCCCACAGGATCTCCGAATCGTCCGTCACTGTGTGGCCCTCGGGAGTGCTTGAGCGGTCGATGAAACTCGAGCCTATGTACATGTCCATCTGCCGCACCTTTTCCTTCAGTGTCATGCGGCTCAGAAGATCGCTGACCCTCTCCTCTATGGGCAAAGATGGGTCCTTGTAGCCACAGTCCGGACGTTGCATCTCAAAGCACTCCTCTCTCTGCACACGCTGCCACTTGTTCTTGGTGATCCCCCGTTCTTGATGCTCGAATATGCTCTTGGTGGTCAAACCTGTTCTTTACGATCAGATTTGTTCTTGACGATCAGAGGCCCCTCCTCCACGTGCGGCATGCGCACATGGGGGAGGGGCCATAAGTCACCAGCTATGCTGAATCAAGTCGCCTGCGAACCTACCTGGACAGCGATTACTGGCCTAGCAGCGCGTCGAGGTAGGCCTGACCCTGAGCGGCGACCTCGTTCATGGCCTCAGCAGGGGTCTTCTGGCCGTCCCTCGCAGCCACGTACGCGTTCCAGACCTCGTCAGCAGTCAGGGAGTAGTTGAGGATCTGGCCGGTCTTGTTGAACTCGGGGAGGAACTCTGCGAAGATTGCAGCAGACCTGCGATCAGGGCAGTAGTCGTTGATCTGGGTCCAGTTCCTCTCATTCAGATAGGCCTCGAAGTCCTGCGGGAGGAACAGGTAGTCCATGACAGCAGCGATCGCTACAGGATCAGCAGAGTTTCTCGGGAGACCCAGTCCGCCGCAGAACCCGGTGTACATGGTGTGCCCATCTGCACTCGGTCCCTTCGGGAACGGAATCAGGCCGTAGTTCATTCCGGAGGTCTTCAGCCCATCGAGCTGCCATGTGGCCTGGTACGCAAATGCGACTGTCCCCTGGTCAAAGCCACCCGAGGGGCTGTTGACCCGGTCGATGTTGACGAGCTGGCCTCCGAATGCGATGGCCTCGAGAACCTCCGGGCTGTTCCAGTTGTACTTCAACTTCCCATCGGGCCCCGGCACGAACAGGTTGGTCCCGTTGCTGCACACTATGTATGCCCAAACGGACATGCCCTGAATGCCGTACTGATCCATGGTGCCATCGCCGTCAAAGTCCTTCGTTGCGCCAACCAGCAGATTCCTGAAGTTGTCCCAGTTCCACTCGCCTGCTTCATACAGATCGTAGGGATCAGGCAAGCCTTCGGCCGCCAGGATGTCCTTGTTGAAAGCGAGCCATGAAGTGGCACCGTTCGGCAGCGTCTCGAAGCTGCTGACGACATAGATGTTTCCGCCAGCTGAGAAGTGCCTGATGGCCGGCTCAGCGTACTTGCGGGCTTCGTCGAAGTATTCGGCCGGGAGGACAGAATTGATCGGGAGAAGCGCGTCTCGGCCAACCAGTGCGAAGAAGTTGTCGTTGTCGATGCCCCAGACATCATACTCGGAGTCTCCACTGATCAAGCGGGTGACCATGGACTCTACGATGGTATCAACCGGGAGCACCAACGACTCCAGCTTGCAGTTGAACAGCTGCTCTGCCTCAGCCACTCTTCCTTCCTCGCGGAGTCCTTCGAGCTTGTCGACTGCGGCAACAACGGTAATGGTCTTGCCGCCCAGATCGAATTCTGCAGCCAGAGCGACTGAGCCAATGAGCATCGACAGCATGACAGCAATGGCTATGATCCTCACGACGTTTTTCATCTAGTCTCCTCCTTAGTCATTAGAGTTTAGTGCTTTTACCGTACCACACCCGACTTCCTGGCTGGGAATCATCACCTCCACATGGCTCAGAGTCAACCAGTACCAACCATCGAAGGGTGTAGACAAGGGCGGGAAGCTCCTACTTCTGCCCTTGGTGTTTCGCAGGACCGCTGTCAAGCTTATGGATGAATCAGGTGACTGTCATGAATGAGTGGTATGGCGCTTTCTCCATATAACTCTGTATTCCACGGCAGCTCCTGATTTCCTGCATACCGCCGACAAAAAGCCCACTCACCATCCCCAGACAACTAGCCGACCAGACCTGTTCTCTCTATGCTCTCGACGAAGTACCTCTGCAGCAGACCATAGACAACCAGCACCGGCGTGATCATGAGCAGGCTCCCTGCATTGACGATCAGCGAGAAGTACTGCGGGTGGTTCATCTCCAGCTCACGAGCAAGGGTCCGGGTGAGGTTGCCCAGTGCCACCGGCAAGAAGTTGCTATCAAGGTATAGTGTGGTCAAAAATGAGTCATTCCATTGCCAGACAAATGCAAAGAGGAACACGACCACGGCAGCCGAGGTTGCACCGGGGAGCATAACCCTGAAGAACGCCATCAGCGGACTGGCTCCGTCGACATAGGCCGCCTCTTCGAGGTTCTTCGGCATACCCCTGAAGAACTGCCTCATGACCAGGATGAACAAACCGTTCCGCAATCCGGTGCCTGTGATCGACGTCAGCACAAACGGCCAATAGGTGCCAAGCAGCCTGATTCCCTTGCCGGGAATGAGTCCATATAGGTCGAAAAACCGCCAGTTGAGGTACAGGGGAACCATTATCATCTGGGGAGGCACGACCAGCGTGAAGATAGCGGCTCCAAAGACGAGACCCTTCCCTCTGAAGTCAAACCGGGCGAGGCCGTAGCCCACCAGCGTGCTAGAACACAGTTGCAGTATGCTCACAAGAAGTGAGAGAAAGGCCGAGTTCTTGAACACCGTTGGAAAGCGAAGAGTCTGCACGGCCAACCGGTAGTTGTCGAGCGTGAAGTTCTTCGGAATCCACTTCACCGTTTGATCGACCAGGTCTTTTCTCGCCATAAATGACGACGATAACTTTGTCAGTATGGGGAAGAGGATGATATACGAGATGCCGATGATCAGCACCAATCGGAAGACGGCTAAGGACACCTCCGAAAGCCGCCGCAGTATGCTGCGCAGCCTGGATCGTGATAACACCGTACCTTTGACTCTCTGTGCAGGTGCGAGCACGGTCTATTCCTCCTTAGCAGCCGGTTATTCCTGATAGAAGACCCAGCGTGACACAATCCAAACGACTATCGCAAGGACTATTGTCACTGCGGCGAAGTACATTACGCCCATTGCTGTCCCTATTCCGAAGCCTGCGCCGGCAAAGGCAGTGTCTCTGATATACATGACCAGTGCGTTTGCAGGCGAAAGGAACGAGTCGATGATCGAGTAAACGACATTCGCGAGCACTATGGGGCTCATCATCGGCATCGTGATCATCCAGAATGTCTGCCATGCCGACGCCCCTTCCACTCTCGACGCCTCATACAGCGCAGTGGGTATCGACTGCAGTCCAGCCAGGAAGATGAGGATCTGAATGCCTGACGCCCTGATCACTTCGGGTATGTGCTCGACGACCGTGATGACGTAGACGAGTATCTCCCTGGGCATCTTGAGTTGCATGAGGAACGAGTAGAGAAGCGGCCCGACCAGGACGCTGGCTGCAGAGGTGTTGGTCTGTTCGAGCAATTGGCTCATGTAGTCTCCAGTCTCCATGGTCAGGATGACTCCGGAGGTCATGACGACCGGCAGGAAGAAGATGATCCTTGCAAGCAGCCTGCCCCTGAACCGCTGGTTGAGCAAGAGAGCGGAGAAGAAGCTGAAGAAGATGATCGAAGGCACTTCGACAACCATCTTCACCAGCGTCTCGACAAAGACCCTGACGAACTCGGCATCAACGAACAGAGCGTATCTGAAGTTCTCCCAACCGTTGTAGACCAGCTCGTATCCGCCTGCGACGATTACCAGGTTGTTCAGGCTGAATGCGATCGCCTGCAAGAACGGTGCGAGAAAGAAGAAGATGAATCCCAAGATGAACGGAGCCGAGAACAGATAGCCCGTCATCGCCTTCTGCTGGGCGAGTGTCAGTCCTCGGGAGCGCCTTTTCAGCGGGAATGTCAGTCTCCGCGTGCGTCTCTTCAGCGCGGGTGTCAGCCCACGCACGCGCCTTCTCAACGCATTCATAGTTCTCTCTCCCTCTCCAGCACGGAATAGCTCTTTGCGGCAACCGCGATGCCGTCGTGACTGTAATCCTCGTCGGTGTAGTTCACTACCACAGCAAGGCCGTTCTCGTAAGTCGTGCGGTAAACGCCCTCCTGCAGTTTCTCGTGGTCGACTATGCTCTGACCTCTGACCTTATCGAGCATAGAGGCGATCTCGTGGTATAGAGCAACGGCATCGTCGAACCACCCTCTGTACTCGATAGACAGCAGGTGGTTGAACAGCGTGTCCTTCACAACCGACGAATCGGCGTAGCTCCACCGGAAGTAAGGAGCCTCCCCGGTCTCCAGGCACCTGAGAAGGGCCTCATCGAAGTCCCCGCGGTAGTTGAACGGCGCGCCCGCGTAGTCGATGTACCCGTGCAGGACCATCTGGTAGAACGGGACGCTCTCATCGAAGAAGTGCATCCTGGTTCCACCCGTGGGCGCGTCGACGATGTGGCTGGCATACGGGAACGCCATGTCATTTCCGCCCTCCACCATCACCTTGAGCCCGGCTGCCCGCAGAGAGCCGATAGCTCGCTGGCCCGCTACGACGGCCTGTTGTCTGTCTACCAGATCCTCAGGTCTCTCCCTGAAGTCGGAGAATACTGCACTGGCCACGCTGCGCAGCGAAATCCCATCGAATCCGAACCCGCTGTAGCTTTTGAGGAACGAGTTGACCAGCCATTCAAGGCGGCCCGCAGAGAGAACCTCATAGCCTCTGTCGGGAAGGCGCTGGAAGGTCGCGATGTTGAAGTCGTATATCTTGACTGCGTTTCTGTTTAGATACCTGCTGGCGTCCCGGCCGGATCGGTACCCGTCAAGCAGAGTGTCTCTGTAGACCGTAAGGAAGTCCACATCCGGGTATATCTCTATGCCCTGCTCTGCAGCGAATTTGATGAGCTGATCAAGATCTGCTCGGGTACCCAACGCCCGCTCGAGCCTGACCTTGTTCGGGAAGTAGTGGTGGATGCCGCCCTCTGTCCAGCCAGTATAGCGGACCTTGATGCCGCTCACCCCCGACCTGACGAGCTCATCCAGTATTCCTCTAGCCTGTGTATAGCTGGTGAGCGGCTCGACCACTTCTCTGGGAGCTCCCAAGAACACCGAGCGTTTGTGAATCCCGCCGATCAGCTCGACATAGAAGGGCAGCGGGCTGTCAGGAGACTTCCTTTGCAGGCCATAGCGGTCTACGAGATACGACCTGTACAGGTTGGCCATGCCCACGTAGTCAGCCTCATCGCCAGTGAGGAACGAGATCCGCAGAGTGACGTTTCCGTTATACGGCCTAGCTTGGTAAACATCGACCAGCCGATCATCTGCGCTCGTGATCTGACCCTCTTCTCGCACGCCGTAGAGAGTGACTGTCGCTCGAGGAGTCAGGTTGAGCCCAACCCAAGCCTTGTTAAACGAATCGGTCTTGCCCGCCAGTTCAGCACGTATAAAGGCAATCGCCTGCCCGTCCTCGATTATGGTGAAGAAAGCCTTGTCGCCTTCTTTGAGGCCGTAAACAGGCATGCGAATCAGAGGCCCGGACGTGATCTGCTCATACTGGGGCTGGATAGATCTGTCCGTGCCGTACACGTTTCCTGAAAAGGACGGCAGACTGAGCTTCTTCTGGTTGTTCAGTTTGACCAGTGCTCCCGACCTGTCGGCGACGAACAGGTATCCTTCAGCTTGGGTATCAGCTGCACCAAAGAGCGGAAGGAGGTCCATCGACTGCGGCATGAATGTCGCGATGGTGCCGTCTTTGGTCAGGGCGTCTATCGGATAGGTGATCTCACCAGCCGGTATCGTGACTACCAGGCTCATGCCGTCGAGTCTGAAGATGACCGGGATTCCAAACACTTCGGGGTTTGGAACAGGCGGATCCAGACTGGCTGCAGTGTGGTCAGCCGAAACGTCCTCCGGTCGGTACCCGGCTTCCTTGAAGATGCGAGCTATCTCCGGTTTGTCGAACCGCGGGTATGTTGCCTCGAGAAGCGCGTATACCTCGGCATTCTTCAAATGAGACACGTCCGAGGCCGTGATCAGATTCCTCATGTCCATATCCGCGCGGTACTCGACTATCGTGTCAGCAAGGCGCTCGATCAGGTACTTCTTCCGCTCTTCAGGGCTGTCGCGCAGTCCCAAAGACTTCTTCAGCACAGGTCCAGACAGCGCCAAGAGATCCCAGCTGCCGAATACCCGCTTAGTGTCGACTCCATACACGGCGACTCTCTCATAGGGATCGCCTGCCGTTTCTCTCAGCGTGAGCAGGGTATAGTCCTCTTCTAGTATCTGCCTGTCGAACTTGTCCTCGACTTTCTCCAATATGGCCTCGAACTTCTCTTTGGCAATCATGATCGGCAGATATGCTTCTGGCTTCCATCGCTGTCCGAGGATGTAGTCCACTCGCACACCGCCGTCAATCGATGTAATAGTAAACTCGCCATTGAGCACGCTGTCCAAATACGAGTTGAGCGTGCGCGCTTCGCGCTCGGGCGTGTAGTAGCTCAGGGAAAGCGTTGCACGCAGCCCGTCTCTAGCAGCCCCTCGCTTGATCCTCTCCATTGAGAGGTTCTGAGGGCTCGAAAACCAGACATGGTTCGTGGTCTTCTCAAGGACTGCCACCTCAGTGGTTTCCTCATTGATGAACAGCTTCAGATACTCGTTTTCTGCGACCAGAGTGTACGCCTTGAGGTACTCCACGTTCGCCGACGCGGGGATCGAGAACAGGAGACCATATATTATGATCAGAGCCAAGCTTGTGAAGAGCCGAATCCTCACCGGTTCTCGTAACCTCCGTTCCTCTCGCGGTCTCGAACCCTACAACCTGAAAGTCAGCTCCATGTAAACCGTGTTCAGGAACCCGATGGTCTGGGCAAGGACGTTTACGAACAGCAGGCAGATGAAGACCACGAGACCCATGCCCACCCCTGTGAGCACACAGGTGAAAAGGTTGGCCTTGAAGTCGTACTCGTGGATCGTCTGAATGCCGGTGAACACGAGAAACCCTGCCCAGAGCACGGCGATGGTATTGAGGGCGTAGTAGAAAGCCCCCTCCTGGAGAGTAATCACATTGCTCAACGCGATGAGCGGTATCCTCATCAACACGACCGGTACGAGCCCGTATGCAGTCGTGATAAAGATGTCCTTGAACGAACCCTTACCGTCAACCAGGCTCGTCAGCGCCAAGTTGACGAAACACCACAGCAAGAACGGCAGGAGCACGCTCACAAACTCCATGTAGATGTTCAGCCGCCTGACGTCGTTGTAGTTGAAGATGAAGCCGGTGTACTGGCGCGCCATGATGTAGGTGATCGTCACGAATAGGAGTATGGTCGTCGCCGCTCCGACGCTCCCCCGCCGCTCGTGTTTCAGATCCCAGAAACCGTCGAACGGGTGAAATATGACATGGAGAGCATACCGCAGGCTCTGGAAGTAGGCTCCGAGCCGGGTGTCCTTCCGCTCAAACGCGAGTCCCTTGTACTCGCCGGTCCTTTGCGACCTCTTTCGGATGGCGAAGATCCGATACACAATGTAGGCTGCGATGAGAACGATCACACCTGTAAGGATGATGGAGAAATGCTCGTTCACCCAGCCTCTTCTGTAGAGGCTGAGGGCTTTGGAGTAACCTGTTCGGTCGCTGCCGAGCCGGTACATCTCCATCGCCTCTGCGAAGAGGCCTTGGCTGAGCAGCGAGCGGCCTATGCCGCTGTAGGCAATGTCCAGGTTGGGATTGCGCCTTAGCACCTCGCGCCACATCTCTGTGGCCTCGTCATACTCGCCTGACTGGATATGAGCTATGGCCGAATGAATCGCCTCGGCGTATCGGGTGGGCTCATATACTGCAACAGCGTTGAGGCCTTTTTCGAGGATCAGGAGCGTGTCACCAATCGTGTCGATGGCACTCGGGACTCTCAGGCCGCCTTTCTCGGCAGTCGGCGCACCGAACGCGTAGAGCAGCCGGCCGTCGTCATCGTACGTGAAGACCCTCCCTCTCCTTAGGTCGAGCACGCTGTATATCCCGTGCTGACGCACGACTATGTCAACGAGGTACGACCGGCCGGTAATCGTTGCGTTGAGATTCTCCTCTGCGAAGACGACATCTACGTCTCCTCTCGGCGCCGTAAACCCGTTGCGCCGCAGCACGTCGGCGCCTGACGGGTTGAGCTTTCGGATCACCTGTCCCGTCTCTGTCGTCGAGCCGAAAACCGTAGTATAGATGAAGCCTCGTGAGTCGATATCCGCGTTGCTGTACTCAGTGGGCAGGAACAAGGCTGAGCGCTGCTTCTGCTCTTCAGTCATGAACCTGCGCCATAGCAGATCCAATGGGTCGGGAGTGACTCTCGGAGCGCCTATGAAGCCGCTGAACACCCCGAGTTCGTCGAACTCCATGAGCCCCTCGAGCACGCCATCTGCGATCACATACACTCTGCCCGACCGGTCCACAACAACCTTCAGAGGCTTGAACGCAAACGACTCTTCGATCAGCTCGTTGTCCCGCGGGTTCTCTATGATCCTCTGGAGCTCGCCCTGCTTGTTCAGCACCACCACGCGGCTGTTCCCATAGTCAGCGACGTAGAGGTCACCGGCTTCTGTGACGAACAGCCCCATGGGACTGCGGAACTGCTGGCGCCCGCTGGCGGTCTCGAAACCGGTGAGCACCTGCACGAGGTTAAGGTTCTCGTCGAGGATCACGATTCTGTGGTTCCCGGTATCCGCGATGTACACCAGGTTCTCGCTGCTCACAAAGAGGTCCTCAGGCTCCTTGAACGGGCCGGCGCCTGTGTCTTCACCAAAAACCTCGCGGCTGTGGCTGTAGACCTCAGGACCCGGAACCGCCTCCCGCTGGAAGCTATATGTGTAGCTCCCCTCTGCAAGCGCTGCCGACCGACTTCCCCCGACCAGGAAGAGCAGGATTATCAAGACGTTCAGCAACTTCGTCAGCGGCGTCAATTCCTTCCCTCCCATAGTCGACACCTCACTTGATACCTGATGCACCCATGGTGTCTATGACCTTGCTCTGGTTGACCACGAACACGATGATCGGGACGATCATCACCATCACGCCCACGGCAGCCCCCACTCCGGCGCGAGCGATTCCGCCGGCTATGACCTGGTCCAGTGCATACGGCAGTGTCTTCAGCTGCTCGCTGTAGATGTACTGCCCATGAGTCTCACCCCAGAGAGCCTGGAACGACAGGATTATCAGAGTGAGCCAGCCCGGCCGCACATTGGGCATGACGACATGCCAGAAAAGCGCCCACTCACTCGCTCCCTCAATTCTGGCTGCCTCGAGCAGCGAGTCGTGGATCATTGCATCCATGAACTGCTTCATCAGGAACAATCCAAGACTCATCGCCCATGCTGGGAGAATGATGGCCCAGTAGGTATCAACCCATCCGAGGCGCGACACAATGAGGTAGTTCGGGATCGCAGTGACCTGCCTGGCAAACATCAGGGACAATATGACCAGAGAGAACAAGAGCTTCGAACCTACGAACCTGTGCTTAGAGAGCGCATATGCGGCCATTGAGGCGAGGATCACATGGCCGGCCGTCCCCATCAGGGTTATGACCACGGTATTAAGCACATACCGAGAGAAGGGAATCCAGGACTCAGACATCAGAACAAATAAATCGAGGAAGTTGTCGAGAGTCGGGTTTCTCACGAAGAACTGCGGTGGATATACGAATAGCTCGTTCATAGGTTTGAAGGCGTTGCAAACGACGTAGACGAGCGGCAGTGAAGAAAAGGCAGCGCCCGCGGCGATGAACAGGAGGACTGCCAAATCGCCTCCAAGTGATCTCGTCGGCTTTTGAGACCAGATCAACCTTCTGATCACTGAGATTCTCCTTTCTAGGACTCCAGGCTGTTCAAAATCCGCTGCACCAAACGCTGCATCCCCACCATTGCCGCAAACAGGATCACCGCTATCGCTGAGGCGTAGCCCATCTCAAATCGCACGTTTCCGTAGTCGATGAGGTGTGTCACGATCGTGTGGCACGCGTAATCCGTGCTCGGAAACCCGACCAGCGGGATGATGTTCGCAGCAGCGGCGAACGAACCCGTGATCGACATGATCGCCCCAAACATCAGGTAACCCTTCATTTGTGGTAGAGTGATGAAGAAGAGTTCCTGCCACCGATTGCGCACGCCGTCCACCGCTGCAGCTTCAAACAGCTGCGTGTCGATCCCCTGCAGCCCGGCGATGAACGCAAGGAAACTCGTACCAAGGCTCATCCAAAGGACGACGAGAATCACGACGGGCATCATCCACTGCGGGTCGAGCAGGAATTGGATCGGTTCATCGATGATGCCCCAGTAGAGAAGAAACCCGTTTATGTAGCCATAGGAGTCGCCGCCGAACATGACGGTCCAGATCATGAACAGCCTCCCGGAGAGCGACGGCGCAAACAACAGCAGAGTCAAGACCGCTCTGATCTTTGGCTGCAGGTCGTTTATCAGCCATGCGAAGATGAAGCACGCGAAGTAGCTGAGCGGACCAGTGATCAGGGCGAAGACGAACGTGTTCTTGACTGCAATCAGGAAAACGTCGTCCGAGAGAAACAGCCTCAAGTAGTTCTGGTAGCCGATCCACTTCGGAGGCTGCAGCATGTTGTAGTGGGTGAAGCTCAGCCCAATCGCGATTACGACCGGCAGCACCGTGAAGAGGAAGAACAGCATTGCGTAGGGAGCGACAAAAAGGTAGGGCGCCTTATTCGTCCTGATCTCTCTCCGGAGCTTCTGTACCAGGCTCAGGCCTCTGTTGCCGGGTACGGTTGTCGAGACGGCAGATCGCATCTTCTCCCTCCTATCGACTCTCTCTGTAGCCAACGGTCTCGTGTCTAGTCCTCGACCCAGTAGAGCTTGCGGTGCTTCTCATCGAGCTCTTCATAGGTCGTCGGAAGCCCAAACTCAGCCCGCTTGCGCACGATTTCCTCGTTGATCATCCTGTTGTACTCGATCAGGGTATCGCGGACAGGTTCGCTGTCGTACACCACCCGCCTGAAGGCATTGTCCAGGTAACGACCGATCATGTAGCCTCCAAGCGCCTCAGGGACGCCCCTGACCCACTCCCACTGGGCCATTAGCTTGTTCAGCTCGTCGACTGACCAAGGCAGCCTGCGCATGGCCTCCACGTTGGCTGTGGCATATCGCCCTGCAGGCCCGAGCAGGCTCTCGATCTGGCGTCCGAATGAGGACTGCACTTCCGTGCTGCTCCACCACTTTACGAACTCCCAGGCCGCATCGATTTGTGATGAGGAACTCAGGATGATCGTGCCTGTCTGCCCTGCTCTGCCGACCTCCCCGGGGCTGGTCGGAGTGGGACCAACCGGGGCAGATCGATCGATTACGCCATCTGACCGCCTTGTTCCCGGAATGAGCGTGAAATCCCACTTGCCCCTCAACTCCGGTGCAAAGACCTGCATCGGGTTGTAGAAGGTATGGTTAGTTATGACTAGCGGCATTTCGCCGGTCCTGAAACGGTTGGCAGCGTCGTATTCCAATGGCAGTTTGTAGAGTTCGTAGAGCTCAGTCCAAAGAGCGAAGGCTTCGACTGCCCGCTCGTCGTCTAGGTTCGTAGCCAGTCCATCCTCTACGAAGAGCTCCGCCCCTCTCTGATACAGGAAACTGAGGAACGTAAGTACTCCACCGCTCGAAGAAAGACTGCCCATGGTCTCGCCCACATCGCCGATCGCCATGCTTGCCGTGCGGGGAGGCGCCGAGAACGGCAGGCCGAACTGCATATTGCGCTTCTGCAGGATCGGAATGATCTCGAGGACGTCATCCCAGGTCTGAGGCACCTTGAGGCCGAGCTCATCGAGCACGTCTTTGCGGTAAAACAACATCAGGATCGGCTGCTGGTCCGGAACAGCATAGACGCTGTCGCGGAACGTGAACGGCACCAGAGCACTGTGCTTGAAGCGTTGGGCGACCTCGTCGAAGTCAGGGAACTGAGTCAGGTCGACAACTCCGCCTCTGAGTGCGAAATTGATCGGTTGAGCGGTGGACACTCCAATAGCGACATCCGGGCCTCTTCCTGCCAGAGTGGCCGGAAGGAGAACGCCCATATTCACCAGTTCGAGGTTTACCAGGATCCCCGTTTTCGGGGTGAACTCATTCTCGATCATCCGCTTTAGGATCTGCGCTTGATCGCGCCCCAACCCAATCCAGACCTTTAGCGGATCTACATCTCCCGCTCTGCCGTGAACATCCCCGACCGCCCGATAGTCGTGAGTGTAAGAAGCTATGAGCGCTCTCACCTCGTGCAGAAGCCGCTCCGCCGTGGTCGGAGTTGCTCTTGGAAGCTGCTGCTCCGGTGAAGCGATCACTAGATAGTCGATTCTGAGCGGCTGCTGTCGGACCTCCAGCAACCATGATCCCAGAGCACCCAGGTTGTCTCTGAACTCGCCGACGCGGGAAGGTATGCTGTCAGTGTCTGCGGCAAGGTCTGTCAGCTGTCTGGCCAGCTCTTGGAGGAGCACTGTGGTTCCGCCCTTCTGGCCGGTGAAGCTTTCGAGGTCCTCCGCCACTTCACTGATTATTCCTGCTTGACGCGTGAGTTCTTCCACTAGACCCGGGATTCTCTCTTTCAGCTGATAGGTCCTGATGGGATCGGGAGTCGGGGACGTGATCATGATGATCCTGCGGTAGAGTGTGTTCAGGTCA
>JAAYAB010000164.1 GCA_012719595.1 Bacillota bacterium
GATGTATAATGGTTTCGCAGCACGAAGGGGGAGTAGCTATGATTGAGGTCTTGGACAGCATTCCGGTAGAGCTCGATGCAGAATCCCTGATGAAGGCCTGCCGGATACAGCCTATGAGTGACGACGCGGACGCGTTTCAGAGCCTGATAGACAAAGCCCTCGCGATCGCCAGACCCAAGGCGGTCTATCGTGAGGCGTTCATAGAGGATCGCAGCGAGAACACCGTTGTTGTTGACGGCGTAACGTTCACCAGCTCGGTGCTCGCGAGGAACCTCGCGAACGTAGAGCGAGTGTTCGCCTTTGTCGCAACGTGCGGCAATGAGATGGACCAAGCAAACCTGCCATCTGATGATTTCCTGGCTGAATACTGGTGGGATCAGATAAAGGCTGCAGCACTCGGATGTGCGTCAAGATATCTGAGTGAACACCTCAAGGGAAGATTTCGCGTAGACAAGACTGCGCAGATGCACCCTGGGTCTGGCGACGCGGAAGTGTGGCCAATCCAGCAGCAAAAGGAGCTGTTCTCTCTGTTGGGAGACGTAAGAGGACTGATCGGTGTAGAACTGACCGACTCGTTTCTCATGGTCCCGAACAAGAGTGTATCCGGAATTGTGTTTGCCACCGAGAGAGACTTCCACAGCTGTCAGCTCTGCCACAGGGAGAATTGCCCGAACCGGACAGCTCCGTTTGAGGAGAAACTGTGGTCGGAGATGTCTGGGAAGCCTGTGAAGCTCGCAGGGCATGCGTAGAGCGCAAGGCGCGGTGCAGACGATGCTCTGCGCGCGCCTTCGTGCCTCCTACCAGCGCTTTTGGGGCACTCTATCTGCACGCCCAGAGCATGCCTCTTTTCACGATCTCTCTAGCCTCTGGGACATCGAAGTCCTTGGCCACGTGACCGAGTGAAGCATAGAAGACCCGGCCCTGTCCGTATCGCCGCTTCCAGACGACGGGCATGACTACGCCGTCGATCCAGTACGCGTGATCGCCGGTGAACGTCGTCGTTGCGAGTACCTGGTTTGAGGGGTCGACATGCATGTAGTACTGCTCTGAGTGCATCCTGAAGTCGTCAAGGCCGGCGGTGATTGGGTCCTCGTGATCGATGATGTTGACCTCGTAGTCGATGACGCCGCCAGGATGGGCGACCCATTGGCCTCCGACCATGAACTGATACTCAGTATTGTTGCGGAACGAGTCTGCCATCCCGCCGTGCCAGCCGGCGATGCCTACGCCCGAGCGGACAGCCTCCAGCAGGCCGCGCTCTTGGGCTTCGGTGATAGTGCCCATGGTCCACACAGGGACGATCAAGTCCAGGGCCATGAGTTTCTCTCGATTGAGGTAAGAATCCAGAGTGTCGGAGATCTCAACGTGAAACCCATTCTCCTCGAGCAATGGTGCGAAGATATCTACACAGAGCTTCGGTTCGTGGCCGTCCCAGCCACCCCAGACGAACATCGCTGATTTCATCTTGCATGCACTCCTCTGACAGAATCCTCTCGCAAGGCCCTTTGGTGCGGTCCCCTGAAATGGCCTGCAGGCGCAGTCCTTTGTCACAGTCCGCCGACTTCATCC
>JAAYAB010000165.1 GCA_012719595.1 Bacillota bacterium
AGTATCGCCAGGCTGCATGACGTACGTCGTGCCTCCGTGCGAAGCAGGCATATCTTTCGCAGTCCGAGGAGTCATGCCGTCAGAGGAAGTCCCGTTCATAGTCTTTCCTCTCCCTTCGGTTCCAGCTTCAGCGAAGGTCTAGACCTTACAGGTAATGATATGCCCTTCGACTGCAAACTTGCCCTGGAACCGACGACTGCAGACTTGCCTCGGAACCGGCGGCTTCAACCTTACCCGAAGCCCACGACTCCAGGATTGACCCCGAGCCGGCTGCCGCGAACTCGCACCAAAACCGGCGACTGCAGACTTGCCTCGGAACCGATTGACTCCTCGGACTCAGATACGCTACGCGCCCAGCCAACTAGTCCTGGGCAAGGCGGCCTATCCAATCCTGTAAATCAGCTGAGCTGATCCCGGACCCTCCCGACCGATCGCCTTTGCGGCTCTCTAGCCGGTCCTGGACACCTGCCTAGCTGATTCTGTGCCCCCGACCGATCGCCTGTGCGGCTCTCCAGCGAGGCCTGCAGGCCTGCCTAGCTTACATCTTTCGTGCCCCGTCAGCTGCACCTGTTACATAGAACTCCGGCGTCAGGCCGGTCGTCCTTGTGTATCCCTCCGCAACTCTCCTGGCGAACTCATCAATCTGATCCTGCTTGACGATGCTGACTGTGCAGCCGCCAAACCCTCCACCCGTCATTCGCGATCCGACCACTCCGTCGACCTTGAGCGCTTCTTCAACTAGCGAGTCCAGCTCAATGCCGGTAACCTCGTAAAGGTCCCGCAACGAATTGTGGGACTCCACCATCAGCCGCCCAAATTCGTTCAGATCGCCAGCTTCCAGAGCAGTCACTGCGGAGAGCACCCTCGCGTTTTCGTACACAATGTGCTCGGCTCGGTTCCGCACAACGGGATCATCAATCACGCCCGAGTGCGCCTCAAACTCGTCTATTGATACATCAGTGAGACACTCGATGTTCGGAAGCACGCTCTTCAGCATCCTGAGCGCTTCCTCGCACTGAGCGCGGCGCTCGTTGTACTTCGAATCGACCAAATGCCTGGGCTTCTTCGTATTCGAGATAACGATCTTGTAACCCGGCAGGCGGAGCGGAACGTATCTGTGGATAAGCTTACCGCAATCCAGGAAGATCGCGTAGCCTGCCTTCCCCATTCCCACGGCGTACTGGTCCATGATGCCCGAGTTGATGCCCACGAACTCGTTCTCGACCTTCTGGCACAGCTTCACCAACTCGACGCGATCCATCGTCTGGTTCCAGACTCCCAGCAGCGCTACTGCCGTTGCCAGTTCAAGCGAAGCTGAAGACGACAGTCCTCCGCCAGGTATGTCTCCATCGATGAGCATGTCCACCCCGCCGACCTCCACCCCCGCCCTGCGGAGCTTGTATACCACTCCGAGCGGGTAATTCGCCCAGTCATTCGCGGGGTCCGGTCGGATGTCGTCTACGTGCACAGCCACCTTCACCTGTCGGCTCGTGCTCACAAACCGAACCACACCATCATCCCTGCGCGACGTCAGCGCAATCGTCCCATAGTCTATCGCAGCAGGAAGGACATACCCACCGTTGTAATCTGTATGCTCACCGATAAGGTTGACCCGGCCGGGAGCATAGTAAGCTGTCGCCTCACTCGGACTCCGATCAAACTCCTCAGAGAAAGTAGCTAGCAAGGAATGAACTCTCGAATCGATACTACTCGGTTCTCTAACTCCGATCCGCTTCATGCTGATACCTCCACGTGGCAATCTCGACTCGGATTGATAGCCCGCATCTTGCATTACAGTCCGGACTCTGGTTTCGCCAACAGCCTTTGGATATCCTTCCATCCGATAATTACCAGAAGCAGGCTGTCCCACAGATATGCTATCATATGCATTAGTCCTATCATATGCCCTACTCGGCAAACCTTAGCTGACCTCAACCGCCGCTGACCATCTCCGGAGAGTGAGACAGATGAGGACCTGCAGACTCAGTGCTCTTTCCCAGAGGCTCGTTACCCTTGCCATAGTGCTGTTTGTTGGCCTGCCGCTGGTGTCGGCCGGATGCTCCTTTGATCGCGCAAAGGACCTGGCGATGGGACAACCGAGTGCTCCCGGTGTCTCCATCCATAGCATAACCTACAACTGGACAAGAAGGACTGCTGCCCTGATGGGCGAGTTCACCTCGACTGGTCGGATCACGGGTGTCCGGATAGTCGTTGGCGAGAAGCTGGGAGAAGACGTGATCCCTTGGTTCGATGACGTGTACTACATCAGGCAGGACGTGAAGGCGGGAGACCCGTTCTTCTGCGAATCATTCGACGTCAGACCTCCCACTCGGCAGACGTTTGAGTGGAAAGCGGTCGTAACGGACGTGTTCTAGGAAGCCTGTCGATCAGACGATAAGAAGCACCCCGACAGTAGGCCTGTCAGTGAGTAGCCTGCCGACAGGAAGCCCCGCGACAGTAGGCCTGCCAATGAGGGGCCTGCCGACAGGAAGCCCCGCGACAGGAGGCCTGCCAATGAGGGGCCTGCCGACAGGAAGCCCCCCGGACAGTAGGCCAGTCAATGAGGGGCCTGCCGACAGGAAGCCTCGCGACAGGAGGCCTGTCGGTAAGAAGCCTGCCGAGCAGTCGTGATCACTGCATGCGGCAGGCTCCTTCGCTTGCTGAGTTCAGACACGCGCCGATCTGGATCTCTGGCTGGCGTGCGAAATGGCAGTCAAGCCGGCAGACTCTTACCAGCTCAACCTAGGCATGCTCAACATAGACTTGCTCAGTCTTGGCCTGCTCAGCCTGGGGCTGCCCAATCTCGGCCTGACAAACCTTGACTGCACGACCCGGGCATGCCCGACGTTGACCTGCTCGAACCACGCCTAGCCAACCCAGGCCTGACCCACTCGACCTGCTTGGTCTTGGCCTAACTCGCTAGGTCTGCTTGGCCTTGGCCTAACTCACTAGGCCTGCTTGGTCTTGGCCTGCCGAGCTTTGGCCTGCTCAGCCTTGGCCTACTTAACCCTGAAACGCTGATCTGACTTGGGATATCTCTTGTGGACTCGCGGGCTGGGCCGGGGTGTACCAACCCTTCTTCATCGCCGTCTGGGCAAGCTGGTATTGGAACATCTCGCAGTCGTTCCTGACCTGGGTCAATGTCTGACGGAGCTGCGGGTTGGCGCTCTCAGATATCGCCCTCGCATAGTCGGTGAGACTGCCCTTCAAGCCCTCGAGGACATCATTGACCATATCTTTGTCCTGCATTCAGTTCATCTCCTGTGGTGGATTCATCGATCCCAAGTGTTGCCCGAGTCGCTACTGTAGAAAGGACATGAGTTTCTGCTTAGTCTGCTGCGCAGACTGAGCAGACTGCTGGAACATTTGCTTGATCTCAGGGTCAGTCGCCCGCTTCGCGTAGTCATCAAGCTTCCTATACGAGGTTTCGTGGACTCCTATCAAATGCCTCAGATCCTGAAGCTCCATCTGGTTTAGATGTGACATATCAACGCTCCCTCCTGTGCTGGATCAGTTGTATTTTCCCACCGCTATCTTGACGTTACTATGAAAGGAAAACGCAGAGGAGGGCGCTGATGGCTTTGGTGGGAGCGACTGGCGGGGGAGCTGACGGGTCGAGTGGCGAAGGCTGGACTGCCAGGGTCGGAGCAAGGTTGCCGCCGCCGAAGCTGGACCCGGGCTGCCGGCGTCGAAGTTGGACCAGGACTGCCGCCGTTGAAGCTGGACGTGGACTGCCAGCGTCGGAGTTGGACCAGGACTGCGGCCGCCAAAGCTGGATCTTGACTGCCGCCGCTGAAGCTGGACCCGGGCTGCCGCCGCTGGAGGTGGACCTGGACGGCCGCCGTCGAAGCTGGACCTGGACTGCCGCAGTCGGGGCTGGGCCTGGACTGCCGCCCCCGGAGCTGGACCTCGACTGCCGTCGCTGGAGGTGGACTGCCGGCGTCGAAGTTGGACCAGGACTGCCGCCGGGACTGGACCTAGACCGCCGCCGCCAAAGCTGGATCTGGACTGCCGCCGGGACTGGACCTGGACTGCCGCAGTCAGAGCTGGGCCTGGACTGCCGCCGGGACTGGACGTGGACTGCTGCCGCCCGAGCTGGACGCGGACTGTCTCTGAAGAGGCTGGGTTGCCGCTGGCCGTGCCGGACGGCCTCTTACCAGGCCTGACTGCCCGTCGGAGGCGCCCGCCTGCCCATCAGCAAGCAGACAGGCCAGTATGACAGACCAGTCTGACCGGCCAGTCTGACAGGCCAGTCCGGCAGGCCAGGCCGGCCGCCCAGGCCCTACCGCCTTCCTCGCAGCTGCCTCGTGATGTAGAACGCAATCCGACCCGCGATACCTCTCCTCCATGCCGGCGCCCGTGGACCTTCATATCTGGCAGAAGCCCAGGGTTCCAGTCGCCGTCCTGCAAGAATCTCCGACGCGTTCAGTTCTGTCAGCCTGACAGCGGCTTCTTCGCCCAGCATGCCCTCTATGACGTCGCGGGCCTCTTTCATCTGAGGGCAACGCTTGCCGGACGAATGAGCATCTGAACCGATGACATGCGCCATGTAGTGGGTCAGCAGGATGTGCGACGTCTCCTGGATTTGCGTTCCGAACATGCCCATGATGCTTCCCGCATTAACCTGCACCAGGGCACCTAAGTCAATCATCTTGCCGGCTACTCCCGGGTCAGTGATGACTTGATGGTAGCGTTCCATGTGGGCGATGACGGGAGTTATTCCCATAGAGACAAGCTCTGAAATCACTGTCTCGGTGTAGGACGGGATGCCCTCCCATGGGAACTCGATCAGTAAGTACCGCGCCGACCCTCCGATGGTCGTGATCTCTCCCCGCTCAATGAGGTCCGGCAGATTGCGCTCTATTGCGACCTCTGCTGCGGGGTGGAACTTCACGGATATGCCCGACTCCCGCGCCCGGGACTGCAGCTCTTCCGCCGTCTCAGAGATCTCGCGCAGCGCAGGAGTGGCGTATCCCTTCTTGATATGAGGCGTACACACTATCTCGGAGATTCCGTCTGACTGGCCTATGCGTGCCATCTCAAGGGCTTCGTCCCACGAACGTGGACCATCGTCAAGACCAGGGAGGATGTGGCAATGGAAGTCGATCACCCTAACACCCCTCAGCTACAATCATATATCGTGTTGCATCATGCGTTCCGCAGCCAAAGGCGTCGGGATTTCCTTGCCGAAAGGGCGTCGGCTTTCGCCCGCTTCTCCGCAAACAGGCGCTCATCAGCGATTCTTATCAACTCGCGATCGTCCGTGGAATCATCGGGGCACACCGCGATACCCGCGCTCACTGTCAATCTGACCGGTTGACATTGCTCATCACAATCAGCGAAATGCAGCGGGTTACCCTTTAGTGCCTCCTGAATCCTCCTTACAACCATTCGGGCCTGATCACCGCTCGTCGAAGGCAACAGCATAAGGATCTCATCTCCGCCTGGCCGTGCCACCACGTCGCACGATCGGACTGAGCAGCGACACACGTTAGCGAAGTGCTGCAGTGCCTGATCACCACTAGGATGCCCGCAGGTATCGTTGATTAGCTTGAAGTCGTCCAAATCCATGAACACCACTGCGAGCTGCCCGCCGCTGCGTCTGGTCCGCTTGATCTCCTCGCTCAACCTCTCGTGGAAATACCTGTAGTTGTACAAACTCGTAAGGCCGTCTCGAGTAGCCAGCGCCTTCATATTCTGAACGAGGTCGGCGTTCTTGATTGCGAGCTCTGCAAATCGTGCGATGATGGTGAGCATTTCCTTATGTTTGTCGAATGTGTGACTCCCGGTGCTGTACACGTAGAGCACTGCCCGGACGCGCTCATCGACGGTGAGCGGCATGCCGACATATGATCTGACACCAGACTTGCGAAGCTCAGGATTGGTTTCTTCATGGCTCAAGGTGTCGGGTACAAAAACAGGCTTGGCTGAGGAGACAATGCGGTTTGTGATCCCGTGAGAACGGATTCTCTTGCTGAGAGGCTTAATGTTGGAGAGGTTTTCGACTTCGTAGGATATCCGGCCTTGATCGTCAAACAGGATGACGCTCGCGTAGTCGGCACCGACCCATTCGACAGCTACGTCGACGATTGCGGCTATGGTGTCGTTGAGGTCGCACGAGGAAAACAGCCGGTGCGTTACCTCATACACTCGCTCAAACGCCTGAACGTTAGCGTCCTCCATGCCAACACCATCCCTATCGCCCAGGAGAACATGGAAGCTTATCGACACTACAATTGTACGCCACCAACAACTGAGAAGCAAGGACGAGGTAGTGGTCAAATAAGCATCCCGCTTACATCTATCGGGTTTGTTAGGAAAATGTTGGCTGTGACTCGCCAAGGCTGGGTTTTGCTCACCTACTGGTCATTTCGCTCTGCGTGGAGCGTTGCGTGAAGGCTCTGCCCGGGGCTCTGCACGGCGATCAGTGATGAGGCTGTGCATGACGACTCCGTGCGCAGGCTGCGCGTGGCGGGTCTGTGCGAAGGCTGCGCATGGAGGGCACACATCGAGGCTCTATATCGAGGCCAGGGCTTCCATGACTTGTGCACGCAGGGCCACGAACTCAGGCGCACTGATGATTGAACCCGACCAACCGATACCTGACCGGTCCGGCCCGAACGGCACGCTGTACTGGCACACGATCCTCCCGGGCCGTGGCGACATCACGTAGACGCGGTCGGACAGATAGATCGCTTCCTCAACGTCGTGAGTCACGAACAGGACCGTGGTCCGCAGCCTCTCCCAGACCAACCGCAGCCATGCCTGCATCTGGTGCCTTGTGATGGCATCGAGCGCTCCGAACGGTTCGTCTAGGAGCATGATGTCTTTCCTGCACATGACGGTCCGAAGCAATGCGACTCTCTGCCGCATACCACCGGACAGCTCGAACGGGTACGAATCCTCAAAACCTGACAATCCAAAGAGATCAATGAGCCGCCTGGCTTCGATCCTTGTTTCCTGCACGGCGGATCGGTTCAGTTCCGGCGCCAGCATCGCGTTCTCCAGAGTGGTCCTCCAAGGCAACAGGAGATCCTCCTGAGGCATGTAGCTCACATATCCGGTCTGCCCTGTCCTGTCATGCCCGTTTACGAATATGGCGCCAGAGTCAGGCTGAGTCAGTCCGGCAATGATGTCGAAGAGAGTGGTCTTCCCACACCCGCTCGGCCCAACTATGCTCACAAATTCCCCCTTCTCCAAGCTGAGCGACACACCGGAGAGGGCTTTGACAGGCTCACCGTTCCTGCGCATGTATGACTTGCTGACATTAACGATCTCTAGGTGAGGCACTACGTGTTCCTCCTGCTTCAAACCTGATCCATGACCGAGCAGCTCTGCACGGCCGCACCGCGGCAAGCACTGCATGGCGAGCCATGGGTTCGCTTCGGCTCCGGCGGGGCGCTGCATCTGCGGCTTAGGCTCTGCGTCTCCGATGCGGGCGCTGCGCCTCCGACATAAGCTCCGCGTCTCCGATGCAGGCACTGCGCCTCC
>JAAYAB010000166.1 GCA_012719595.1 Bacillota bacterium
CAGCACGCCTCCGGTGCTATGGACTGACCTGGTCGAATACAGCAAGGCGCTCACATGGTTCACGGATCTCAATGGAACGCCCGTCGTTTCCCAGCTCGGATTTGCACCGACCGACTACGCCTGGCGGACGTGGCTGCAGCTTGCCTCAGGCTCATCTCCGTCTACCTCCGCCTCACCGCCATCTGTCTCTAGCATGGCCGGGCATCCCGTTCCAACCGCTCACAGCGCCCAAGACGAGGCAGAAGGCACGGCCATTCCTGCGGGGAGCGAGGCTGCTCCTGCGAAGAGCAGTGCTATCCCTAACGAGTGGAAGCTCCTCGTAGACATCGCCTCGAGCCTGAGGGCGACAACGCTGCCCGACGACAACTCGGTCAACCATCGCAACCCCTTCTACGAGCGGCAGCACACTCCGGAAGCCTTGTTTGCCTCGGGCCAGCTTGCAATGGTCATTTCAGACCATCGCCTTCATAAGGTGCTGAGCAGGCACTACCCGGACATCGAATACGCAGTAGCGGATCTCCCTGTGCCGGACTGGAGGGCATCGGGAACCTCGCTCTCTGAGGGGTATGGGGTGGGCATGTTCAAGCCGGGTTCCAGTCAGTCGGAGGAGGCGGCCTCTCACCTCGAGGCGGCGTGGCAGGCGTTGAAGGCCATCGCTACAGATCCTAGCGTCCAGCTGGACATCGCAGAGGACTCGGGTCTCTTCCCGGGACTGGCGTCTCTGTTCGATGCTCCGACAGAGCAAACGGCGTGGACACGAGGTCTGGTGCATGGAGACGACGAGATCGAAAGGAGATTCCGTGCCGCGCAGCTCCAGGCTACGCCATTCGCCCCATCCACATTGCCATCTTCTTCTCTGAATCGCATCTACAGCATGCTCGACCGGCTCGTCCGGGGAGACGAGTCTGTGTCGTATGTTCTGGAGCAGATCGAGGCCACCATCGCGGCGCAGACGCGGCAGTAGATCTCGGGAAGCCGCCATTCCGTGACGTCGCTGCCGCAGCCCGGTGTCGCAGCAGCCACCATTCCGTGACGTCGCTGCCGCAGCCCAGTATCGCAGCAGCTGTAGCCCAGTGTGGCAGCAGCCACAGCCCCGTGGCGCCCGTGGCGCAACCCAGTGTCGCAGCAGCCGCCATCCCGTGGCGCCCCTGCCGCAGCCCTGTGGCGTCGCCGCCGCATCCCGGTGTCGCAGCAGCCACAGCCCGGTGTCGCAGCAGCCGCGTGGCGGGACCGGCAAGCAATCCGGCAGCGACAGCCCGGTTGCCCCCAGCCGTCCGTCGATTGAAACAGCAGCGAGCCTACAGTATAATGTATGCGCAGGTGATATACGCCTCGATATATTGGAACTTTTCGTAGTCTGCTCCGTCGTATTGTACGGAACGAATGCACTGGTGGTAGCCATGGCCAAGATGCAAGTGATCTCCGACGTAGCTCCTGGTGAGCTCATAGCCCATCCTGACGACTTCGAGGCCCTAGCGCTGCAGCATGCGCAGCAGCTATACAACATGGCGCTCCGCATGACCGGAAGCGAGGAGGAGGCGAAGGACCTCAGTCAGGACGCGCTGCTTCGAGCCTACAGGTCCTTCAGCAAGTGGAAGCGCGAGTGCTCCTTCTCCAGCTGGCTATATCGGATAGCGACCAATCTGTTCATCGATCAGGCCAGGCGGCGAAAAAGGATCCGCTTTGAGTCGCTGGACGCTCCGCTGATCACCGACGATGGCGACGAGTTGACCAGGGCCGTCGAGAGCGAAGGCAGAGACCCGCAGTCTCTGGCCGAGGCTGCCGAGGTACAGAGAGAGGTCCATCTCGCACTGCAGAAGCTTCCTCCGGAGTTTAGGATGGCAGTCGTTCTATGCGACATTCAGGGATTCTCCTATGCGGAGATCAGCGAGATCATGGACTGCTCCATAGGTACTGTCAGGTCACGCATTCACCGGGCGCGACGAGCGCTCAAGAATCTCTTGGAACCGTACGTATCAGAGGCGATGGTTGATGAATTGTGATGTCATCGACAAGCTAATATCAGCGTATATAGACAGAGAACTCCAAGGCGACCTCGAGCCCAAGGTCAGATATCACCTCGCCTACTGCAAAAGGTGCTTCAGGACCTATATGGAGTTGCAGAAAACCAAGGAGTTGCTCTCATCCCTGAAGTCTCGCGACTTGCCGGACGGATTCTGGCAAGAGACTCGGGCGAGACTCCGACCTCAGGCCGTGCGGCCCGCCGCCGTGACTAAACGCCGCTCGTCCAGGCTGTGGACAGCGCTTGCCGCTGCAGCATGCCTGTTGTTAACGGCCTCGGTAGTCTCGCTGGCCCCCGATCCTCCTTCCGAGATCGGATATCAGGCCAGCGAGCCGGGCCGGATCACGGCGGCCTTGCCTGAGGTCCGCGGAAATGTCAATAACGTTGACTTGGATGGTCCTGTTGGGTTCATGACAGTCGCGAGTCCCACTGATCGCAGACGAGCGGACGATCTGGGCACTCTAATCAGTGTCATGAGGGGCGAGGCCGCCCAGCGAAGAGAGATCTCTGGCCGTCTCGGCGTGTTGGATCTCAACGGCATTCTGAGGCTGGACGATCTCAACTCACCTCCACAAGCCGAGGATGGTGAATCTGATAGCGACGACGGCTCCCCCATCACCGAAAGGGAAAGGCAGGACCTGAGGCGATATAGCGGGCCGTCACTGCTTGTCCCTGCCGGATGGACCGGGAAGTAGTCGACTGCGTGTAAAGGAGGATTCAGGCACATGAGATTTGACGCATTTAGAAGAAACAAGGCATTCCTGTCGCTAGCAATAGCGATGATCATTGTCTTTGCAGGCGTAGCATACCAGTCCGTCTTTGGCGAGTCTGGGGCTGCCGATCTGTCTTCGACTCAGCCGCTGGCGTCCTCGGCCTCGAGTGCAGACACTGTATCATCAGTGACCTATGCTCCATTTGGGCCGACAACCATAGCTGACATCGCCGAACGGGTCAGCAAGTCTGTGGTGACCATTGAGGCAGTCCCAAAGACGACCCAGAGGACCCCAACTCGCCAGTGGCCTTTCGTTGATGATCCGATCCTCGACCCGTTCTTCTTCTTCTTCGGCATTGACCCTTACGGGCGGCAGAATCCTGAGGACTACACCACGTCGTCGGGGACCGGCTTCATTTTCACTGAAGACGGCTACATCCTCACCAACTACCATGTCGTTTCGGGAAACCGGACGATCAAGGTGACTCTTGCCGATGGGACAGAGTATGAGGCACAGATCGTCCGCAGCATGCAGAACCCCGACGTAGCAGTCCTCAAGATAGAACCGGGCGACAAGCAACTCGTGCCGGTGAAGCTTGGGCAGTCGAAGAACGTGCGTCCGGGCGAGTGGACGATTGCGATTGGCAACCCGCTGAACCTCGGAATCACTGTGACCGCAGGTATAGTGAGCGCCACTCACCGAGGCGATGATCCGAAGGCCAGACAGATGTTTGGAATGTCGAGCGTCCAGGTTCCCCCCACTGGGTTCATACAGACCGACGCTGCGATCAACCCCGGCAACAGTGGAGGCCCTCTGCTTAACCTGAACGGCGAAGTCATAGGAATCAACACGGCAATGGCCGTGGATGGGCAGAACGTTGGATTCGCGATACCGATTGATGCGATCAGCGATCTGCTGCCCAGGTTGATGACGAAGTCGCGGGGCGGGTACCTCGGAGTCGGAGTGTACACCATCGACAGCGAGTACGCTTCGAGGCTCGGCGTCTCTGCAGGAGCCATTGTGGACGTAGTCTATGAGGGTTCTCCGGCAGCAGAGGCCGGACTCCAGAGATGGGACGCTATCGTCAGAATCGGTGACGATGAGATCCGCACGGCGGACGATCTTGTGTTCACGATCAGCAGCCACCAGCCGGGCGACGAGGTAGAGGTTGTGTTCGTGAGAGACAAGACCCTGAAGGCCGTGAAAGTCAAGCTCGCTGAGGCCCCGAGTCAGTAGCCGTAGACCGATCGGCACGGGCAGTCGGAGATAGGAAACATCAGAACTTGCTGCTCTTGGCAGGA
>JAAYAB010000167.1 GCA_012719595.1 Bacillota bacterium
GACTCGAACACCTGGCCGTACTCACGGTCGGCGTCTTCATAGACCTCGTGTATCGAAGAACCGGCCAGGATGTCGTGGAATTGGTTCCTCAGGACGATCTTCCAGCTTTCATTGATCTCTCGCTGCGGGTACTCATAGCCGTCTATGCACTGTCGGGCAAGACAGCCGAAGAGCTCGACATTGTGAAGGAGGATCTCGCTCATCCTGTTGTTCTTCTTGGTTCGGGCCTGAGATGTATAGGTTCCTCTGTGATATTCAAGATAGAGCTCGCCGTCGACCAGCGGCAGCTTCGGGTTGCCTTCGACCCGGGCGGCCAGTCTGTCGAAGAACTCCTCCGCCTTGCCGAAGCGGATCTGTGGCACTCCGGGGAGTTCCTGCATCTTCCGCCCAGTCTCAATCATCTCCTTGGTGGGGCCGCCGCCACCGTCACCCCACCCATAAGCGAGCAACAGTTCGTCGTTGATGTCTTTCTGCTGGTAGTGGTCCCAGCTGTAGTGGGCGCTGGCCGGACTCAACATGCCGTTGTACGTGTAGAAGCGTGGAGTCGGTCCTTCTGTCGTCGTGATGAAGTGAGTCAGCACCTCGGTCCCATCGAGCCCGCGCCACCTGAAGGTGTCGTACGTACTGCGGTTGTACTGGCTCCAGCTGATCTTCGTGGTCATGAAGTACTTGAGGCCGCTCTTCGCAATGATCTGCGGCAAGGCCCAAGAGTAGCCAAACACGTCCGGCAACCACAGAACACTGCACTCCGCTCCCAGCTCATCTCTCATGTACCGAGTCCCGAACAGGAACTGCCGAACGAGCGATTCGCCCGAAGGGATGTTGCAGTCGGCCTCAACCCACATGCCGCCGGTCACTTCCCACTTGCCGGCCTTGATGTTCTCCAATATCCGGTCATACAGCTCCGGATAGTCCTGCTTCACGTACTCATACAGCTGCGGCGTGCTCTGCAGGAAGATGTACTCAGGATATTGAGTCATCAGATGGTTGACAGTGGAGAAGGTTCGTGAGCACTTCTCCCGCGTGTGTTTCAACTGCCACAGCCAGGCTACGTCGATGTGAGAGTGCCCGACCGCCGTGATGACTGGCTTGTTTTCTTCGCATGGCCTGTATGCCTTCAGCTGCTCTCTCAGCAAGTCGTTTGCTCTCGCAACAGAGTCATGGAACTGCGAGGATCCTGGCTTGCGGAAGTCCAGCACATTCAGTGCCTGGTTGAGAAGGGCCGTCAGCCTCTCACGGTCATAGCTGCCCTCCTTCATTATCTTCACGGCTTGAAGGACCGTATCCGCCCGGAAGAAGAAGTCCTCTACGTCCTCGTTGATGCAGACCAGAGAAGCCGCTCTGAAGACGCGCCTTTCAGGCTGCAGTCCGCTGAAGGCCTTGATGGCTATGGCAATCCTTCCGGAGCTGATCCAGTCCTTCTTTAAGCAAACCTCGCGGTGGTTCTCGTCCAGACCCTGTACAATCTCTCCATTGACGTAGAGCAGGGCTTCTGACTCACGGAGGCCGCCCTCCTGTCCAGCACCGACTATGAGATGCAGAGCGAGCTTGCGGTTCTTCCAATCTTCGGGGATCTCAACCGTTGCCCTGAACCAAGCGGTCTCGTCTCTTCCGCCCCACAGACTCCCCACCTCGAAGGCATTCCACGACGAATCATCGAAGTCAGGCTCCTGAGCACCGGGTATGTCCTGTCCGAGCATCTTGAACCAGCGGATCGGTTTCCGGTCCTCGTAGATGTACCTCTTCAGGTCGTGTATGTACCTGGCTGCTTTGTCAAGGGTAAAGTACATGCGATTTGTCATCCTCCACCGATTGTGTGATATCACCGGAGCTTCCTTAGGACGTCCGTCCCAACTCCAAGCCTGTATCCAGCCGAGACATATCGGATGGCCCGGTCGGGACCTACGACCAAGACCAGGGGTAGACCCGGACGCACGGGACTCGACAAGCCTGCCTTTACAGCCCTCAGACATTCGCTGGCACGATCGAGACTCAGCCGGGCAGACTTGGGGAGTTCTCTGTAACCATCCTCGCTGAGAGAAACTGTAGAGTGCTCCTCACCGACGAACAGGCAAATCGCCGCGCCGGTGCGAGCGAGTTCCTCTCTCAGCTCGCCCAACTCGCGGATAAGGTGCTTTGACGGTTCGCGGTCAGGCTCGATCCAAGCCAGAACCGCGCCGGCAGGAGCAATGAGCTCATCCAGCCTGCTTGTGCTTCCATCCAAAGCTGTGACAGCGATGCCCTGAGGGACGCTGCCAAGCTGGGAGGCCTGTTCCTGATCGAGTTCCTTATCCTGCCGCACTAACAGGTCGACTTCAGTCAGTTCATTGCAGTTGACTTGGAAAGACTGGACTCTGACCAGCGTCGAGCCATCTTGCAGCCTGTTGCCGGTTGTCAGCCAGTAGTACCCTGGAGGAACTGACAGCGGCTCGTGCAGCTTCTCGCCATCGACGCCTCTCAGATGCAATGTGTGAAGCGCGTAGTTCTCAAATCTGGCCAGGGTGAAGTTGCGGGCATACTCGATCTTGCCGTCATAGTCCCCTACTACGTTCAACTTGACCAGACCGCTCGACGCCGCGACCGCGTTGCTGCGCTCTCCGGAATCGAAGAGCACATCGATCCAGCCCTGTGGAGACAGGTACTGCACCTTCTGGTCGGCCCCCGAAAGCCGGGCCGCGATCCCAAAGCTCCTTGCCATAGCCACAAACAGGATGCTCCGGGACTGATGGCCTGCAACCCGCAGCTCGTAAGTGCCTCTGGGAGTGGCGTATCCGCCGAAGTGTCCCTCCGATGCGCTGGCGATGTTGCGCGCAACCCAATCCGCCAGCAGCTTCGGGTCATCCCTGAACTGGCGCTGCTGCTCTTCATAGAACTCGCCCTGGAAGAACTTGCGGTACGGCCGCAATGCCTCCAGAGAGACCCTTGGGTTGAGCACGTTCTGGACGAATACCTCGCGGTCATAGCTGGACTTGAACGCCATCGCGCCTTCCAGGTGTTCCGTCAGTATCTCTCCAGTTGTGTCTGTCAGATCCTTGTCAGAGATCACCTTGAGCAGCTCAAGGGACCACTCGCCGTATAGGGGGACGCTCTTGCGCAGGAAGGAGACGATCTCGTGGCTGTTTCCCCTGGCCTTTTTCACAACGGTGCGAACGCCCTCCGAGTCAAGGCCGAGCTCCCGGGCGAGTTCCTTCGCCTCTTCCTCGGAGACGAACGTGCTTTCATACTCCGCTCTTATCCGGTCTTCTTCCTTGAGGCGCAGGTTGTGCGCTTGACGCTCCTCTTCGGTTACGTCCTGGCCCCCTGTATAGGTATCCGGCGGCGGAACGATATCCAGCTCGAAGACCAAGTCCTCAGGCAGCTGGTCCGAGAGCGTGATCTCGACTCGGTCGCCGGTGTGGGGAGCGACCTTCGTGTAGCCGTAACCACCTTTGCTGTGAGCATAGATGAACAGATCGCCCAGGCCGGTGGTCAGTCTCACCTCGCCCATCGGATCTGTCTGAAGGGTGGTAATGGGTGCGAAGCCTCCGTAGTTAAACACATTGAAAGTCACAGTTGCCTTCTCTACCGGACCCCCCGAGCTGTCCCGAACTGCTACAGTGATAGAGCGAGTCGCAGCGTAGTTGCTGAGGAGGTTGATGGCCAGATAGCCGTCGAATGACTGAACCCGCTCCTCAGGGCCGCGGTAGCTGTCCGGGATCCTTGTGCTGACCAGCATAGCTCTGCTGGCCGGCCCTGCAAACCAGCCCATGTCGAGACGGGGCTCAGGCTCACAGGCGCCAAGGAAGTACCACCGGCCGTCAGCCCAGGCCTCTACCCAGGCGTGGTTGCTGTCTGTATGAGCCCAGCGAGGGGTGTAGCACTGCCTGGCAGGAATCCCGAGGCTCCGCAGAGCTGCAACCAGTAGGGCCGATTCCTCACCGCACCTTCCGATAGCTGTCCGAACGAGGGTCAGCGGCGAAGCCGTCCGCGGATCGGTAGCGATATATGTAGCTTTTTCGTGACACCAGTGGTTGATCTCAAGAATCGCATCATACATCGACTTGTCTCGGACTCTGTCGATCAACCAGTCATAGAAAACGCCCCGGTAGTCCTCGATGACCTCGTTGCTTATACGGTAGGGCAATATGTAGTAAAGGTACAGCTCTCCGGTTATCTTCTTTCCCCATGGCACCTTCTGCAGAGTCTCCAGGCTCCTGCGAACATGATTCTGGAAGAGAGACCCGTCATAGTCCGCAAGATCACAGAGCGGCATATGCGCGTAGAGGAACTTCAGAGCGAACTCCTCTTCGGCGCTCCGCGCCTCTGAGAGCACGCTAAATAGCTTGTCTTCGCGCGCCGATGCGAGCCGCCGTCTAGCTGCGAAAGCCTGCTCGATCTGCTCGATTGATCTGCTGTCTAGCCCGAATAGTGTCACGCTCAGACCTCCTCCCAGATGCAGCCGTCTTCACGAATGCTGATTGTCGAGCGCCCGTCAGTCGAGTCCACAGTCGCCTGAAACAGGCTCCTGGTTGTCTCGATTCTCGGCTTAATGATCCAACTGTCATTCCCCTTCAGTTCCTCGAAATCCGGACAGAACCGACCGTGTCGCTCGTAGTAGTTGCGCTGCCTGTAGTACAGCCGTCTCAATTCCCACTTGAGCATCTCATCGGCAGGGACGGTGAATTCAGCGGGTCCATCGGAGAAGTGGAGATACCCCCATAGCTCGGGGTAGTGCATATTGACTATACCCTGCGGAGACCACACCCAGTTGTCTTCAGGAAGGGGACGGCCGGTTGTCGGATCCTTGACTTTGATGTACCGTCCATCTTTGACCTCGACGGTCCACTCCACCCGCGAGAAATTGATTCGCCAGGTATCCCCTGCTTTCGGTGCTTGGCCTCCGCATGCACACTCTCTGAGGGCTGCCCACGGCATGGCTATCTCGAGACTCCATCCTCGGTTGTCTGCACTCGGGTCGTTCAGTTTTCCGTCTATGCTGACAGCCGTCTTGAGTCCCTTGATGTCCCACCCGTTGATCGCAGGACCCCCATCGCGGTAGGGTTTTGGCAGAAGCAAGTCCCAGACTGTGTTCCGTGCGTTCATCTCGAGTTCGTAATAGTTGTGAGTATCGCCGTCCGGATCGATGAAGACCTCGAAGTCGTTGTCGTAGAAGATCACTGCGTCACGCTCAGTCAGTTCGGCCCAGATCTGATCCTCCTCCAACTCAGCACCTATATATAGATACTCGTCGTCCCACAGCATCTTGACCCTGGTGCGTTTGGGGGGTCTAGGCTTCAGATCTCCCTCTATGTCAACAAAATCCTCGCTCCAGCACGCCTGATCCCAGAAAGGCTTGGCCAACCGCCCATCCAGGTCAGGGCGGCCCTCCGCCCTCTGGCAGACATACGAGCGAGGTCTGAACGTGATATTGGGTTCAGGAACGCCACTCCACTTCCGTGACGCCATCTTATCCACTCCTGAAGTTGTCTGATGTTTATACCATTCCAATTTGAGAATTACGACGAAAACCTGGATTCTCCTCTGTCAACGCGGCGAGAATTTCCTGGCCGTATGAGGCGATAGGCAGGTCGATTGCTGCAGACCTCTGGAGCGTAGAATCTGGATAGAATCTGACTCAAGGAATGACCGGTCCGGTACAGAATACTGCTTCAGATCATATTCCCTACCAAAGCTATTTGCTGAACAACAACCGCACCTAGGGCGCCTCGAATCACTTCCAACCGGATCGGAGAGAGCGAGATGCCGGAACGCCGTCAATTGATAGTAGGCTACGTGCAGGACAGAGCATTGCCGTCAGTCACGCAGGATGATGCTCGCATCATGACTCACGTGAACATCGCCTTCGGCCACATAGTCGACGGAAGAGTGTCCGTCGCACGCACAGCCAATCTCGGCTGTGTGGAGAACCTTAGGGCATATAACCCAACACTCGAGGTCCTCCTGTCGGTCGGAGGCTGGGGTGCCGGCGGGTTCTCCGAGGCGGCTGCCACCGCCGAGACCCGCGAGGTATTTGCCCTATCCGCCCTGGAGATAGTCAAGGAGTACCGGCTCGATGGCATAGACCTCGACTGGGAGTACCCGTGCTACTCAGCTGCAGGGATTGCGTCCAGCCCTAGCGACAAAGACAACTTCACGCTCATGCTGAAAGAACTGAGAGCCAGGCTCGACAGGCAGGGGCAGAGCGACGGCCGTCACTACCGTCTGACGATCGCGGCTGGCGCAGACCAGTACTACATTGACGGAACCAGGATGGATCAGGTCCAGCAGTACCTTGATTGGGTCCAGCTGATGACGTATGACATGCGCGGTGGATTTCAGACTCTGACCGGACACCACACCAATCTGTTCACCCCTACGGGTGACCTCTTCCGCCCGAGCGTCGATGCTTGTGTGCGCATGTTCTCAGCCGCGGGTGTGCCTGGCGAGAAACTCGTTATCGGAGTCGCGTTCTACTCGAGGATGTGGAAAGGCGTACCGAACAGGAACAACGGCCTGTTCCAGAACTCCGTGGGTCCGGGTGGGTACGGTCCTGTTTACGGAGAGCTAGTTCGCAACTACATAGATAAGAACGGATACAGACGCTTCTGGGATGATGAAGCCAAGGCTCCCTACCTGTTTGACGGCAACAACTTCATCACTTACGACGACGAGGACTCGATCGCGGCCAAGTGCGAGTATGTCAGGCAGAACGGGCTGGCTGGGATCATGTTCTGGGAGTACAGCTGCGATCCAACCCATACCCTGCTGAACTCCATCTGGAGAGGCCTGAATCAGGAGTGAACTCCGGTACAAAGCAAAGAGCTCCGTGCTTGATGCTAAGAGCTCACGACTTCGTACTCTGTTCTCAGGACCTAGGGCTGAAGGCCCATGGCCTGGGCCGGTGCTCAGTACTCAGGACCAAGGCTCAGTGCTTAGGACCAAGGCTCAGTGCTTAGAACCAAGGCTCAGTACTCAGGACCAAGGCTCAGTACTCAGGACCCAGAGCTTGCCGTGCTGCTCCTCGACCTGTTTCATGCAGTAGTCTACAAGTGGCTTCAGGGCACCTCCGGTAATCCGTTTCGGGTGTTTGCTCACTACATCGAGCGCATCCTTCACCGCTCTAAGAGCGTTGCTGTAGTCTTTGCCCCTCTCGAGCAACTCCAGAACCTCCAAGACGCCTCTCCCCGCCCATATCCAGTTCTCCAACACCTCTATCCAGGGAAGCAGGTCGTTGCGGAGTTCGAGGTTGTCCATACGGTTCACTATGTGGTAGCAGGCTTCGTCGAGTTCCGTCAGGTAGTCTGACAGCTCACATACAGCTGGATTGCCCTGCACCTTGAGTCCCTCGCGTTGTGAGTCCAACAATCTCCCTACCAGGCTCGCCATCTTCGGCGCCGCTTCGCGTTGCAAGCAAGACATCAGAGTTGTCTCGGCCAGCAGCCGCACGTGCTTTGCACTCGATTCGCCTGCAACTCTTCGGATCGCCGAATCCCAGCTCTCATCAGGGTTGTAGTCCGCAGGCCGTGCGAAGTAATCAGCAAAGGTGACAAGAGCGATCTTCGAAGCTTCTGCCTGGTTCATCGGGTTGACGGCTATGCCCTTGCAGCCCTTGTACAGGTCTCCCGAGCGCCCTTTTATAGGTCCGAGGTGCATTTCTGGTCTCATGCTCGAGTCATTCACCGGGTAGTTGTCCCAAATGATAGGAAGGCGCCTGGCCGCCTCTGCGAATTGCAGGGCGTGGTCTGCGGTGATCCGCGTCGAACAGACCTGCGGACCTGTGTAGAAGACGTCAATTCGTGGGTCGAGACTGGCTCCCAGCTCGTGCAGATAGGCGCTGAAAGGAGCCTCTCCGCAGTAGTCGGTCGGACACATGCTCAAGGTGCATTCACTGTCGACTGACAGAAGCCATTCGAGCGCGCGATTGCAGATTGCTGCATGCGCCTGCGCGTAGCTGGAGAAAACCCGCCGATCCTGTTCGTGCTGGAACTCGTGGGAAATATCATCGAGAAACAGACTGAAATCGCGGACGCCCATCGAGTGGAATGCGAGGAACTTGTTCTGAATGCACTCGAAATCCTCGTCGGACGAGTAGCGGATGGACAAACCACAGCTAAGAGCATAGACAAACCGCACGCCGCTCTGCTTGGCTACTTGGACTGTATGCGCGAATTCCTGCATCGCTTCCTCGGGATAGGGTTCGCGCCAGCGCACGCGGTGCTCGCGATCGTCTTTAGGACCGTATATGTAGGTGTTGAAACCTAGATCCCCGATAAACCTGATTAGGCTTTCTCTCTGAGGAACGGTGTAGTATACGCCGTAGAAGCCTTCCACCACTCCTCTGATTTCAAAGGGCGAACTCACAGTCTTGTCCCTCCATCCAGGTTGGTGCGGCTGTCACTGAGATGCACCGCTGATCGGACGGCGCGCGCGGGCAGTCGGGCAGCCCTGCAGTCCTAGTCTGGCATATACTCCTAGTCTGCATCGGTCTCAGCGACCATTTCTCCAGTTCCGACTCGGATTATCAGCGGAGCATGGTTGTACCGATCGAGGGAGATGATCCGATCGCTGACGACCTGCCCGTCTTGCGTGACAATCTTGCGCGTCTGGACGAGTAGGTCAGGAGCGCCCCACCTCTCGACGACTTGTTTGCCTAGTGGGAGAGTTGGGTCTTCTTGGTACTCGATAGGAGGTTTGACCTCCTCAAGTACCTGGGTAACGATTTCGACACTCTTGCCTGGCTGCGGTTTCCCGAACAACGCTATGTCTACCGTACCATCGTATACCCACGCCGCGACCACGATGGGCCCGTCCGTGTTGTTGCGGAATCGGAAATCCCTGTAGTCATATACCACGGTAGCATCTGTTCCCGGCTTGATGTAGTTCAGTATCAGAGAATGGTTGTACCTCATGGTTACCTGGAGGTCGGCCAAGAGCACGGCGTTGTAGAGTGTCGAGGACACCTGGCACACGCCGCCTCCGAAGTCCGGCACCAGCCTGCCGTTGACTATCACATCCGCCTCTCTGTAACCCCGGAGCGGAACCCGAGGACCCACGACCTTATTGAAGGAGAACTCCTGCCCTGGCAGCAGCACGTACCCATCCATCGAGTGAGCGGCGCGCTGGATGTTGTAAGTCCGCTGAGCGTTTCCAGGGTCGAACTTGGTCTCAAACCGTCCAATAACGGACATCTCCGGCCACTTCGCAATGTCGCTTGCTGTGAGCTCAGGCTTGATCTCGACTACGGGGAGCTTGACTCTGCGGTCTGGCGCCATTGTGAGAATAGTGTGCCGAATAGCCTCCAGCGTGGCCGCCTTGTCCAACCGGTATCCGACAATCTCTGCAGTGACCTGCATTGTGCCGTCGCGTTGCCATTTCACTTCTGCCGAGCGAGGATCGCGGTCTATCCTGCTCGCAAGCCAATTGACATACTTGATCAGCTCGACGTCGTCGCAGACTAGATGAGGAGATATCTCGACAAGGCCGGTCGGTGCACCTATGAGGTTGTCGAGCCGCTCTTGCAGCGTATCACCGCGGCCTACTCTCAGGATCTGATCGTATGCGCCAAGCACATCCATGCGGGTGCGAACCTGCGCCGGGTAGAGAACCCATGTCCTATCCATGAACTCGAGTGTCACTGGAGCTAGAACTCGTGATCTCTCAATATCGAGAAGACGGCTGTAGATATCGGTTCTCTGGAGGTCTCCGACAGAGGTCTGGGCAACTAGCACGCCTGGATAGGAGCGGCCATTGTCCATGCTGATGAGCACGAACAACCCCGCCGAGAGCAGTAGGAACAAGGCCACCAACATCGTGAAGGCTGCACTGAACGGGTGAATTGTGGTGCGGGTCTCTTCGCGTGCGAGGTTCATTGCGTCATAGAGCGCTCCTCCGCTGTGATGACGGACGGCCAACTGACAACAGCTCTGGATCGCGACCAGGATATGGCCGAGATTCCATCACGCTTGTCCAGCTATTACGATAGCATAGTCCCTTCCAGCGGTCAACGGAACGCGTATGAAGACCTGAGGATGAGAGCAAGAACCAGGAATCCGACGAGTCCGAAGAGCAGGTACACCCGGTCAACCAGCATGGCGAACCCGACATATGAGATCGGCACACATAGCACAACCAGCGCCGGGCCTAGCCAGCAGTTGTTCCTGCGCCGGCTCTTGCGATGCCTGGGCAACTGAGCGATGCGCGAGTCTCCCAGTCTCGACATCAGGGACAACAGCATGCTCAGAGCTGTTGTCACCATAGCAGCCCACACCGCTGCCAGGTAGAGGCCATAGACCAATCCTCCTCGTCGGCGGGCAAACAACAAGAGCGGCATGTCAGCAGCTGCGGCCGCCACTGGCTCAGCCGTCAGCGTCACCAGCACCGAGAGCGACATGATTCCCAACACGGCTCCACCGAGAATCCCGCCGCCGACCAGCTCAGCCGTCGTGTGCCTAGCAGATGCTAGTGACGCAAACACCCCGAGGCAAAGAAGCATATTGTAGGATACATAGATCACTGAACTCACAGACGATCCGACAGCCCTGTAAGCGACAGACTCAGGTCCAACACCCGCAGAAAGTGCTATCGGTCCTGTGAATATGCGCTCCGCGCAGAGCAGGCATATACCTACGACGAGGACAGGACAGAGTAGTGAGGACGCAGTGGCGACCCAGTCCAAACCCATGGCAGCTAGGGCTATCAGAAACACGGCAGAGAGCGCTGCCGACCAGAAGGAGCCTAGCCCTAAGACACTGCTTACCAGCGATGTCGACCCGGCAAACATAACTGAGAGGACACAAAACAGGTAGACAGTGGTCGCGCTGTCCAGAATGCTGGCGGCCTTCTGAGACAGATATCGGCGGTACATGTCGCCGTACTGCGATATACCCTTAGTCTGCATCGTTCGCATTAGGACCGGCGCCACGATGCAAAACAGCAGCGAAGCCGCAGCTATCCCTATAAGTCCAAAGGACCCAAACCGAGCAAAGAAGCTCCAGATTTCTCTCCCTGAGGCAAACCCGGCCCCCACTACGGAGCCGACGTAGACGCCAGCAATCCGGAGAACCGATGGAACCCTCATGCTTCGCGCCGCCATCCTGGATCCCTCCTCAGTCCCTCGTCATTTGATCTTGTGTGAGTCTGTGCCGAGATCGGAATGCCTCTGTGCGGAGATCAGAGTGCATCTGTGCAGCGGTCAGTGTATAGCTGTGCAGAGCTCGGTGTATGGCTGTGCGGAGGTCGGTGCGTAGCTGTGCAGAGGTCGGTGTATAGCTGTGCAGAGGTCGGTGCGTAGCTGTGCAGAGGTCGGTGTGTAGCTGTGCAGAGGTCGGTGTAAGGCTGTGCAGAGACCGGTGTGCAGCTATGTAGTGATCTGTGTGCGGCTATGCAGTGATCGGTGTGCGGCTTTGTAGAGCTCGGTGTACAGCTATGCGAGGTTCGGAATCCATATTCTGATCCATAAGGAGCTACGAAGGTAAGCTGTCATCTTCGGCCACCATGAATATCCTGCAGAGACTGGACATATACTTCAATTGGACAGCTTGCCCCTGCACCTAAGCCTCCTGGTCAAGGGCGTTTGTCGTCCGGGCATGGGTGCGACACAGTTGCGAGTCTGATGGGTTCGCTCGGGCATGGCTGTGACATAGATGTGCGTCCGAGGGGTTCGTTTGAGTACGGCCGCAACCCTGAGAGGCAAGGCCGATGGTCAGCAAACGACGCTGCGACGCTCGCAGCCCGCGCAAAGTGTGCACTGTCCAAATCAGACTACTCTGAAAATGCTGCCGTAGCGCGGCCATGCGTGCTACACTGAGGGCTTTCGGAGCATAGCCAAGTTGGACACTACTGTCACAACCGCGGCGCGAGGGCACGAGACCTGGAATGATTGGCTCCTCTTATGGATGGAGTGAGGACAACAGTGTGGAATCCCTTTTCTCGAGTCATTGAAGAGAAGTCGAAGTGCCGAGTCCATGTTGACGATTCGCAAGCATGGTACCGCATTGGCGAGTATCTTCGCAGGCACATCAGTGAAATGCAATCCGCATGTGACGTCGGACCGGGCCTGATCGTACTATGCATAGGGACTGATCGGTCGACAGGTGATTGCCTAGGTCCGCTCACTGGGAGCCTGCTGGACCAGGGCTGTACTCCGGGGATTGACATCATGGGGACTCTCAACGAGCCCGTCCATGCGACCAACCTCAAGGATGCAATCGCTGAGATTGAGATGCTCGACCGGCGGCCGCTCGTCATCGCGGTGGACGCCTGCCTGGGCAGATCCGAGAACGTCGGCTACATCAACGTATGCCGCGGCCCTCTGAAGCCCGGGACAGGGGTCAACAAGGTACTGCCTGAGGTTGGCGACATGTACATAACGGGAATAGTCAACGTTGGCGGGTACATGGAATATCTCGTTCTCCAGAACACGCGGCTTAGTCTGGTGATGAGAATGGCGACTTCCATCGCCAAAGCCATTCAGTATGCTGCTGGGCTGGATCGTCCATCAATCCAGGCTGAAGGGATGCAGGAAAAGGCAAGCCCACTCTTGGCCAGGCGGGAATCTGCAGTTGCAGACGGCGCGCCGCCGTCAACTGTTGGGCCTCGTCTGTAGCGCCCTAAAGGCTGCCTTTGCTTCATCATATACTTCGATCACAGACACGCCTGACTTCCGTGCCGCCTCGGCGCAATCTCTGTGCTCCGGGGACGCTGTGACAGCCCGCGAGGCTAGATATCCCACCTTGACTCCTATCTGACCGTACTTGGTGTCTACCTTCACAATCGTACGTTGCAGCTTGATGCGATTAGCTCTTCGTGTTCTGATCCCAAAGGTCGTGGACTGCTCGAACAGACACCGTGCGACCAGCTCCAGGCTATTGTCATCGCATATGGCCGACAGGTTCAGTCCAGGCCGCCCGTGCTTCATCGATACGGGGCTGTGATGGACATCCAGCGCGCCGGCACTCATGACCTTCTGGACCAGCTCAGGAAGTGCCTCCGGGTTCATGTCGTCAATCTCCGTCTCGATGACAATGACAGAATCAGTCTGCGCACCTAGGGCCTCTGCAACGGCAGTAACAATCTCGTTATCTAGGGCGTCATCTGAGGTAGCGCTATCAGCCGGTTCTCCTATGGACACCCGAAGCAGGTTAGGAATAGCGAGGTCTTTCGCTCCAGCTCCGTATCCGACCGATCGAACCACCATGGCAGGTTGCTGTCCGAAGCGCGCCGCAAGGGCAGATAGGACAGCAGATCCAGTAGGTGTCGCCAACTCTCCAATCTCACCCGTGGAGTACGTCGAAACTCCCTTGAGCAGCTCTGCAGTGGCGGGAGCCGGCACGGGCATAGTGCCATGCTCGCAGACCACAGTCCCCCCGCCTACGTTAATGCTCGACGAATAGACCTCGTCGACGCCGAAGTACTCGAGTCCCAGGCACGCCCCCACTATGTCAACGATTGCGTCGGCCGCTCCGACTTCGTGGAAGTGCACATGGTCAACATCGACGTTGTGGACCTTCGCCTCAGCCTGAGCCAGCCTGCTGAACACTGCGAGTGCGCGTTCCTTTACTCTCTGAGCCAATGTGGCCCTGTTGATGATTGCCGCAATGTCTGAGAGGTGCCTCGCCCGGGTCTCCTTTGGATAGTTAACGTAGAACCTAACTCCAGCCAGATGCGCACGCACGGCAGGCTCTGCGCTGACCGAAACTCCCGGCAATGCGAGCTTCTCGAGCTCTGATCGGAGGTAGTCGAGCGGCATGCCCGCATGGAGCAATGCGCCGACAATCATATCGCCGCTCACACCTGAGCTGCAGTTGAAATACGCAATCGTCAACTGGGGTCACTCCGTTTCATCGGAATCGCCGAGACTGTTGATCAGGCTCGCGGCGTACCCTGCACCGAACCCGTTGTCTATGTTCACAACCGTGATGCCAGAGGCACAGCTGTTCAGCATCGCGAGCAGTGGGGCCAGTCCGCCAAAGTGTGCACCGTATCCGACGCTTGTAGGAACTGCAATCACGGGCTTGCTGGTAAGCCCAGCCACCACACTCGGGAGCGCCCCCTCCATTCCGGCTACCGCTATGATGACCCGTGCACATCTCAACCGTTCGGTCTGACTCAAGAGACGGTGTATCCCCGCAACTCCTACGTCGTACATCCTGTCTACCTGATTCCCCATGTATTCGGCTGTGACAGCCGCCTCCTCAGCAACCGGAATATCTGAGGTGCCTGCTGACACAACAAGGATCCCAGGGCGCCTGGCCATGTCGGAGGGGCGAATCACGATGATTCGAGCTCGCTCGTAGTAGATAGAGTCCGGGAGCTCAGCCTTCACCGCGTCGAAAACCTCTGCGCTAGCCCTAGTGGCGAGTATGTTCGTGTGGTGCTTCGCCAAGTTGCGCGCGATCTCGACTATGTGGTCCGTAGCCTTGCCTTGGCAAAATACCACCTCTGGATAGCCTCTTCGCCGGGCTCGCTCGACATCAATTGCCGCAAATCCCAGGTCTTCGAAGCCGCGTCCCAACAGCTGTGCGGCTTCTTCGGCCGAGAGTCTTCCCGAGGCAACATCGGCCAGGATTCTGTCAAGTCTTGAGTCGCTCAAAGTCGCCCTTACCTCCTGATTCCCCTGTTCATGCTTCCGGTGCTGTATCCCTCCAGGTCAAGGGACACATGAGTAAAGCCCAGCAGCTTTAGTTTCTCCGCGATTTCGGCTCGCTGTGCTAGTAGGGCTTCCAGGTCTGAAGAGGGCACCTCTATCCGGGCTGTGCTCTGGTGCACTCTTATCCTGCACTGGGCGAAGCCGAGGGTCCGAAGGAACGTCTCTCCCTCGTCGACCGCCCTCAACCACCCCTCGCTGACAGGCGTGTCATATGGGAACCTCGTCGCTAGGCACGCCAGGGATGGTCGATCCCAGTTCGAGAGTCCCAGTGCCTTTGAGATCGCCCTGACGTCCGCCTTTGAGATCCCCGACTCTTTGAGGGGACTCCGAACCCCGAGTTCTTCGATCGCTCTGCTCCCTGGTCTGAAGTCGCTGCTGTCGTCGGCATTGCTTCCTTCGATGACCTGCCGAATCCCGCGCTCTTGCGCGAGCTCTACCAGCCGTTTCAGTATCGTTCTCTTGCAGTAGTAGCAACGGTATGGGGTGTTCTGCCTGACTTCGGCGACTGAAAGCGGATCCATGACGACCACCTGATGATCGATGCCGATCTCCTGAGCTATCCTCTTCGCCGACTCCAGATCAGCGGTCGGGCTAAGGCTGGATTGGACGGTTACCGCGCACGCGCGGTCCCCCAGTTCGCTGTGGGCGACTGCGGCTAGGAGCGAGCTGTCACTCCCGCCGGACAGCGCGACCAGGACGCTGCCAATCTCTCTCAAGATATGCCTGAGTCGATGAAGCTTGTCTATCTGTGAGGTAGTGAGCTGCGAGCTAGTGAGGTTCATATCGCTGGCCGCGTGCCGATCTTCGCACCTCATCTTTGCAGAAGCTCAAGAATGCGGTCAAGATCGTCGAGGCTGTAGTACTCGATTTGTATGCGGCCCCTACCCTTCCTGTCCTTGATCTCTACCTTTGTTCCCAGAATCCTTCTCAACGTCGATTCTACCTCGAGAATGTTCGGGTCTTTCGGGGGCCGGCGAGATGTTTCACGTGAAACATCGGTCGCGACGGCGCTCTCCTGAATGCTCTTCACGAGTTCCTCGGTCTGCCGGACTGAGAGGTCCTTCTCGACGACCTGTCGGAACACCTTCATCCTGGTATCGGAGTCCCCAATCGCTAGAAGAGCCCGGGCATGCCCGGCCGAAATTGTTCCACGTGAAACACTATCGCGAATCTCCTCTTCCAGGCTCAAGAGTCGAAGTGAGTTAGCGATCGCGGGGCGACTCTTACCGAGTTTGTTCGAGAGCTCCTCCTGAGTTAACCCGAAGTCGTCGCGAAGGCGCTGCAGGGCAATGGCTTCTTCCATGGGATCCAGGTCCTCGCGCTGGAGGTTCTCTATCAGAGCCACCTCCATTGCATCGCGATCCTCGAAGTCTCCTACAATGGCCGGCACCTGAACCAAGCCGACCATCTCAGCGGCTCTGAGTCTTCGTTCGCCTGCAACAAGCTCATACCTATCATTCTTGCGTCTCAGGAGGATCGGCTGAACGACGCCATGCTCCTTTATGGACTGAGCAAGCCCGGCGAGGGCATCCACGTCGAAACTCCTGCGCGGTTGGCGCGGATTGGGATCTATCAGGTCAATGGATATGCTCTCGACAGCGTTGGGTCTGCTACCTCCAGGAATCAGGGCGTCCAATCCTCTGCCCAGTCTTCTCTTCGCCACGTTCCAGTACCTCCTTGGCCAGCTCTTCGTAGGCGAGGGCACCCCTAGACTTCGGGTCATATCGGATGATCGGCAAACCGAAGCTGGGTGCCTCACTGAGCGTCACGTTTCTCGGTATGACGGTGCGGAAGACTTTCGAACCATAGTGGTTTTTCACGTCCTCGACGACTTGCTGACTCAGGTTCGTCCTGGAGTCGTGCATCGTCATCAGGAATCCCTCTATCACCAGTGAGCGGTTCAAATGGCGCCTGACCAACTCAATGGTATCGAGCAATTGCCGCAGACCTTCGAGTGCGTAGTACTCACATTGCACAGGTATGAGAAGCGAATTGGCTGCGACCAGAGCATTGATCGTCAGGAGCCCAAGCGATGGGGGACAGTCAATGAACACAAAATCATAGTCCCCGAGAACAGGCTCGAGGCACGCGGCGAGCCTTGTCTCCCTGGACAAGGCTGAAACCAGTTCGACCTCGGCACCGGCTAACTTCAGGGTGGCAGGCACGATATCGAGCCCGGGTATGATGGTCTTCTGAATCACTGATGTCAGGGGCACTTCATCGATTATGGAGTCGTAGATCGAGTACTTCAGAGCATCCTTCTCGATCCCGATCCCGCTTGAGGCGTTTCCTTGAGGATCCGTATCAACCAGAAGCGTGCGCTTCCCAAAAGAGGCCATGTACGCGCTTACATTCAAGGCAGTAGTGCTCTTTCCGACACCGCCCTTCTGATTCACTACGGCAATGACTCGTGCCACCGACTACCCCTCCGAGGGATGCCACTCACTGGTCGGGGTCCGATTTGGTCCCCTTTGTGTTGGCAATCCTTATGCGCACATCTATCCAGTCCTCACCGACACTCTGGCTGTACTCGATGTCGACACCGCTTTCCTCCATGTCCTTGACTGCCTTCCTGATCGAATTGAGCAGCAGCCTCGCGTCAGGCAGGATCTTGATCACGTTCTGCCTCTTCCTAAGGCTCAGGACCCTATCCACCAAAGCCTCAGTCTGTTTCACCGACAGCCTTCTGGTCTGGACATCCTCTAGCACCATGAGGCGGGTCTTCGCGTCAGGAAGACGCAGAATCGCCTCAAGATGGCCCTCAAGGGTGTGCTCAGTGTCGATCTTCGACAGCAACTCGTCACCCAGGCTGAGCAATCGGAGCTTAGCCCCAACGAAACTCTCACTCACTCCAAGTGCCCTCGCGAGCTCGGCCTGGCTGCAGCCAAACTGGTCGATGATCCGTCGGTACCCTCGGGCCTGTTCCAGATAGGTGAGGTTCTGTCGCTGGATGTTCTCAGACAGCGATACGACAGCCGCATCCTGATCTCTCAACTCCATAACCACTGCGGGAACCTTCTCAAGACCTGCCCGCTTGGCAGCTCGCACACGCCTCTCACCAGCTATAAGCTCAATGCCAGCATTGACTTTGCGGACCAGGATCGGCTGAAGCACTCCATACTCGCGCACAGACTTGGTCAGCGCGTCGATGTCTTGCTCATCGAAAGCGTTGCGCGCCTGATATGGACTTAGGCGTATCGACGACACAGGGATTTCCTCGACAATGATACCAGATGGTCGAGTCGTAGCTGCATCCGATTGATCACGTCGTCCTAGAAGCGCCGCAATGCCTCTTCTCATGGCCACAACCTCGTCCAATCTCGGGTTTTGCGCCCCACTCGCCTGCAATTCGGACGCATTGATGCAATGCTCAGACACTACTTCGCCAAAGGCATATCGAGTCCTTCCTGTCCTATGGGCGATCTTCCCTGATGCCGTCACTGTTCTGCCACTCTGGCTGCGTTCTAACGGGCACCTGTGGCCGTTATGCAAGGATGATTTTGTGTGAGGACCATGGGCCATTAGACTGGGGCCGTTCTGCGGGACCGCCATGGAGTGCAGCACTGGGGTTACGCTGCGTGACCGTCATAGGCTGCGGCACCGGATCACGTTGCGCGACCGTCATGAGCTGCCGCACTGGGATCACGTTGCGCGACCGTCATAGGCTGCCGCACTGGGATCACGTTGCGCGACCGTCATAGGCTGCCGCACTGGGATCACGTTGCGCGACCGTCATAGGCTGCCGCACTGGGATCACGTTGCGCGACCGTCATAAGCTGCCGCACTGGGTCACGTTGCGCTGCCGCCATGGAGCACAGCACCGGGTCACGCTGCGCGGCGGGCATAGGCTGCCGCACTGGGGTCACTCCGTGTGGCCAGATCGCGCTGCTACACTAGGGTGACCCTGCCTGGCCATTATCTCCTGGCCATTATCTATAGAGGGTTCTTGGTGGGAACACCCGGTCTACGGGGATAAGCGGAGGGGGTAGGAGAGGCCTTCGCTACTAGAACTAGTGTCCTGCTCCCCATCTCGTGCGGGAGCTCATACGTGTGAAGCTCAGACAACCGGCCGCCAAGAAGATTCAGAGCTCTGCGTCCGGTGTCAATCTCTGCGGAGGCATCTGGACCTTTCATGGCGGCGAACCACCCGCCCACTCGCACGAGCGGCAGGCATAGTTCGCACAGGGCGGGGAAGTCGGCGACCGCCCTGGCAACGGCGAGATCATACGACTCCCTATGCTGAGGGTCGACTCCGACTTCCTCAGCTCTTTCATTCACTACGTTCACTTCTATCTGAAGCTCTTTGCAGGCTATTCGCAGGAAGTCGGCCTTCTTGCGGGTTGACTCCACCAGAGTCAAGGACAGTGAGTCATCCCACAGCTTCAGAGGGATGCCTGGAAATCCCGCGCCGCTGCCGACATCCACGATGCGGGTCGTTCGAGACATCGGAATGTACCGGACAAGCATCAGGCTGTCGACGAAGTGCTTGACAGCCATCTCTCTGTCATCGACTATGCGAGTGAGGTTAATGCGCTGATTCCAGCCGAGCACCAACTGCTGAAATCTAGACATTCGCTCAAGTTGGTCTTGCCGCAACATGAGCCCGGCCTCAGCTGCTGCAGAAGCCAGTTCGGCCCTAAAATCCAGGTTGCTGCCCACTTCAGCCATGACAACACACTCCACCGCCGCTGTAGGCTCGACCTCTACACGTACGCATCGACTTCAGGCAGCCCGGACTCAATTCTTCGCAGGTGAATCAGCAGCATCGAGATGTCTGCGGGTGACACTCCCGAAATACGCGAGGCCTGCCCGATGGAACTTGGACGAATCCTGGACAGCTTCTGCCTAGCTTCGACCGAGAGGTTCGGCACCTCGAAGTAGTCGAGATCCCGTGGGATCGCCCTTGACTCCATCCGCCTATACCTCTCGATTTCCCTAGACTGCTTCTCCAGATACCCGCTGTACTTGACCTGTACCTCGATCTCGCTGACTACGTCAGGAGGCAACTCCCTGAGGTCAAAGCCGAACCGAGTCATGTCGCTGTAAGAAAGCGAGGGGCGCTTGAGCAAGTCCGCCAAGCTCACCGCACCGTACACTGGCTGTTCGCCCATGTCTCGCAGTGTCTCCAAGACACCGGCAGTAGGCGTGATCGCCGTTGCCCTGAGCCGTTCGATCTCAGATCGGATGGTCTCCTGCTTCCAGAGGACTCTCTCATACTTGTGGTCAGGAAGCAGGCCGACTGCATGGCCTATCCTGCTAAGGCGCTGGTCAGCGTTATCCTGCCGAAGCGACAGTCGGTACTCAGCCCTGGCCGTCATCATCCTATACGGCTCGAAGGTGCCCTTTGTCACCAGATCGTCGATCAGCACACCGATGTACGCTTCCGATCTGTCGAGGATGACAGGGGCCTTGCCCTTGCTCGCAAGCGCTGCGTTCATCCCGGCAATGAGCCCCTGGGCGGCCGCCTCTTCGTATCCGGAGGTTCCGTTGATCTGGCCGGCGAAGTACAGCCCCTTAACTGCCTTTGCCTCGAGCGACGGCTGAAGGCAAGTGGGGTCTATCGCATCGTACTCGATGGCATACCCATATCGAACTATCTTGGCGTTTTCCAAGCCTCGCAGAGTCCTAACAATAGCGAGCTGCACATCCTCAGGCAGACTTGTGGACAACCCAGAGATGTAGTACTCGAATGAGTTCTCGCCTTCAGGCTCCAAGAATAGGGGATGGCTCTTTCGGTTGGGGAACTCCATCACCTTGGTCTCGATCGACGGGCAGTACCTAGGACCTGTCCCGACGATAGCGCCCGTGTACAGGGGAGCGCGGCCTATGTTCTCCCGTATAATTCTGTGCGTCTCGCTGTTGGTCTCTAGCGACCAGCACATGGCCTGATTCTTCACACGTAGCTCCGTCCAGAAAGAGAAGCCGAGCACCACATCGTCTCCAGGCAGTTCAGTGAGGCGCTCAAAGTCGATTGAGCTGCCATCTAGACGCGGCGAAGTACCCGTCTTAAACCGCCGGATCGAGAATCCAAGCCGCTCAAGCGATCGAGACAGAACGAGCGCGGCCGGCTGTCCTGAGGGCCCGCTTTGATAGCTGGTTTCTCCAATGTGTATCTTGCCGCCCAGGTAGGTCCCTGTGCAGACGATCACTGACGGAGCTCCGTAGAGCGTTCCAGTATCCGTGCGGACGCCCACGACTCTTCCATCGGACACCACTATCTCGTCGACTGAAATCTGTCTGAGGTCCAGGTTTACCTGGCGATCGAGCGCTTTCCGCATCTCCTGTTGATAGCGTTCCTTGTCTGCCTGAGCGCGCAGGGCGCGAACTGCGGGACCCTTCTTTGTGTTTAGCCATCTGATTTGGAGACAGGAGCGATCGATGTTCGCTGCCATCTCGCCGCCCAGCGCATCTATCTCTCTCACCAGATGTCCCTTGGCAGGGCCTCCGATAGACGGATTGCATGCCATCTGCGCGATGTTCTCTATATTAAGAGTGGTAAGGAGCGTACGGCACCCCAGCCGCGCGGCAGCCAGCGCTGCCTCACAGCCTGCATGCCCCGATCCAATGACCACGACATCGTAGTCCCTTTCTAGCTGCTCATAGTCCCTTCCCAAATATCTCTCTCCTACCTACTTACCGACGCAGAAGTCGGAGAATATCCTGTCTATAATATCATCGTCAACAGTCTCTCCGGTGATCTCGCCAAGGGCATTGAGCCCTTCTCTCACATCGATGACTACCAGGTCAAGCGGCGTATCCCGATCGGTTGCACCAAGAGCGTCCTCCAGGTGCTTCTTGGCCCTACGCAGAGCGTCTTCGTGGCGGACGTTGGTCACGACCGCTTCGCCGGCTGAGAGGTTCTCTCGAACGACCAAGTCGACGATCTGACCCTCCAGTTCAACGAGGCCTGCTCCCGTGACAGCCGAAGTCTTGACAACCGCAGGCGGCGTGAGTTCGCCAAATGGCGCTTCATCCACGGTGCCCTGCACGAGGTCTATCTTGTTGAGCACCAGTATCGTCTGGTCTCTGGGAATGCTCGAGAGCGTGCGCTCGTCGTCGGTTGCGTCATAGCTTTGTCCGAGACTGGACGCGTCCACTACGTACAATACCACGTCTGCCTGGTCGAGCGATTCGCGCGACCGGCTGACTCCTTCACGTTCCACCACGTCCTCCGTCTCACGTATCCCTGCCGTGTCCATCAGGCGAACCGGCACTCCGGACAGGCTGACGTATTCGTCTATGACATCTCTCGTCGTGCCCGGAACATCCGTGACGATTGCTCTGCGCTCCTTGACGATTGCATTGAACACGCTCGACTTGCCGACGTTCGGCCTGCCGGCGATTACCACAGAAACTCCATCTCTATAGACCCTTCCGCTCGCAGCCTTGTTCAACAGTCCTTCGATATCTGATATCGTCTCTGCAATGATACCTCGGAGTGAATTGACTGCGAGCTCGTCGATATCGTCCTCCGGGAAGTCGATCTCCGCCTCGATGTGAGCAACGACCTGGATCAGACGGTCTCTGAGAGCCGATACTTCCGCCGACAGCCGCCCGGACAGCCCGTTCAGAGCCAGCTTCAGAGACTGCTTAGTCTTGGCGTGAACGACGTCCGCGACGGCCTCAGCTTGGGCGAGGTCAAGCCGGCCATTGAGGAATGCTCGCCGCGTAAACTCGCCTGGCTCCGCAAGCCTCACTCCGTGCTCGAGGACTAGCTCGAGCACGCTTCTTAGCACGACTCTGCCGGAGTGGCAGTGAAGCTCGACAACGTCCTCTCCGGTGTAGCTGTTGGGCGACAACATGGCAGCGGCGAGAACCTGATCGACCATCTCGCCGTCTCTTGAGACGACCTTTCCGAAGTACATCTTGTGGCTCTCGAAGGAAGCTCGGCTGCGTCCGTGCTTGTCTCGGAACACACTGGCAAGAACGGACAGGGCATCGGGCCCGCTAATCCGAACAATTCCGATCCCGCTCTCGCCTGCAGGAGTCGCAATCGCAGCGATCGTATCTCCATCCATATATTTACAGGACACTCCGCGATCCCTCTCTTCGCCTTCCTGAGATACAGGACTCCCGCCTTGAGCTCAGATCTCCTGCCTTGGGTTCAGGTCTCACACCTTGAGTTTCCGGCGACTGGCTTGAACTCAGTTCTCCTGCCTAGACTCCAGTCTCCAGCCCTGAGTTTCCGGCCCCTGGCTCGAACTCAGTTCTCCTGCCTAGATTCCAGTCTCCAGCCTTGAGTTTCCGGCCCCTGGCTCGAACTCAGTTCTCCTGCCTAAACTCAAGTCTCGGGCCTTGAGCTCAGATCTCCTGCCTGAGCTCGGATCTCCCGCCTTGAGTCCAGATCCCTGCCTTGAACTCGAATCCGCGGCCTTACGCTCAGGACACGGCTCTGCAGAGCAGTCCCCCAGCATACACAAAAGGCCGCCGTTCACTCCCCATCATCAATGGCGAGCTCTGGCGGCCTGAACGTCGACAGAAACGGAACACCGATCAGCCCTTGAAGGCAACCACAACCCGCCTGAACGGTTCATCTCCTTCGCTGAAAGTCTCGATTGCCTCGTCGTCCTGCAGAGCGGTGTGGATGATCCGCCTCTCGAGAGGACTCATAGGCTCGAGGACTGCGCGTCGTTTCTCTCGTTTGACTCTCTCTGCCAAACGGTATGCGAGGCTGCGAAGAGTGTTCTCCCTCCGCTTCCTGTATCCTTCTGCATCGAGGATGACCCTGACCCTGCCTTCGTCGCTGTCTCGGCCCTTGTTAGCTGCGAGATTGGCGAGGTACTGAAGGGCATCGAGAGTCTCGCCCCTTCTGCCTATCAGTATCCCAAGGTGCCGCCCCTCGATCTGAAGGACAGAATACTCGCCCTGAGACTCGATCTTGACATCCGCATCGACACCCAAGTGCTTGATAACCTGTGCAACGAACTCTCTCGCTCTGTCTATCCTCGACTCCCTGACAGTCACCCTGACGCGCGCCTGCCTGCTTCCAACCAGTCCGAAAAGGCCCTTGGCACCCTCTTCAATTACTTCGATCTCTACGTCGTCTTTATCAGCGTTCAGCTCGATCAAGGCTGCCAGTATGGCATCGTCTACAGTCTTGCCGGTCTTCTCAACGGATATCACGCCTTCTGGACCTCCTCTGCTGTGGCTTCCAACCTCTTGTTGATGAAGTAGTTCTGAGCTATGGTAACGGCCGAGCTGACAGTCCAATACATGATGAGCCCTGCTGGGAACGTCACACTTATTATGCCGATGAAGATGGGGAAAATGAGGCTATTCATCTGGCTGGCAGTAGAGCCGGCGGCCGAAGGAGGGTTGAACTTCTCCTGGATCTTGTTCTGAAGGAAGGCCAAAGCTACCGAAAGCATCGGCCAGATGAACAGCGGATCGCGCTCGGTCAAGAGCGGAACCCAGAGAAAGCCCTGACCGTCAAAGTCGTGGTTTCGGATGACACCGAAGAGCAGGTATATCATCGGGATCTGTATGATCAGAGGCAGGCAGGCACCCAGGGGATTGTAGTTGTGCTGCCTGTAGAACTCCATTGTTTTCTTCTGAAGCTCTTCCGGCTTCTTCTTATACTTCTCCTGGAGCTTCTGCAACTCAGGGTTGTACTTCTTCTGGTCCATCAGGGCCTTTTGCTGCTTCACTGCCAACGGATGCTGCGCCAGTCTGACTACTATGGTGAATACGATTATCGCCACTCCATAGCTTCCGGTAAGCGACTCAACGTAGTCCAAGAAGGCCGTGAGGCCCCTAATCAAAGCCCCCCACACATCTGTCAACCTCCACTCTCTCGGAGCGAACGGGGCTGTCAGGCTCCTGTTTCACCCTTTGTCGCCCCTGCAGAGTCTTCTTCCACGCTCCACTTGGTGTACACACAGCTCCAGAAACAGATCCCAACTACTTGACCGGATCGTACCCACCTAGGTTGAATGGATTGCATCTCAGAAGCCGCCAAACCGCCATGCAGCTCCCACGGATCGCTCCGTACTTCCGAACCGCCTCCAAGGCGTATTGGGAACAAGACGGATAGAACCGGCATCTCGGCCCTAGGAGAGGAGAGATGAACGAGCGGTAGAGTCCAATGGCGAACATGATTGCTCTAGCGGCGAGGCTGTGCTTCACGGCTAAGCTCCTTCATCACTGGTCCAGAGCGATGCGACTTTCAAGAGATGGATGAAGTCAGGCTCCACCTCGCGCAATCCCCGGTCTCGAGTGCTCACGCGAGGGATGAACACAAGATCGTGTCCAGCTGCGATGTTTCTCTCGTATGCTCTGTATAGCTCCTTGATGATGCGCCTGACGCGATTTCTCTGAACCGCATTGCCGTATTTTCGGCTCGTGGAAATGCCAATCCTGTTGTAGTCAAGACCGTTTCTTCGGACGTAGACCACAAATCGTCTGTTTGAATAAGAAAGACCCTGTCGATAGGTCTTTCTGAAGTCGGCATTATTCCTCAGCATCTCGCTCTTGTTCATTTGCAACCACTGGATTCGCAGTCGGAAGCCGGAAAGCGATGTTCTGAGGAATGCGGCCACACGCAAGAGCTTCCTCGGCTATCTGCCCGCGACCCGGAAGCTGCGAGCGCAGGCAGACGACTGAACGAACTAGGCACTCAGGACCTTCCTGCCCTTCAGGCGCCGTCTCTTAAGCACAAGGCGACCTGCCCGTGTGCTCATTCTCTTCAGAAACCCATGTACGCGGCTTCTCTTGCGCACTTTGGGTTGATAAGTTCTCTTCAACGGATGCGGCCTCCCAACGGAAGTAGTCATTTGACTCTTACGATTATAGCCCAGTCCTCGAAGCACTGTCAAGGATTGCGGCTGTTTGAGCTACCTGTAGAAAAGGGCGGGATTTCGACCTAGAACCGCCTGTGTCGAGTGCGACAGAGACGTCCTGCAGCCTAGCATGAGTCGTTCAGCCGGGCAAAGGGCGCAGGTACGGGTCCTCGCCAGGCGCGATGCGGGCCCTCGCCAGGCGTGATGCGGGTCCTCACCACGCATGATGCCGGTCCTCGCCGGCATAATGCCGGTCCTCACCACGCATGATGCCGGTCCTCGCCAGGCATGATGCCGGGCCTCACCAGGCATGGTGCCGGGCCTCACCAGGCATGGTGCCGGGCCTCACCAGGCATGGTGCCGGGCCTCACCAGGCATGGTGCCGGGCCTCACCAGGCATGGTGCTGATTCTCGACAGGCATTGTAGATTGTATCTTCGACTGGGACAAGGATTATCCACAATTGTGGATAATTTAATGTGGATAAAGGCACTACTGAGACTGTAGGGGTTTTGGAACCGTACCGGAAAGGACGACCCTAGACACAAAGTACGGCTTCCATCCAACGTACTCTGATGTTGAAAAGGCCAGCACAATCTGGTATATTAGTAGTGCTCGTCCCATTGTGCAATATCTGGAAAGACTTTGAGGCTTCTGGTTTCATCCTGATAGACATTCCTTTATGCACAGGCTGTGGATAAGTCTGTGGATAAAGTGTTGATTCATGTGGAGTACTCGTACTCACAGTATGAGTGGTTTTCCGTCAGCACCTGTGGATAATCCTTTCCACCAGCTAAGGCTCGCAAGAGGTTCCGGGACTCCCTGATACAAAGGGTTACCGGTTATCCACATTTTTTTGGGGATAACGTGTGGATAAACAAGTCGACGGAGTGACAGGGTGCCTCTGAAACGGTCCCGTCACAGAACGGTGCTCGGGGTTTCATGCTTGTTGCATTAACTACCCTTTCCACGCTTTTTTCTCCAGACCGTCGCAGTTGCCGATTTGGCGCACCGCCGAGACGACTATATCGGGTTGGCCAGGTGTAGGGAGGATCACGATGGGCTTTCCGTTGATGAAATTCCTTTTCCGAAAACCGAACACCGACAGGACAGCGGGGAGCCAATCGGAGACTTCCGAGTCCGTCGCGACCTACATAAGGGTCGCTGTGTACGACAGCATGACCAGCATACCCAGGATTGTGGACATAGATGCTTCAGACATAACGGAGCTCATAGCAAAGACCTCAGACTGCGTTTATGCCGAATGCAAGAAAAACGGGGGAGAGATACCCTTCGTCGTGATCAGAGAGGTCATAGAAAACCTGATTCACGCAGACTTCAAGGACTCGGTAGTCTCGATTTCGCCAGACGGAAAGGAGATACTGGTCTCCGATCACGGTCCGGGGATCATCGACAAGTGCAACGCGTTCCTCCCAGGGTACACGACCGCTACCGTGCAAACCCGCCGCTACATCAAGGGTGTTGGGTCGGGCCTGCCCGTCGCCAAAGAAACCATGGAGGTGCTGGGAGGCAGCATAAAGGTTGATGACAACCTGGGTACGGGCGCAGTCGTGAAGATATCGCTGCCGCAGCGTCACAGCAAGCGGGAGGAGTCCGGCAGAGAGAGAGCCCTTGGCTCAGGCAGACACTCTGCCGATGTCACGACCTCCGCTGAGTCTATGGACGCTGTCAGAAAGAAGCAGGGATCCGGTTCCTCAGACAGGGGCGGCTCGCGAACCGCGGCCGCGGAATCGGCGACGACACGCGACATAGTGCGCAGCTCCCTCTCAGAGCGGCAGCGCAGGCTATTGATCCTTGCCGCCGAGCTCGGCGAGATAGGCCCATCGATCGCGTCCAAGGAGCTGGACATGAGCTTGAGCACGGTCTACCGCGACCTCGTCGCGCTCGAGGAGCTGCACTTGCTCCAATCGACCGACTCAGGCAAGCGGAGGCTCACTGATCAAGGTATAGAGTTTCTCGGTTTTCTTATGGACTAGCTGGATTAGCGGAGAAGAGTACGGAGGAGGTCTGGCGACATGTTGGGGAGTCTGGAGGACTTGTGGATCCAGGTCTTGCAGTCGTTGAGGGATCGAGTTCAGCAGCCTAGTTTCGGCACGTGGTTTCAACCCACGCGAGCAGTCGATCTCGACGGAAACAGCCTGGTCGTTCAGGTTCCTCACAGGCTGGCTAAGGAGCAGCTGGAGTCGAATTACCTGAGGCTAATAAGAGAGTGTCTGTCTGACATTGCCGGAGACGCTCTGGATGTCAGATTCGTAGTCATGGATCAGGACCTCAGAGACAAGACCTTTGCC
>JAAYAB010000168.1 GCA_012719595.1 Bacillota bacterium
GCAGGATCGCCAGAGAGATCCACGATCATGTGGGGCACCTGCTGTCGCGATCAATTCTGCAGGTGGGAGCATTGCTGGCCACTCGGAAAGACGAGGAAACGCAGACCTCACTGTCGGTGATTCGTGACACTCTTTCTCAGGCAATGGACAGCATAAGATCGAGTGTTCACAACCTGCATGACAGCTCGCTCGATCTCAAGACGCAGGTCGAAGCCCTCGCACAGGCCTTCACATTCTGCCCCCTCCGCGTAGACTACCGGCTGGAGAGCGAACCGTGCAAAGAGATCGCGCATTGCTTCATTGCCATCATCAAAGAAGGCCTGAACAACATCATGCGCCACTCCGACGCAACACGGGCTACACTGACGCTGCTGGAGCACCCGGCTCTCTATCAGCTGGTATTGCAGGACAACGGCACCAGATCCAATCTGGGTTCTCGTCCGTGGCTGGAGGGCGAAGGTCTGGGGCTGTACAGCATGGAAGACCGTGTCACGGCTTTGGGAGGGCAGTTCCATGTCGGGCGCGACGGAGGATTCAGGCTGTTCATCTCAGTTCCGAAGGGCGGTTCCGAAAGGAGAGCAGCGACATGAGAGTGCTGGTCGTTGATGACGACAGGCTTGTGTGCGAAGCCCTGAAGACAATCCTGCAAAGTGCAGGTGACGTGGAAGTAGTGGGGACCGGCTACAACGGACACGACGCCCTGTCGCTTTTTGCCGAGCTCAAGCCGGATGTGCTGCTCATGGACATTCGCATGGACGGGATGACCGGACTCGAGGCCTGCGAGGCTATACTAGGCGAGTTCCCTGACGCACGCATTCTCTTTCTCACCACCTTCCTTGACGACGAGTACATAGTCCAAGCGCTGCGGATGGGCGCAAGAGGGTACCTCCTCAAGCAGGACTTCGAGAGCATCGTGCCTGCTCTGAAGGCTGTGCACATGGGACAGAGCGTGTTCGGAGACGCGATCGTCACAAGACTGCCCAGGTTGCTTCACCGGCAAGCTGGCGGCACCGACAGCAGAGATATTGACGAAATCCTCGCTGAACACGGCATCAGCGACAGAGAACGAAGCGTCATCGAACTGGTCGCCAAGGGCTTGAGCAACAAGGAAATCGCGCAGACCCTCTACCTCAGTGAAGGCACAGTGCGCAACTACCTGAGCGCAGTGCTGGAGAAACTGGGACTGCGCGACAGGACACAACTAGCGGTCTTCTACCTTGGAGAGATACAGGCTGGCCAGAGCTAGAGCTTCCTAAATGCCGGATAGGAGTACTCGCCCCTGTAGTTGGAGCCGTTGTAGTGAGGGTACTTGATCGGACAGGCTATCGTTTCGCCCTCGAACTCGTTGTCCTGCGTGTAGATGTACATCCTCCTCTCATCCCACAGCACAATTTCGTCGCGGCAGTCTCCCGTCAGGTCGATCACCTCTGCACACATGTCCGGATGGCCGTCCGCAGGGAAGCGAACCACTTGCCGGTTGAACCCATCTATGAGACCGCCTTTTTCGACGTTGCCGTTCAGGAGAATCAGATCCTGGCCATCGCCAGTCCAGTTTACGGGCGTAATCATGTTGCCGTTCGTCGACGGCTCTGCGGACCACAGGAGCTTCCCCTTGCAGTCATAAAGCAATATGATGCCCTGGTTGCCCCAGTACGTGGTGACGCATATCTCGAGCCCCTTTAGCTCCGGCCTGTAGTTGCCCACGCTGATTCTCTGTGCGTGACCAATCAGTTCCTTCAGAAGGATCTCTCCCTGCAGGCTGGCGAGCACAAAGCCCTCGTCTCCAGCCGCGATGGCGATCACCTCTTCTCTGTCGGGGTCTATCCTGCCTATGATGATCTCATCGGCGTGGTCTGAGTGGATCGGCAGCGACCAGATCCTGTTGCCATCTGCGTCAAGCATGTCGTATCCGATCATGACTTCCTCTCTGCCATCGCCGTTGATGTCCTTGCTGTACGGAAAATGCCCTGTGTTGACGCACGCGTCATGGCTCCACAGCAGATTGAGGTCGCTGTCATATGCCCAGACTCTCTTGTACCTGTCCTTTATGAGCAGGTCAGAGGGCCGCGGGCCGCCGGAGAGGTTGCAGATCCTGATCGAGTCGACGTTCAGCCTGCCAAACGGATGTGTCTTGTATTTCAGCCATCCGATGTTCAGAGACTTCGGATCATCTGTGATCAATGGGGTATGGGTCCACTTGATGACCTCTCCTGTCTCTCCATCGAGTATCGATATCTTGAAGTCGCGCGCGACGATCACTTCGTCTTTGCCGTCGCCGTCGATGTCGCATACCTGGAAGGGAAGATCCGCGGTGAGGTGCGCGTTGCCCGGGTTGGGCTCACCTATCTGCCACAGCACGTTTCCATCGAGATCGATGGCTGTAAGGCAGCTGATGTGAGCAAAGGCGTCCTTTGCTATCCTCTTCTGGTTCTGCGCAATCACGATGTGGGTTTCCTCAGTTCCGGTAAGATGTCCGAACCGAATGTGTCTCCCCGCACCGAAATCCTTGAGGTCAATCGTCTTCCAGAGCAGTGGAGCAGGGTATTCCGCCCGCTCCGTCGCCACCTTTTCCGCTTTTCTTGCCCGTTCGCTGCATATGCCCTGGTAGACAGAGGCGTCCATATCTACAGCGATGTCAGTAAACTGCACCGGCGATGTGGCAGCGATGCCTATCTTGCCTGAACGATACGTCTGGTCGTCAGCCTCAAAGCACAGCACAGAGTCGACGTAACACGAGATTCGGCTTCCTCTGCAGACCACCTTGAGATTGTGGAATTCGTCGCAGCCATACCTGTACTCGCATGAAGCGATTGCCCATTTGTCGGTGTGGCGCCGTCCGGCCAGCACCAGAGTGCCGTCGTTGAGGCATAGGGAGTAATAGCACCTGCTGTTGCTATACCTGAACAGCAGGCCGCCACAGCCGGATGTCAACAGCGTACGGACATCAGCGCTGACTTGGTAGTCAGTCCAATCTTCGTCGCCCGTCACCAGCATCATCAGCTCCGGGGACGCGTGGTCGGCCGAGTACTCCATGAACTTCCTGCCATCGAGCTCGGTGACCATCCAGACTCTGGCCAGGCCGGGTATTGGGTTGTACCATCTGCCCCCATACCACTGGTGAGGCCTGTAGTGGTACTCTCCCATCGCCCCTAAATACGTCTCGTGAGGGAAATCTCCGATCTTGAATCCCCGGAAATCCTCGTGCAACAAGCGCATCTTAGCCACGGGCAATCCTTCCTTCGATACGCTGGCGCGGCCAGGAAGCGTCTCGAGTCGCACTCACGGTGTAGATGCCTTGCAAGAACCAGCTACATGCGGGGTCACCAGAAGTTCGCAATGATCCCGCTGGGTTTGACCGGCAGCCGCGCTTCATAGAGATGGGATACGTCGCTTAAGCCGATACACCTTGGCACTGCCCAATCCGTCGAACGCTGATCGAACAGGATGGTCGTTACTGAACTGGGGGGCAACCAGAAACCCGACCATGCGAGAGTGACAGGGATTTCGAGAAGGTGCGCCAACCATGTGAGACCGAATCCTCCGTGGCAAAACACCGCTACCTGATCTTCATTTGGAGAGATGCAGCGGTAGCGCCCGCCTTCTCTCTCATACCCTTGTCGCTTCAGAAAGTCGTCGGAGTCCGCCTTCAGCTTCTCGTACACCTTTTGCAATTCGTAGTCTTTGATGGCCGAACACCGGTGCCAGTTCTCATGAGTAGGCATCTCGTTTTCGCACCTGTAAACCTCACCCGGGACATCAGTTGCTATGATGTCTCCCCACGGGCTCGCCATCAAAGCAAGTTCAGGCCACAGCTCCTTGGTCCAGTGCTCGATGTTGTACTCGAGGCCAAGGAGCTCAGCTGTATACCTGGCTGTGTCAATCGCCCGTCCAAGTGGTGAGCAGTAAATCCTGTCAAGCCCGTGTGAGGCCAGCCGCTTGGCCAGCGCTTGTGCCTCTTTGTGACCGTCCTCTGTCAGCGTGTCGTGTTCATAGTCCGGGTCGGCGTGTCTGATGATGTACAGTCGCATTGGTTGACCGTCTCCTCAATGACTCAGTGCGGTTGTGTGCGAACGCGCCGGAAGCGCCAATCAGCCCTACACCCTCAAGACAAGGCATTCCGCGCTGGCTATCTCCACCTCAAACTGCCCGGTCCCGCCGTTCTCCTTCACCGGCACGCTCACTCGCCGCCGGAGATCGACGACTTGACCTAAGCCGCTCAACATGTCCGAAGGAACGCTGATAGTCACCTTCCTGGATTCGCCCGAGTTCAGCACCATCAACAGCCTTGTGTCGCCCGAGAGACCGGTCCTCCACTGGATATCGTCGCACGGAGCGATCTTCACCCTGGGTCCCGCGCCGCAGGCCTCTGCCACGTCTCCGACAAAATCCACAAGCCCAGACACGCCTCTGCCAGATCGGCTATCGACTGAGTAAGCAAGTCCTGCCCAATAGCCCAAAGCGATTACAGTACCCTTTCCGACCCTCCGCCTGGTCGCCATCACTGCACCGTCGGCGCTGGAGAGGATCTCCGCTGCACCACTGCAGCCTGTCTTGACCTTTAGCGGAGTGACAAACGTGGACAGCGCACAGTGCTTAGTCTTCATGCGGTAGGCCTTGCCGCCGATCTCGAGACTGACTTCGTCCCAATCCGGTTGACGTCTCCCGACGTACTCGATTCCGAGCTTAGCAGCAAACGACCTGTCCACATCAGGGTAGCGGTAGAACCCAGTCGTCGTATATGCATCGGCATCGCCCTCGACAATGAGGGTCCCGCCGTCACGCACAAACTGCAACACTGCCTCGGCAGTCTGCTCGGGCACGACGAGGGGCATGGGCATGACCAACAGCTTCAGGTCCTTCAGGTGTTCTAGGTGTGAGCTATCTATGAGGGAGTAGGGGACCTTTGCATGCTCAAACGCGAGAGCGTACCCTCTGATGCTTTGCCTTATTCTCCTTGCCCGGCCGTCCTGCGCCCACTCGAGGTTGTAGGTGTTGGGGTCGAAGAGTATGCCCGCGGCCGGCTCGTCCGGTCGATAGCCTTCCAGCAGCTCCTCGTGTTCTGAGACAAACTTCCCAGTCTCGCTCATTGCCTTCGCACGCTCTTCATAGAACCCATCCATGCCAGCAAAGCCGAACCCGGAGGACTCTCTGCCGAACACCTCATCCCGCCAGCACCATATGATGACTGCCTTGGCGCCCCTGCTCAGCCCGCTCCAAATCCAGCGCTGCTGCTGGTGGGCCCTTACCGGCGGGTGGACCTCAAAGCCTATCCGAGCAGACCCGCCCTGCAGTTCGCTAATCCAGAAGGGCTTCTTGCATGCTCCCGACCGTGTAGCCTCGATCCTGAACCCGAACTCGTTGTCGTCATCATCGGCCCAAGGCGTCAGGGGGAAGTGCGAGCATCCAATGCCGTCTACGTAGTCCGCCAGATCGAAGTCGTTGCCCCGGTTGATCGCGTGGTTCTCTGAATCTCCATCCATGACCGACGAAGGATGGGGTCCATGCGCGGTAATGATGCGCCGATGCTCGACCTGTCGAAGGGTGTCATATCTGAACTTGACGTGTTCAGCAGCCCTCCACTGGAGAAACGCTTCGTACTCCATCATGTCAGTGTAAGGCCTGTCAGGGAGCTTGCCCGGCATCACGTCTTCGAACGAGCAGTATCTGCGCTTCCAAGCCTCATTCAGCCCCTCAAGGCTCCCATACCTCCGCCTCAGCCACTCCCTGAACGCTGACAGCGTGTGTGGGCAGAAGCAGACCAGGCCGTCGGAGTTGACGTTCCATCTCAACTCGTTCCAGCAGTCATAGGCCACGAGGTTCGGCCTGTCCGCGTACCTGCTGCCGACTTGGAGCAGGTAAATGCCCATGCGCCTCAATACCTCAGGATTGTCTGTGCACCCTCCTGGCGTGAGTCCCTGATTGCACTCTCCCCGATTACTGGAAACCACCCTGTTTCCCATGTGGTCCACCATGTATGAATCAGGGACGACCCTATGAATCCAGTACGGCTGGATTTCCGCCACTGTACTGAGGACAACTCCGAGACCCTGCTTGTGAGCTTCATCAAAGAGCTCGTCGTAGTCGTCAAACCTGAACACTCCCGGCTCAGGTTCAACCCATCCCCACAGGACCCAGAGTTGGATTGCATTGAAGCCTGCGTCCTTGATCGCCTTCATGTCGCCTGCGAAATAGCGTCTCTCCGGAAAAGGTGGTCTGTAATACTGGACTGCTAGTATCATAGTTCACCTCAAGAATCATAGTTGCTCACGACGTAGCACATCCCTGTTTCTTCGCCCTTAGCAGGCAAATACCTGCTTGCTCCGCTTAGATGAGCGCGAAACAGGGGAGTCGCGCTTAAGGCTGGAACTCCAACCCTACTACCCAGCGACTCCCCTGGTCAAATCAGCACTGCAGCCGGCCGCATCGGCTCTATAGCCGATCGCATCGGCCCTGTGGCCGGTCACACAGGCCCTGTAGCCGATCACACAAGCCCTGTAGCCGGTCGCACAAGCCCTGCTGCCGGCCGAATCAGCTCTGCAGATTGTCACAGTAAATGCCGATCGCTTCGCTGAAAAACTGAGCCAGTCCAGGTTTTATCTTGTCGATGTTTTCAGTGAACCGGCTGTCGGATACCCACAGGTCTCCGAGACCTCGAAGGATCTCCGGTGTGCAAGTGTAGAATGACTCCGTGAGATGCTGCCTCCAGTCCGCGACTGCCTGCTGCACCTCCGGATCTGATGGGCTGCGGTCCATTAGGCCTGCGACTCGCCCGAATATCTCGTTGAACTTGTTCATAATCCTCGCCCAGTCTTCCGGGCCATACGCAGCCGTTCTCCTCTTGCTCTCCTGGTATGCGGCTCTCGCTCCGTACTTCTCCTCTACCTCTTTCGCGTATTTCCTCTGGTGCTTCTCGATCTCAGACATGTCAAACGCACCGAACATATCTTTCTTGTTCATCTCAGTACCCCTCTCAACCGACTCGATGGTCCTGTCCACAGTCGCCACCAGCCGGTTCAAGCGATCTCTCTGCTTCAGGAGCATTTCTCTGTGCGCTTTGAGTGCCTGGACTCGATCAAACCCAGGGCTGTCGATGATCGCTTTAGTCTGTCGCAGGCCAAAGCCCAGCTCCTTAAAGAAGAGAATCTGCTGGAGCCTAGCGAGGTCCTCATCACTGTACAGGCGGTAACCCGTCTCACTCACAGACTCAGGCTTGAGGAGCCCTATCTGATCATAGTGATGGAGCGTGCGCACAGTGACCCCTGCTAGATCAGCAACTTCTTTGACCCTGTAGTACACGTCATCACCTCCGGGCTACATACTAAACTATGACGTAACGTGAGGGTCAACACCTGAATCTGATCAGTCCGATCACTTGTATTCCTCTCGAGACTGTTGAGGAGGTCTCCTGGACGCGCTGTCATCTCCCAATGCGAGGAAGGCGACTACGAGCACCCCCACACCGATTGGCCATTTGCCTTGAGCAAACGCGAACAGGCTCCCAATGATGAGCAGTATCGCCAGCGCTTTCCTCAGTGATTGCTTGACTTCTTGTCGCATACGATTTGTCCCCCTTTGCGTCTCATGCGTCCCAATGCAATCGCAGAAAACACGTTGCCCCCTTTGAGTATACCAGACGACGAGCAGGTGTAATAAGCTTATTGGCGAAATGGTCGTCATCAACGACTGGAGGTACAGGACGATGAATCAATCCTGGCTGCTGATCACTAAGGACGACCTTGTCATCGAGCTGCAGCAATTGCGCGATGAAGGCAAGGATGTATCATCGCTAGAATCAGAGTTCCGCAGGCTGCGAGCTCCGGAAGTCATCAACGATCAGGAGTTTCAGTCGGCCGCACAAGCACTCCTGGACAGAGCGCAGGAGCTGCCGCTTGTCTCAGGCCATAAGTACGTAGAGCCCAATGACCTCGACCAGATTCGCCAAGAGCGGCCTGACGGCCCCAGACGCCTCGACTCTCAGTCCCTGTCTGAAGAAGAGGTCTACGACCGGTTCTTAGGCGCCTGGCTCGGCAGATGTGCCGGATGCCTGCTTGGGAAGCCTGTCGAGGGTTGGCATACGGACAGGATGTGGGGCTACCTGAAGGACCTGGGACGCTACCCCCTCAGCGACTACTTCATATCGAAGGTGCCTGCGGAGATAGACGAGAAATACAAGGTCTCCCAGCGCTTTGGATTCATCGACCAGGTGAACTACATGCCCGAAGACGACGACACGAACTACACCGTCACCGGGCTGGCCATAGTCAAGCAACATGGGGTATCCTTTTCCTCCGAGGACGTCGCCGACTTCTGGCTGGGCAACATCCCGCTGCTGAAGACCTGCACTGCAGAGAGAGTGGCCTACCGAAACCTGGCCCTGACGATTGCGCCTCCGCGGTCAGCCACTCACCGGAATCCCTATAGGGAATGGATCGGCGCACAGATCCGCGCAGACTTCTTCGGGTATGTCGCTCTCGGTAACCCTGAACTCGCAGCGGAACTCGCCTGGAGAGACGCTCGCGTGAGCCACATCAAGAACGGGATATACGGCGAGATGTGGGTCGCCGCCATGCTGGCTGCTGCGGCGTTCGAGAAAGACCCAAAGACACTCATACAGATAGGCCTATCCGAGATCCCGGCCAGGTCCAGGCTCTACGAAGCAATAAGCGATGTGATTTCGTGGTACGAGAAGGGTCTGACTCGAGATGAAGCCACCTCAATGATCCACAAGCGCTGGAACCAGTACTATGGCCACCACTGGTGCCACACAATAAGCAACGCTCAGATAGTGGCAATGGGATTGCTCTGGAGTGAGCATGATTTCGAGCAGGCGATCTGCGGAGCAGTCCAGGCGTGCTTCGATACCGACTGCAACGGAGCCACAGTGGGATCAATAATCGGGATGATATTGAGCGCCAAGAGGCTGCCAGAGAAGTGGATCTCCCCTCTGAACGACACCCTGCAGACAGGCGTGTCGGGCTACTACCGAGTAAGCATTTCCGAGCTGGCCCGTCAGACACTGGAGCTGTACAAGTCTAAGCGCTAGTCGGTCTATGCGCCAGCCAATAATGGAGTGGCTCATATGAGCGGGGCCGTCCCTTCCGGGTCGGCCCCGTTTTTGGATACGCGCTGTCTGGATCTGCTCTCTGGGCCAGGCGTAGCGTCTGACCCGATCAGGTCGGCTTTCCCTGGATCCGGCTTCCCGCCTGATCCGGTCAGATCCGGAAGTATGCTGAAATCGTCGAATGGATCA
>JAAYAB010000169.1 GCA_012719595.1 Bacillota bacterium
CTATAGCTTGTAGATGATCTCGCGATAGACGTCACTGACGAACCCAACCACTCGACCCACGACCGTGCTGAACAGAAGGCCGATGAAGATCATCGCTCCCATGCCCAGAACCGTCACCACAGATGACCACACAGTCTTGGGCAGGGAATACTCGTGCGTCACCATCGTCCCGATCACGATGAGCGTAAGGCTCCAGAAGGTGCCAATCTGGTTGATGAGCGTCAAGAACATCCTCTCTTCCTTGATCAGAACATGGCTCACCAACGTCGCTGGAACCGCCGCGAGTATGATCGGCACTAGGCTGAAAGCGGTCAGCACGACTATGTCTCGGAAAGTCCCTTTGCCGTCCATGAGCGTCGTAAGAGCCCAGTTGACTACCGCCCACAGGATGAATGGAACGAGTACTCTGGCCAGTTCGATGTAGATGTTCATTCTCTGGATGTCGCGCGTGTTGAAGATGAAGTCAGTGTACTGGCGCCTAAAGATTACGGCTGCACAAGCCAAGATAAGCAGCAAGATGGCTGCGGGAAGACCGTTCAGCCTGTTGAACTTCAGATACCAGAACGAATCGATAGGATGGAATATGAGGTGCAGTGCAAATCGCAGTCCCTTGAGGGTCTGGCCGACCAGGTTGTGCTTGCGGATGCGGGGCTTCGGTCCGATCACCCAGTACTCGGCGAGCGGATCAGGTGTCTCAGCTTGTTCAAGCTGGGCACTTGCCGGCGCCCTCCTCCGAACCAGCCTCATAACCACCAGTATGACGACGATCAGCAAGATGAAACCGCCCATGACACGGCCGAAGTACTTGGAGACCATTTCCTTTCTATACTCGGCGAATGCTTTGGAGTAGTCATCCCGGTTGTTGCCCAGATAGAAGTACCTCATCGCCGTTTCGTAGTCGCCCTTCATGAAAGCGGCTGCACCCATGCCTGTATAGGCCATGGCGTAGTTCACGCTCAGACGGCCGACCTCTGCCCATGTCCTTGCAGACTCGTCATACATGCCACTGCCATACAGCTGCATAGCGAGGTGGATCAGATCCGCGTAGTGCGTCGGGCTGAACACAGTGATCGAGTTCGTGGCGTTGTCCAGGACGATCACCCGATTGCCGACAGACTCGATCGATACCGGGCTGCGGAAGGTTCCGACTTGATCACCGATTGATCCGAAGACGTACAGAAGTCTGCCGTTGACGTCATATGTGAACACTCTGCCTCTCGTCTGCTCAAGCAGGCTGTAACTGCCGGATCCCCGAGCAGTGACGTCCACAAACCTAAAGGTGGCCGCCTGATCCGGCTCTCCTATGTCGCCGGCGGGAGCTCCATACCCGAGCCTGCGCAAGACGTCCTTCCCCGATAGATTCAGCCTCCGCACCGAATCGCTGGTGGTACTGTATCTGTCCCGAAACAGGAGCTTCAGGAGGAAGTTCACGTTTTGATCCTTTGCAGCGGAACCCTTGACAGTTGCCAGCACAAACCCTCTCTCATCCAGCGCAACGTTGCTGAACTCGGTGGGCAAGTAGATTGCCTGCCGCCGCCTCTGCTCCTCGGTCGCTATGCGGGACCAGAGCACGTCAACCAGTGAAGGACTCACCCTCGGGGCGCCGACATAGCCCGTGAACTCGCCCGCAGGGTTGAACTGCATGAGTCCTTCGTAGACGTCCTTGACCACAACCAAGAGATTTCCAAAGTGGTCGACGACCAGTTTCAGTGGTATGAAGGCGAAATTGTCTGCAATCTGACTGTCTCCGGTGGGCTTAGGTGAGTCTATCTGTTTGAGGAAGCGCGCGTTCTCGTCGAGGACAACTATGCGCTGGTTGCCAGTGTCGGCTATGTAGATCTGACCGAGCTTGTCGACGAACACTCCGCTGGGGTTCCTCAACCTGTCTGCACTGCCGTTCTTGTCAAACTCAGCGATGACTCTGATGAGGTTGAACTCCGAGTCAGTATGCACGATCCGGCTGTTGCCGGTGTCTACGATGTAGACTGTCTGGTTGCTGTCGACAAACACGTCATCGGGCTTGTTGAAGTCTGAGAGGCCCAGGCTGCGGCCGGTGACGATTCTCTCCGAAAGGTATGCTTGCGGGGCTGGCCGTGCATGCTTCCAGTAGTCGTAGATGTAGCTTCGGTAGGGAACCTCAGCGAAAGCCGGCAGGGCGAACAGGGCAATGAGTGCAACGATCACAATCACAGAAGACAGAGACGGTCTCCAGAATCTGCTGACCACGAAGCATCTCCCCCAGAGAGCCTTAGCGTTTGATCACTGCATTCTGCGTCTGTATAGCACTAACGAGCAGCTCTAGCCACCGAATCGCGCACCACGATCTCAACCGACACCGTGATCTTCACTGGTCTGGTGGCCACTCCTCCTAGAAGCTGCTGGAGTCTAGAACCTGCTAATAGACCCATTTCCTTCTTCGGCACCGACACGGTCGTCAGCGAGGGAATCACACTGCGGCTCATATCGATGTCGTCAAACCCAGTCACCGACACGTCGTCAGGAATCCGATACCCTTGCTCATGCAGAGCTCTCATTACCTCGAACGCCATGTTGTCGTTAACGACCACGACGGCTGTCGGCGGCTTGGTTGCTGTCTGCAAGATCGTCTTCATGGCTGTGTAGCCGTCGAAATTGCTGGGGAGCACGACTAGACTGGGGTCTATCTCAATGCCTGCGTGTGCCAGCGATTGCTGGTAAGCTTCATATCGCTCTCTGAGGGAACTGTGTGAAAGGGGACCGCCTACAAAGGCGATTCGCCGATGCCCGAGATCGACAAGCCTCTTGACCATCTCGGAGATACCGCGGTGGTTGTCCATGACTACGCAGTCGACACCCGCGTCTCCAATGTTGTTGTCAACCAAGATCAGGGGAAGGCCGCTGTTGCGAGCTGTAAGGATGATGTCCTGGTCATCCACGTTCTGTCCGACGAAGACCAGTCCGGCAAGGCCACTCACTGCGAGTTGCTGTATCAGCCTATTGTCTTCGTAGGTGTCGCCTGTAAGCTTGTAGGAAAACAGCTGGTAGCCATCGGGCCTGAGCACGGATTCGAGGCCGACGAGGACTCCTCCGTAGAACGGGTTGCCCACAAGATCCGGCATGCGTGAGCTGTACAGCATACCGATACTCTTGACCATCGGCCCGCTTGCCGTCCTGTGGTTCTGGTTGGACCTGTATCCCATTTCAGCGGCCAGACTCAGTACCTTGGCTCGAGTCTTCTCAGATATGCCCTTCCTGTTGTTCAGGACTCTGGACACTGTCGCCGGTGATACCCCAGCCTGCTCCGCTACGTCCTGTATCCTGACTCCCATCGTCATCACCGCTCAGCGACAATCTTCATCGACGACTGAATTTGCACCCCGCATACCGGTCTCTGCTGTGATTTGGCCGGACTCGATCGAATCGACCGGCCAAGCTGTTTGCGAACTTTGCAATGCAATGTTTCGACGCTCAATGCAATTTTCCTTCAATCCCGCGCGTCTTTTTTTCGGATTGTGATTGGACAGGCCATACCCAGCCATGCCCAGAAGCAGCGGTGTCGCGTCATTTACCCAGCTTAACTAGTGTTTACTGTATGCAAAAAATGAACGCAACTCTTGCATAAGTGCGTGCAAACAGCAAATGGCCGGCGGGACGCAAGACGGCCCGGGCAAGACGTCAGTCTGCCCGGGCCAGTAGTCAGGCTTTCATCAAACGGCTATCCCTGTGCGCTCCCGTCTGTTGACTGTTCTTTTGCACTCTCGGTCGTGTGACCGAGATACTGCGGCAGCTCCACGCCAGCCATAGCTGCGAGATCGTGCAACGGGGGCAGGCTCTTTATCAGGCTGGACACGAAGCTCGCTGTCGACGAGCCCTTTCCATCCGGCCCGGCGCTGTCCCAGACTGTCACCTTGTCGATCTTGAGGTTCTTGATGGCTTCCGCCTGCTTTGCGACGATGTCTTCCAGTTTCTCCACCATCAACAGAGTGGCTGCGGCTCTGGCATCTCCTCCGCAACTGCGCACCAGCAGCTCGTAGCCCGCAGCCTTGCTCTCCAAGACCTGGCGGATACCCCTCGCCTCGGCTTCATACTGCATCAGAATCGCGTCTGCCTTTCCTTTGGCTTCCCTTCTGACGCGCTCAGCTTCCGCCTCAGCCATTATCTCGATCTTCCTGCGATCGGCTTCTTTCTGAACTACCTCTTCCGCATTCAGCCTCTCGATCTCCGCAAGGTACTGCGCTTTCTGGATCTCCACCTCGGCCTGCCTCTTGGCGACCTCGGCCAACTGGAGAGCTTGCGCTTGTTTGACTGCCAGTTCGGCATTCGAATTCGCGATATCTGCGGAGGCGGCGTTCTCTCCTCGAACTGCTTCCGCCTCTTGCGCGTAGACGTACACTCGGCGGTCGGCTTCCGCCCTCTTCTTGCCCTTCTCAGCCTCGGCGACGTTCTCCGCAACGCGAATCGTCTGGATTCGGTTCGCCTCGGCTTCACCGATGGCACCGAACTTGTTCTGCTCCGCAACGTCTACCTTGGCCTTATTGATGGCTTCAGCCGCTGCCTTCTTCCCTATGCTCTCAATGTAGTCTGACTCGTCAGTGATGTCAGTGACATTCACGTTTATCAGATAGAGACCGATCTTGTTGAGCTCGGGTTCGACGTTCTTCCTGATCGACTCGAGGAAGCTCTCACGGTCTTGGTTGATCTGCTCGATCGTGAGCGACGCAACGGTGAGTCGGAGCTGCCCGAAGATGATCTCCTTCGCCATATCCTCGATCGCCTTGGGCTGCAGCCCGAGCAGCCTCTCGGCCGCATTCTGCATTATCGCCGGGTCTGTGCTGATGCCCACCGTGAACGTGCTCGGCACATTGATCCGGATATTCTGCAGCGACAAGGCATTCTGCAGAGGGATCGATATCGTCATCGGCGTCAAGCTCAGATAAGCGTATTCCTGGATAAGCGGCCATACGAGAGCTCCTCCGCCGTGCATGCATCTTGCAGAACGCCCTTCCGCCACCTTTCCGTATATGACCAGTATCTTGTCTGAGGGACACCGCCTGTACCTGCGTGCCAGGAAGAGAAGCGTGGAGAAAACCAGAAGCACGAAGGCACCGATAGCAATCGTCCACAAACCGTCCTGCATTCGATCCGCTCCTTTCGCCCAAACTGGGATGAGATGGAGACTTAAGATGCGTCTTCGTATTCTCGGCTGTCAAGCCGGCTGACTACCAGAGTTCTGCCGTCAATCACCTTGTCTACCTTTATCGCCTCGCCGGTCGGTATAGGCGTGTCGCCTTCGGTGACCGCATTGAGCACACAGAGCCGTCCCTGAATGACGACGGAGACTTTTCCCCCGGACCGCGGTTTCACAGTCAGATAGACTGTCCCCGTCTGACCTACTGCCGACCGCATGTTGAGCGTGCCGTCCGACTGAAGCTTGGTCATCGCCCTGAACAGCTGTGCAATCACGATCATCGCCAAGAGGCCGGCTCCGACTCCTCCGGCGACTGAGAGCGGTGCGGGCGCCTGGCTCTGCCTCGAGAGAGCGAGGCCGACCAAGCCGAACATCATGAAAAAGCTCGTGATGCCCTGCAGAGATATGACGCGAAACCCGGCGTCAGCCGTGGCAGCAGTGTCTGCCAAATCGGCGTCAGCGAAGTCTGCATCTGCGATGTCGGAGCCTTCTGCGCCGAGGAGCATCAACACAATTCGGATCAGCAGCGTTATACCGCCGACGGCAGCGCAGACAGCGAAGAAACGCTCAAGGCCGGTAAGTGATGAGTAGTACGTTATCATGTCATCGACCCTCCTTTTGGCAAACGCATTGATGCCGCCGTAGCTCCGGCAATAGAACCCTGCACGCTAGTGTGCATCGAGACCGCCGATCTAGGTTGCTGACCGCTCGGTTCGCTGCTTGGTCCTCCGTCCGGGCCGTCGCTCAGTCCTGCGCTCAGCGGTCATAACATAGTACCCGCCTGCATCTCGAACGTGAACACCGCCGAAGACCGAACGCAGCTTGTTTTCGTACCACTTGCGCCTCTTCACCACCATCACGATTCTGCCGCCGATGGTCAGACGGCGGAATCCTCCTTCGATGAAGCGCTTCGCGACCGCGAAGTCCGTATGATAGGGCGGATTCGTCAGGATCGCGGTAAACTCGCATGGGCCAAGGCTGTCGTAAGCATCACTCACCACGACCCTGACCGAGCCAACGCCGTTGAGCTCTGCATTAATCCGAGCGAACTCAACCGCCAGTGGATCAGAGTCAATCATTATCACTCTATCGGGTCCGAGGAGTCTTGCAACCAGAATCCCTACAACGCCGTAGCCGCAACCAAGATCCAGCACCTTTTCGTCCGGCCCGAACTCCACGGAATCGAGCATAGCCAGCGTCCCTCTGTCGATCGCTCGAGGCGAAAACAGCCTGGGATGCGTGCGGAATGCAAGCTCTATCCCTTTGATGCTGCCAGTGATGACTTCGCTCATGTAGCCTGATTCAGGTACTTGCCCTCAAAGGCATCCAGGATGCCGAGAAGCCTCTCATGTGTTCCCGGGCCCATGACTTTTTCCTCGTGATCCTCGAACTGCCTGAGCAACTCCTCCTGCTTCTCCTCGGGTATCATCCTGTCGCCCATAGGGAACAGAACCGTGTTCTCCTTGTTTATGTGGGCACGCAGGAGGCCGATGTACTCGGTGGCGTTCGCGGCGAATGCTTCCAGATCGACCGCGTCACTACTGATAGCCCGGTCCATCTCCGCGATGTACCGCCGCCCCTCTGCATGTTCCAGGAGCATCTGGCCGATCGGGCCGTACTCCCTCGGTATTCCCACATCCTCCATGGCTGGGAAGAGAAGGCCTTCCTCCTTGCCGTGATGACACTTGTCCGCAAACAGCCGTAGGAAATCGATCATCTGTGCCAGATCCGCTTTGTCAACTTCCGCTTTGCTCCTGATCAACTCCGCCATCCGTTCGAGTATCCGCAATCCGAACAGAATGCCTTCATGCTCTTTCTTGAGATCCTCACTTGCGAATCTCATCGCAGATACCTCCTCCCTCAGCGTCGCTGTTCCGATACAGCATCTTACTTCGTGGAGGAGACCGAAAGAACCTTCCTGCTGTCGACAAACGCTCGCAGGGCATTCTTTTCACTATGATATACAGAAGCCATTGGTGGAAGGAACTAGAGGAAAGCTTGAGGATGCAGCGAAGGTAGTAGACAGTGCGCCAGGTGCGCTGGAGTCCTTTGCAGGATCGCAAGAGTCTCTCGGATGTGCGTCAGAGTCCTTTGGAAGGGAGCTGACTTGGATGGTCAAGAGACTGCCTTACTGGGGTAAGCTGGCATACGGCGTCGGCGCCGGCGGCTACAGTCTGATCGACAGGATCATGGTTACCTGGCTCATGTACCTCTACGTCCTCGAACCGATCAGAGGGCAGACTGCGTTGATATCAGGGTTTGCCTTCGGAGTCGTCATGTTCCTGGGCCGGATCGTGGACGCGATCGCTGACCCGCTGTTTGCGCGCTGGTCCGACAACCACCGCGGGCGCCTGGGCCGCCGCATCCCGTTCATGCTCTTCAGCGGGGTGCTCTACACCGCAGTCTTCATCGCCCTCTTCTATCCGCCGGTGGCCGGAGAGTCTCCGGTGAACATGGTTTACCTTGCACTGATGCTGGGACTCTACTTCGCCGCATTCACCGCGTATGTCTGTCCCCACCTCGCCCTGCTTCCGGAGCTCGCACGCTCCAACAAAGACCGCGTCGACCTTGCCACTTGGAAGGCCGTCTTCAGCATCCTGGGTGTTGCCGGTGCGGCCGTGGCCGGAGGCATGCTCATCGATTCGCTGGGCAGCTACGGCATGATATGGGTTATGGGTGCGATAGGACTGGTGATGCTCTACATACCCGTTCTGATCCGCGAGAGAGACTTCGCAGAATCCGAGCCTGCGACACTGGGGCTTGTGGACGCACTGAAGACCACCTTCAGGAACCGACCGTTCCTGATCTATCTGGCAGGCAATGTCACCTTCTGGCTCGGGTTCAACATCGTCACCCTGAACATCCCTGCATA
>JAAYAB010000170.1 GCA_012719595.1 Bacillota bacterium
GGCCGATCCCGCCTCGCGCTCCCTGGCCCACTTGGATTTCGACCATGTCACACTCTTTTGCCGCATCAAGATTGTGAGTCCACGCTGATCGACCGTACTGGTATATCAGGAATCGAGCGGCTTCTCTCTCGGACTTGAGAAAGGGGCCTTCGCCTGTGTTCGTTGCAGTCCCAACCTGAGCCGCTCCCTTCGCCAACGCCAGCTTTGCAGCTTCGCTCAGTCCCACACCATAGGCCATTCCTGAGACGATTATCGGAATGTCCAGCTTGAGGGGTTTGCGAGACCGCTTGCCCAGGACGACAGCAGTGTCGATCGGTACGTCATGTGGGGTCGGCAGCGTGGACAGCTGTGCGAAGTTGAACGCGAGGCCGCTGAAGTCGGGAAACGCAGAGGGCCCTCCAAGCGGCCTGCCGATAGCCTTGCGGTTCTCAGCCCGCAAGCTGTTCTCAACCACAGGTATGAACTTCGCGCGGGCCATTGATACCATGACCTCAAGAAGGCTGTCCTCGTACTGCTCAACCATCAACCGCCCAAGAATCATTCGGAATGAGAGCCCGAACACCCAGCGGAGAAGAAGCAGCATAGCGAGTATCGCGATGGCTGCGAGTGTAACCGCAGCCAAGCACAAAACAAGAATCCAGAACGGTTCGGCAGTCACTCCAAAGGCACCTCTTCGCCCTTAGTATTCACGAGCTTTCGCTGACTCCATACTCAGGCAGCTGACCACCGTGCTCAGAGGCAGATCTCGACAGCACCCGGACAGTCCTTGTCGCCGCTCGGGCAGTCCCGAGCAGTGCCTCGGCTGCCCGCCGCGGGAAAGCGTGACCACAGCAGAATAGATTCGGCCAGCTAAGGAGATATTAGGCATGTCGAAGACCACCCTACTATCGGGCAGCATCTGAGGAGAACACGCAACATGGGATGGCTGAAGAGGCTTCTGGAAGCGAGCAAAACCCTTGGCAAACAACAAGCCAATGAGGCCGTCTCTGATCTGAACAACGATCGTCTCGACATAAGCGAACGAGAACACCTGATTCAACACACCAAGCTAGTGGGCTCTCTTGAGGCCAATCTAGAAGTCATCGAGAAAATGGTAGGGCCATCACAAGACGTCGCCATAAGGAGGCTGAGAATCGGCAATCAAAGGGTGCCCGCAGCAATAATCAGTATCAAGGAGTTCTCAGGCTCACAACCGGTTGAGGACCTGATCGAGGTTCTCACAATCAACCTGGTTGAAGGCCCTCTTGGCGATACGCCTGCACACAAGCTGCCTGAGGTAATTGAGGACAGGCTTCTTCAGTCTCGCAAGGTGAGACTCGCCGACACTCTCGACGCTCTCTGGAGACTGCTGATAAACGGCTTCACTGCGATTCTGATCGAAGGCCACAATGAGGCGATCGGGTGCTCTACAGAAGGCGTTGTGTACAGGGCAATCGAGGAGCCTCCTACCGAGCCCACGATCAGAGGTCCCCGCGACGGATTCGTCGAGAGCCTGGAGGTGAACATCTCCCTAGTTCGACGACGGCTCAGAACGCCAAATCTCTGGATCGAGTCGTTCACCGTTGGCAGCCTGACAAGAACGCGTGTAGGAATCGCGTACATAAAGGGGCTCGCTCACGAGGAACTGGTCGACGAGGTCCGGCAGAGGGTCAGCAGGATCGACATAGACGGCATGATCGCGAGCGGCCAGTTAGAGGAATACGTCGAAGACCACCCACTGTCACCCTTCCCCGTCGTCTACCGAACAGAACGGCCCGACCGCGTAACGGCGATGCTCCTAGAGGGCAGGGTGGCGATTCTGATCGACGGAAGTCCTTTCGTGCTGTGCGCTCCGGTTCAATTCTCTATGCTGCTCAGAGCGCCTGACGACTACTACGAGAAGACAGCTGCTAGTGCGTTTCTCGGCATCCTCCGGTATTTCTCCTTTTGGGCGTCGATGCTGATACCTGGGATGTATGTGGGCGCTCTCACTTTCCATCACGAGCTCATACCGACTGAGCTCTTATTCAAGATTGTGGCGTCACGCGAGGGCGTGCCGTTTCCGATCGTGGTTGAGGTCATGGTGATGGAACTGGTATTCGAGATCCTGAGAGAAGCCGGTCTGCGCCTGCCCAGAGCGATAGGTTCAGCCGTGACCATAGTAGGTGCCCTGGTGCTCGGAGACGCTGCGATAAGCGCAGGCCTCGTATCGCCGTCAGTGGTGATTGTCGTCGCACTGACCGCGATTGCGTCATTCACCACCCCGAACTTCTCGTTTTCCTTGGCAGCCCGGCTCATCCGTTTCGCTTTCATAGTGCTCGGCGGCGTGTTTGGGCTCTTTGGGATCCAGTTCGGGTTCCTTTTGACCGTGCTGCTGCTGACTTCGATGAGGTCTTTCGGCTACCCGTATTTCGCGCCGATGGGGCCTCTGATTCTGTCGGAGTTCAGAGATGTTTTCGCCCGGGTCTGGTGGTGGCAAATGACTAGACGGCCATGGGCCGTTGGTTCAAGAGAGCCGGTCAGGCAGCGTCCAGGACAGATGCCGAAACCCGCGCTTGAGCCAGAGGAAGTCGAGAAAGGCCGAAGTGGCAAATGGGGGCGATGACTCCCTGGTAGAGAAGATTGACAATAGGCAGATCATGTTGGCCTTGTTCATAATGCGATCGAGCGTCTCCATAGCCACTCTGCCGGTAGTAACGATAGGCGATGCCGCTCAGGATGCATGGGCTTCTGCCCTCGTGGTCACCCTCGGAACCGTGCTGATAGCATTGCTCATCGGCGGACTGGGCACGAAATTGAGTGACAAGACCCCTATTGAGTACACGCTTGATCTGCTGGGGAAACCCCTCGGCAGCCTCGTTTGTGCAGGCTTCCTGCTGGTTCTGCTCCACTTCGCTGCGACTGAAGTCAGGCTCTACTCGGAAGTGCTCGTGGGGCTGTTTACACCGGACACTCCTATACCCTTTATCATTGCTGTCATGGTGTTTCTTGCCGCCGTTGCCGTGTACCTGGGGGTTGAGACAATCGGGCGAACAGTCGACGTGCTTGCGCCTTTCTACGTGCTTTTCGTCGTTCTCGCTGTGCTCGGCGGACTCACGAAGTTCGATGGGCGGTCTCTGGAGCCCGTGCTCGCAAGAGGTGCACGACCAGTTCTGTCTGGTACGCTCACTCCGCTGGCTCTCGGCGGCAAGTACCTCTCCCTTGCTTTGCTCATACCGCACTCCGTGAGGCCCACGCGGACGCTCGCGTATGCTGTGGCCTCTGCGTTGCTTGCCGGACTGGTGATGACATCGGTCAGTCTGGTGGCAGTGGGAGTCCTGGGACC
>JAAYAB010000171.1 GCA_012719595.1 Bacillota bacterium
AACCCGCTTCGACGGTTTCTTCAGTCCGCTCTTGGGGCTGAGCGACGGACACTGCTCATTCGCGCAGGGGAGTGCGAGCGGCTGATGGGCAGAGTGCACCGCGCAATCGACCATTTCGTCACGGCAGGAGCCACAGAGCAGGCTGTGAAGGCTATCGTCGAGACCGGTGACGGACTGATCGCATCTGGTCAGCACCAGTTACTGAAGCGGTGGATCGAGGCCTTGCCGCCCGCCGCCGTGAGTGCCAATCCTTGGCTGTCGATGTGGTGGGGCACGGTCAACACGGCTCAAGGACGGCTGCACGCCGGTCAGGCCTATCTCGAAAGCGCACTCGCCAAGTTCAGGCGTCAGGGAGATCGATGTGGAGCAGCTGAGGCCCAGCTCCTCTTGGCAAACAACCTGCTTTGGAGGGGTCTGGCAGGGAAAAGCCGCGAACTGATCGACAACGCGCTTCCCATCCTTTCTGCACGCAAGCCGGATCTCGCATCGGAGGCTTTGTCGCAGAAGGCCATTGCTCTGGCGTTGTGCGGGCACATGAATGAGGCAGTCAGCACTGCGTCCGAGGCCTTCAGGTTGGCGCAGCTGTCAGGAAGGCGGTGCGTGCTGGCTCGAGTTGCCGCCGATCTCAGCGTCGTATATTACCTGTCCGGAGACCATCTCGAAATCTTGCACGTGCGAGACTCTGCATTCGATGGCGACGTTGACAGCATCAGGTCAAGCAGTGAGCGCCTTGCAGCCTTCTCCAAGAGTGAGGCCTTCGCAGCTGGACTCAGGAGCATGGGCGAGCTGCAGGAAGCCATCGAACTCGCGAGACGAAGCCTCGACTACAAGAACAGACAAGGGCTAATGGAGGGGCTGCCGTCTACTTACTGCCAGATGGGGTTGGTCTGTGCAGATCAAGGCGAGTTTGGCAGAGCCGAGGAATGCTTCTATAGAGCGATAGACATCGCCGCTGCGACGGGTGGATACCAGCTAGTGGTGGCCCTAAGTCTGCGAGGCCTCGCTCGAGTAAGGTGTCTGCAGGGAAAGCTGATCGAGGGACAGGCGCTCATCGAGCAGGGAATCGAGGTGGCAAAATCCTTGCCTGAGACGCGATATGCGGAGATTCTGTGTTCGATTACCGCACTGATTCTACGGATGCTTCAGGGCGACTACCACAGCACCCTGGCTGAGGCGCTGGGCTTGACGAGAGTCGCGTCCGACCTTGGTTTCAGGCACGCGGCTGCGCTTGCCCATGGATTGCTGGCCGCAATTTGCGCCGCGGCCTCTGACCGCAGTGCTGCGTCAGAGCACGCGTCGCTGTGTCTCACGGCCAGCGCCCGGGGGAACTGTCTGCAAGAACTCGTGACGTACTTTCAGGTGTTCGCTCCGGTGCTGAGGATAGGAGTGGAGCTTGGCATCGAGGGCGCGTTCGTACAGCGAATCCTGAGCAGAGCCGGACAGCCTGCCCTTGAGCTGTTGGCAGAGATGGCATCGCATCCTGATCCCCAGGTAAGGCATAGGGCAGAGGTTTTCTTAGCAATGGCTGAGGCGGGTGCGGCGAATCTCGATACCGTGAGTACTGATGAGGCGCGACCAGACCGGCCTGTGCATGCGGAAGTGGGGCTCAACGGGCCCGTACACTGGGAAGTGCAGTCTAGAACGCCTGTGCAGGCCGACATGCAGCGTGGCAGGCGCGTGCATCCAGCGGCAGAAACGGCCGCGGCTCATGCCCCTTGGTCGCCGGATTCGCCTCTGGTATTAGTCCGTGAGAACTACTACAAGATCAATATCCAGTGTTTCGGCCCATTCATAGTGTCTGCTCGAGGCGATGAGATTCCTCTGCACGAGTGGAGGACTACCAAGGCCAGGGATCTCCTCGCGTACCTTGTTCATAGGGGAGGGCTTGTACAGAGCGATGTCATTATGGAGGACCTATGGCCGGAGTGTGACCTCGATCAGACCCGGGCGGTTCTCCACACGAATCTCTACTACCTGCGCAAAGCGTTGCACGCCATCACTGGCTCCGAAGAAATCGTCATCTTCGGCGGGGGACACTACAGGCTCGCTGAAGGGTGTTACACTACTGACGTAGACCGCTTCACGACATTGCTGTCGGCGTCCCTCTCCCAAGATGGAGCGACGGTTACCTCGGCGGAACTCCTGGAGAAAGCCATTGCGCTGTACAAAGGCGACTACTTGGAGGCTTTGGATTACGCTTGGGTCGGTGCAGAGCAGCGCCGGCTCAAGAGAGTGTGCGTAGAGGCCAGGGAACGTCTGGTTCAACACTACCTCAGCGTCGGCAGCTATTCGCGAGCGCTCCCGCACGCGCTTGCGCTGGTTGAGGATTGTCCACTGTCGGAAGAAGCGCACATGACCGCGATGAGGGTCTATGCCTGCCTTGGAGATCTTGCCGCAGTAAAAGAGCAGTACAAGTCGATGGTCGACTTGTTCAATGAAGAGCTCGGATCTGCGCCCTCTCCAGAAGTCAGACGACTGTACTACTCCCTGTTCAACGAGAATCGGTGAGACCAACTGACCGGCCGAATAAAGGTTATGCTTGTCTAGCTTTGGGTACATCGCCGCGCGCCATGTTTAGTGATTGTTTATAGGCATTTGATACCATATATCCAGTTCTTTAGATATAATGTTGCGTACTTCCAGTTGAGTCTCGAAAGCGATCTGTGCAGAGTGGAATCCTGGTCCGTAAAGTGAGTTGAAGGATGACGCGATGATGCCCGCAATGGAGATCGACGAGTACCAGCGCAATACGTACGCCAGCTTGAAAAAGGCAAGTGGAGACTCCGGAGTTGGCCGACTGTCCGGGGCAGCGGTCCTAACCAGCAGAACCATTTGTTCCCTTGTAGTTTCTGCTATTGGCAGTCTTCAGGGGTCTGCGGTTCACAAGTGGGCATGGGCCGTTCTGCTCGGCTTTGTGAGCTCTCGTTGTACGGTAGTGGTGGAGACAGGCATACTTGCGAAGTCTCTAATCCTGGCTGCGGGCATAGCCGGACGCCCGGGAATGACCGGCGGCATCGCAGTAGGGGCGGCCGCGGGATTCCTCCTGGACGGTACCGCACTACGGCATCTGCCGAGGTTCCTCGCGTTTTTCGCCCTCTTCGAGCTGCTGATCAGAGCACTCAATCCTCTGGCCGCGAAGATCCGATACGGACGACGCGGCCTTGTCATTTCTAGCGGACTTGTCTGCGCTTTCAGCATCAGAGTCGTTCACGGACTCATCGGTGGAGACGGAATCACCGCACTCCCGATCGCATGTGCGACCGCAGGGATAGTCGCCGCCGTAGGCGTCTTGTGCGGGGAAGCGCTCTCGGCTGTGTACTCGGTCTGGGAAGGCGAGGCTGAAGCGAGTTCGCTGCTGGACATGAGGCGGAACGAGACGAAGTACGTGTTCACGCTAATAACCGTTCTGATCGGTGGCCTGGGCAGCGTTGCAGCCGGCCAGGTCCGGCCCGCTCAGGTGCTGGCCTCAGCAATGGTCATGGTGGCGGCCATGAACTACGGCTGCGCAATCGGCGCGCTCATGGGAAGCGTAGCGGGAATCGGATTGGTTCTCGCTGATGTCCAGCATTTCCCTATGGTCGCAGTCTACTCAGTGACCGGACTCGTAACAGGAATGCTGCGCGGAGGCCGGCACTGGGAATCGTTGATGCTCGGCACTGTGGCAGGGATGACCGTCTGCCTTCTTTTGGACCAGGGCTGCAGGGCGTTTCCTGTGGACTCCTTCATCCATCTCTCAATCGGAGCCGGGCTAGCCTTTCTCATACAGATATGGTTCTCGCACCTGTTGGTTGATGCGCCCGCGGGCACGGCTGAGGGTCTGCCGGCCCGAGACGGTCGTGTGCATATGGACAGCGCTCGGAGGCGTCTGCAGTCCCTGTCAGGCGTCTTTGAGCTGCTGGCCAGCACCCTTTCAGAAGCGGGCGAAAAGCATAAGGCGTGCCTCACCGACGGATTCGACATACTCCTTCAGGAGGCACACAGGAGACTCTGTGACAACTGCGGCAAGCACGACGCATGCTGGAATAGCAGGTTCTTCGCAAGCTACGACGCGTTCTTGACCATCTTTGCGGAGCTGGAGATGGAAGCTTCCGAAGGGACAGATCATGCCGGGAAGAGGCGGAGGGACAGCAGGATCCCGACCTACCTGCGCCAGCATTGCGTCAACTCGACCAGAGTCGTACCTGTCGTGGCTGAGATTCTTGAGGCGAAGAGAGAGGAACTAGCAGCACTTGAGCAGATGCAGGGGGCTAAAGAGGTCATCTCCTCACAGTTCAGGGGCATAGCAGAGATAGTGGACCGCCTTATTGAGGAAATATGCTCAGGTGAGGAGTCTGTCATTCAGTCCGGCGCCAGCCAAGTTGAGTTCGGGGCAGCACGCGGCGAACTCGGCAGCGCACGGGTGGAGTCCGGTGCGGCTCGAGGCCAGCGAGGAAGACCCCGCTCCGTCGATGTCGGCATTTACTGCACCGCCAGAAGCGGCAACTCAGTCTCCGGCGACAGCAGGCTGATCTACGATCTTGGAGATGCACGCACCTTGATTGTACTCGGCGACGGCATGGGTTCAGGTGAGACAGCCGCTGTCGAAAGCAGGTTCGCCACAACCATGTTCAAGGAGCTGATGGTCGCCGGGATGTCGCAGCGCTCTGCAGTAGAAGTGGTCAATTCCCTCATGTTGATCAGGAGAAAGGACGAGTCGTTCTCGACTCTCGACATAGCAGTTGTCGATACCGCAAGGCGTCATGTGGAGTTCACCAAGATGGGTTCCTGTCCGTCATATATCAAGAGCGGCAAACGGGTGCGGCGCATCAGCTCGCCCTCGCTGCCTATCGGCATACTGCCGGGATTGGACTTCGATACGGTCAAGTGCGCGGTATACCCGGGAGATATCATCCTCATGATCAGCGATGGGGTGCTCGGACCCGGCGAGGATATGGACGTAATCGATGAGCGGATCATCGAGTATCTTGGCGAGACCAGGAGAACCTGCCCTCGAGAGATCGTCAACGAACTCGCCGATGTACTGAAGATGATGATGGGCGCAGTGTGGGATGACGATGCTACGCTCATCGCCGTGAAAATCCCCTAGTACCGCACGGCGATTCTCGGCCCGATACGGCTACTTCTTTCGATCACTTCGGTCTCTCGCAAGGTAGAGCCCCAGCCCGATGGCGTTTATCGCTGCGGCCAGGGCGAACCCGGCCATGTCGCCTGCTATCGCTCCATAGATGTTTACCGACGGCCTGCTCACGGTGTTGTAGAGCACCGCGAAGTCCACGAGCGCGCCTGCGGCAGTACTCGCCAGAACCAGCCTAGCCTTTCCTAACCCATTCAGCGCAGAGCCAAGCACATATCCGATGTAGAGCAGCGGCACTGCAGGTGCATAGCGCTCGATCAGCATGGCTGCTTCGTCCGTCCTGTAGAGTATCGTGGAGATTCTGTGCGCCAAGAGGAGCATCCCCGCGCTGACGGCCAGAGTGATTCCGAGTGTCAGTAGGGTCATCTGCTTGAGCCTGCGCCTGAGGTTGATCTCGCGGCCGTGCGCTCTCGATGCGGCGACCTCGGGAAGCAGCAGGGTCGATATTGGAAAGACCAATAGCCCGGGGAGAAAGAGGACTGGCATAGCCATGCCCGACAGCCTGCCGAACAAAACTGTGGCCTGCGCGCTGTCGAACCCTCCACACATGAGCCGCCGAGGAATCACTATTGCGTCAATTGTGTGAGAAGCTGTGGATATGAATCCCGCGGCTGTGAGCGGCAGAGACATGCCGAGCAGCTCGGAGATTAGGTTCATGTTCGATGGTTGGGGCAAGCGAGCTGCCGGTGGACGAGTCGATGCTGTCCTGCCCGCTGATTGGCGGGTGGCTGTCGCCCTGCCCGCTGGTGGATGAGCAGCTGTCTCCCTATTCGACCGATCCCACCTCAGCTTCATTGAGAGCAGAGTGACGAAGCCGGCCGCCTCGCCTATGCCCATTGTCAGCATCGCGATTGCCGCGGCCGATGCGACGGTCGCGCCTGTCAGGCTTCGGAAGAGGTACAGTGTCACACCGATTCTCACCACTTGCTCCACGACCTGGGCGATCGCTGGAGGAGTGGCGTACTGATGACCGTGGAAATACCCTCGGACTATCCCCGATATCGAGGTGAACGCAAGAGCTATCGGCATCATGAGAATTGCGAGGTGAGTTCGGTCGTCTGACAGCACCCTTCCTGAGAGTAGATGAGCGCCAAGCAGCAGGAGGGCTGATGCCGCTATTGAGTTTAGGAGAACCAGGGAGAACGAGACCTTGAACGAAGTCCGGACCTTTGCGGCATCCCCTCTGGCGAGCGACTCTGCAACAGTCCTCGACAGCGCGACTGGCAGACCGAGTGACACCGCGGTAGCGCAAAGTCGATACAGCGGAAATGTCATCTGAAAGACTCCGACAACTTCGGAGCCTGTCACCCTCACGAGCAACACACGATATGCCATTCCCATCGCCCGCACCAGAAGGCCTGCGGTCGTCAGCGTGAGAATGCCTTTGAGCAAGGGTCGCTTGGCCACCACTTCATCTCCTTGGAATATTCATGGTAGAGTATATGTCGAGAGGCTCTGAATCTGAATGTCTTGACAGAGAGAGTGATAGCTGCTTGCCCACCCGACTGCATCAGACGCACGAGGACCGAACTGAGAGAGCGCTTCTCGTCGCCCTGGCCACGGCAGACAGGTCAGCCCGCGAGGTCGAGGACTCCCTGAGAGAACTCAGAGAGCTGGCGACGACTGCGGGCGCGGAGGTCGTGGACGCTCTGATCCAGAAGCGTGAGAGTTCGGACCCATCGCACTTCATCGGTCGAGGCAAGGCCGAGGAATTGAGCCGCCTGGGAGAGGAACTCCAGTGCGACGTAGCCATCCTCGATCACGAACTCACTCCGATGCAGAGGCGGAACCTCGAGGACGCCACCGGTATGAAGGTTGTCGACAGAACTGAGCTGATTCTGGACATTTTCGCCTTGCGGGCACACAGCTACGAAGGCAAGTTACAGGTCGAACTGGCTCAGCTCGAGTACAGGCTGCCTAGACTCGTCGGAACGGGCACCGCGCTGTCGCGGCTTGGCGGCGGCATTGGAACCCGCGGCCCCGGCGAGACGAAGCTGGAAACCGACCGGAGAGCGATTCGGAGGCGCATCGCCGAGCTCAAGAGAGGGCTGGAGGACCTTCGAAGGCAGAGAAAGGTCCGACGCGGGCTGCGGGACAAATCGCACATCCCCGTGATAGCTCTGTGCGGGTACACGAACGCAGGCAAGAGCTCCATTCTTGATCTTCTCGTCAGGATCGATTCTGTCGATACCGACAGGTTTGTCAATGCAGACCTCCACGAGCGCAATGAGCTCTTGTCACAGTCGAGGGGTGCGGGAGTGCTCATAGAGGACAGGCTCTTTGCCACACTCGACCCGACAGTCAGGCGGGTGACCCTGCCAGGGGGAATGGAGCTCCTGGTCAGCGACACAGTAGGGTTCATTCAGCGCGTGCCGCACGAATTGATAGCGGCGTTTCGAGCCACGCTGGAAGAGGTCAGAGAAGCCGATCTGCTGCTTCACGTTGTTGACGCTTCGGATGACCGAATGGACGCGAGGATGGAAGAAGGGTCTCGAACCCTCGAGGAGATCGGCGCTTCCCACGTGCCGGCCATACGCGTTTTGAACAAGATCGACCGCCTTTCGCCCAATGATCGGCAGAGGCTGGCGAGGGATCAGGCAGCGGTGTTGATGTCAGCCGCCACTACTGAGAACGTGGAGGTGCTGCTCAGCCGCATCGAAGCCTTCCTGGCTCAGAGGCGTACAATCGCGACGTTCCTGATTCCCTATCGCGACGGCGGAATCGAGAGCGCTATCCGGGAGCGGGGAAGCGTGCTTTCAGCCGATTATATGGAAGACGGAGTGCTCATCGAAGCGAGCGTTGACTATGAAATGCTCAACAGGTACCGGGATTACATCGTTGCGCGGGAGGGATAATAACGGTTGAAGTGAGGGATCTGCGAGTGAAGAAGCGAGTCAAGGTCAGTTCAAACCGCCAACTGGCTATACCTGTTGAGTTCTACAGAAACCTCGACGAACCGGACGAGTTCGATGTTTACCAGGATCGGGACAAGCTCATTTTGGTGCCCGTGAGATTGGAGGACCGGTTCAGGGAGTTCACGCGGGAGATGAAGGAGCATCTCAAGCGGTCCGGCCTGGCCGGCGAGGAACTCGTCACTGAGCTGGAAAGAAAGAGAGAGCTGCTCAACAGCCAATTGGCTCAGATCATAAGCGAGGCTCAGGGTAAGGAGGATTCGGAGGGGGTTCATTGAGGAAGCGCTGCGGCATGCCCCAGACGCGCCGCGACGCTCGGCGACATCCGCGACACTCTGCGGCACCCGATGCGGCCGGCGAAGCCGGCAACACGTCAGCAATTTCGGGCGTCCAGAGGACTAGAGGGGTCGTCAGTCGAAAGACATTGATGGAATCTGGTCGTCTAGTCGTGACGGAGGGTTGAATGAGTCGAGATAGGAGCGCTACTCCCAGTAGTGCCGGTCGAGAGAGGTCACTTTCTGCCAGAGTCAGATCGCTCATGCGAAGGCACGGAATACATCCAAGGAAACGGTTTGGGCAAAATTTCCTAGTGAATCAAGCAGTCGTTGAGTCTATACTGGAAAGTGCAGAACTGTCTTCGACCGACGTCGTGATTGAGATAGGATCCGGTTTGGGGCTTCTTACCTCTGAACTGGCGTCGAGGTCTGGGCTGGTCTTGGCGGTTGAGATCGACCGAGAGCTGTACGCGATACTCGACGCGGAACTAAGCAGTGCTGGCAACGTACTCCTGCTGAACACGGATATCCTCCAGGTAGACATACCGAAGCTGCTGGCGAGACCAGACGTTGCCGCGACAAAGGCCAAGGTGGTCGCGAACCTCCCTTACAACATCACGACACCGGTGTTGACTAAACTGGTCGAGAACAGGAATTCACTAGATCGAGCTGTGGTCATGGTCCAGAAAGAGGTCGCTGAGCGGGTGGCTGCGAGTCCCGGCTCCAAGGCGTACGGATCGCTCTCCGTCTTCGTTCAGTTCTATGCGGACGTCGGTCTGGTCATGGTGGTCCCGCCTGACTGCTTCATTCCAGAACCAAGCGTGCACAGCGCGGTTCTACGCATCGACTTTCTGCAGAAACCGAGATTCGATGTTGAGGCGAGCGCCCTATCTCAGGTAGTAGGCGCAGCATTCGGCATGAGACGGAAGATTCTGAAGAACGCCCTGAGAAGCCTCCCCGGAATAGACGATCGGTCGCTAGACCTGCTGTTTGCTCGGACCGCGATAGACCCGGGTTGCAGGGCGGAGACTCTAGCGCTGGACGACTTTGCAACACTCTCTAGGGAGTACGCTCAGTTGAGCGGGCACGTTTAGGCCGATTGAGGCCATCTGGTGTAGTCCCTGGTGCAGGTTCTTGCGTGTTGGGTCGCTCTCGTGCAGGCTATTGCTGGCGCAGGGCTGTTGGGCACGCTGTAGGCGCACGACAAGGAAGTGGTAACGGTGGTCTTCATAAGTCCAACAAAGGGACAGCTCACATTCGAGGCGATGTTTCAGGACATTGTTGACTTCATCCTGCAGCATCCGGATGACCACTACAGACTGATAGTCGGCACCGACTCGCAGCTTCGAGAGAGCGCCTGCTTCGTCACAGCGATCGTGATCCACAGAGTGGGAAAGGGCGGCAGGTACTATTATACGAGAGACCAGGAGAATGTTGGGAAGAGTCTGAGAAAGCGCATATTCCACGAGGCATCTCGAAGCCTCGCACTCGCGAGCGAACTGTCAGACCGGCTCGCCGAGGCCGACCTGGCAGGCGTTGAAATTGAGATTCACCTCGACATCGGCTCCAGCGGTGACACTCGCAGCATCATCAAAGAGGTGACCGGACTGGTCACTGGCACTGGATTTCCCGCATACATCAAGCCCGAAGCCTACGGCGCCAGCAGCGTTGCCGACAGGCATACTAAGTAGGTCAGCACAGTTACCGGAGCAACTCCTGCAACGTACACTGTAACAGAAGTGCCTGGCACATGGCGTTTGTCCGTCTGACCAGGATTGGTAGAGGAGTTGCTTCATGTGAGAAGACCGGCAATCGGAGACCTGGTCGTCCGGCCGTCGCACAACGGCGATGTGCTCTTCAAGGTCGTGGGAGTGCGAGGCGGCAGGGCGATTCTCAAAGGCGTATACCTCAGATTGATGGCCGATGCCCCTCTGAACGACCTCAGACGAGTCGATCAGAGGGAGTATGAGGAGATAAAAAAAAACACAGAGAGATTGCTTCGGCGTGCCCTAGCCAGGAGCACCTCGAGAACTGGCGCCAACGGCCGCGAGCAAGGCCGTGGCCCAAGCCGTGACGGATCGTCCAAGAGGGTCAAGCTCCCAGGGCGCGTCCTGCACCTCGACGGAGACCGGGAATACCTCGACAAGTGCATGCAGTACTATGACAAGCTCGGGATGAGGGCGTCAGGATATCACGTTTCCGAAGATCAACAGTCGGCCAGGGTGACGGCCCTTCTCGAGCAGGTGCGGCCGAGCGTCGTAGTACTGACCGGACACGACGGTATCAAAAAGGGAGCTGCGCACGACGACATTCGCAGCTACACAAACTCGCGCTACTTCGTCGAGGCTGTCAAGAACCTGCGGAGGCAAGTCCCAAACAGGGATAGCCTGGTTATTGTCGCCGGAGCATGCCAATCGTACTACGAAGCCCTGATGGCCGCAGGGGCCAACTTCGCGAGCGCTCCTGATAGAGTAAACATACACATGTACGATCCATGCAAAGTCGCTGAGGCGATAGCGTTCACTGATATCGGAGATGTCGCGCGTGTGGACTCAGTGATTTCGAAGTCGATCACAGGCGCCCCCGGGATAGGGGGAGTCGATACCCGGGGGACCTATCGCAACGCAATGCCGCAGTATGCATGATTGATCGCGCCGGGGCTGCGCAATCCCCTCTCTAGTCACCATACCCCCCTGTGGCCGCGCGCTGCCAAGTGCAGGAATGCAAGAGGTAAAGCAGCGCGTTGTGTCGAAACAGGATACCGTTTGGATTGATTTGTTAGTATTATTGTCAGACCAATATGCCTTCGGGGGGTATACCGGTGAAATTCGAGGCGATTGACACGCGGCAGATCTATGTGAAGATAGTCGAACAAATCCGAAGATACATCGAACGAGGAGAACTCAAGCCGGGTGACAAGCTTCCTTCAGAGCGGCAGTTGGCCGAGAGTCTTGGAGTGTCGAGGACATCCGTTCGCGAGGCATTGAGCATCCTCAACATCGAGGGCGTCATCACGCGCAAGCCGGGTCGCGGCACTCGCGTTCAGAACGTCGACAAAGTGTCGCTTCAGGAATCGATCACTGTGCTCACTGACACCGGAAGCCCTCTAGAGGTTCTCGAAGCCAGAGAAGAGATCGAGCCGAGAGTAGCTTATCTTGCAGCAAAGAAAGCTACAACTGAGGACCTGGAAGCCCTAGAATCCGTAATGGACCAACTTATCGCTGCTTCGGACTCGGATGACTATCCGACTGATCTTGATATCGAGTTTCACATCCTTCTCGGTCATGCAACCCACAACCGCTTTCTAGCTCAGATTACGAGGCTCATAAACACCGAAAGGAAGCAATTGGAGAGATTCGCGAACGCGAATGCCTTGGAGAGGCGCGATGGACACATCAAGTCCCATTACCAGCTCTTCAAAGCGGTCAAGGAGAGGCGGGCTCGAGATGCTGAGCATCTCATGCGCCAGCACATTCGGTCGATCAAGAGTCATGTCCTAGAGACGGACGAGCAAGAAGGTCGCATAGGATGATTCACAAGCAATCGGAAGCACTATAGCCACAAAGCAAGCCAGCTTAGGTCACAGAGGAGAGCGCAAGCTCTCCTCTTTTTGTTGGCTGTACTTCCCTGAAGGCAAATACATGCATTCCAAGAAGGAGAACCACAGGACGCGAAGAATATTACTATTATATGATGGACAGATGGACAGACCAAGTTACCAATCTGACTGTCGTTGAGGCAGCCCTGTGCGAGGAGGTGGTGGAGCGCAATCATCTGGCCGACTTGTAGATTGTCTTGCCAAACATAGGTCTGTAGTCTGAACAGAATCAACTCCCGAAGGAGGAAGGCATGTGTTGAGAAGGCATGGATCAGTGGGCGTACTCGTTCTCGTGCTACTTGTCGTGAGCCTCGCGGGAAACGCTGCGTTCGCTGCAGAGAAGGTCATCACAGTATTCATGGACATTGGAGGAGCAGGGACGGCTCAGACGGGCGCCATGGAGTTGTTCAACGAGATCTACAAGGGCCAGTACAGGGTCGAGGCCGTAAGGGTCGCCTGGGAGGGTATGCGAGAGCAAGTATATACTGAGTTTGTGGCTAAGACTGGAGCCTATGATGTTATCGCCATCAACGCTCAGTGGCGTGACGCTGCGCTTCCATACCTCGAGGACCTGTCACCGTGGGTGAACCAGTACGGTCCGTCCATGGACGAGTTCGTCTCGAGTATGGCGTCCTTCTGTCAGGTTGAGGACAAGATCTGGGGTTTGCCGATAAGGCAGGGGATCACGAATTTGTTCTACGTGCGGCAGGACTTGCTCGAGGAGTTCGGCTTGTCCGCTCCGCAGACACCATACGAGGTCCTCGAGGTAGCGAGAAAACTGACGATTGACAGAGATGGCGACGGCAAGACGGACATCTATGGCATGGGTCTCATGGCATCGGGCCCACCGATGATCGCGGAGGAATTCGTCAATTCGCTTTACGGCAGAGGTGGCAGGTTGCTGGGCGAAAACAACGAGGTCATGCCCTTTGACAGCAAGCATGGTGAGTTGGCTGTAGAAGTCCTCGAAGAATGGAAGACAATGGTGGATGAGGGGATCTTCCCTCCGGGGATCTTGACGTGGGGGATCTGGGAGCCTCTGCACTACATGCAGGAAGGCAGATTGGCAATGGCCGGGATGTTCTCCCCCAGGGCTGCACTTCTTGAGGACCCAGAGGAGTCGACTGTCGCAGGGAAGATCGGCTACTACCCGTATCCGCATGTTTCGCCGGATGAAGGTGGAGTCTCTGGCAGCCTGGGCGGATGGGCTCTGTCGATCCCGAACTACATCAGCAAGGAGCGGAAAGAGATCGCCTACAAGTACATTAGCTTTGTTGCGAGTTTCGAGGCGCAGCTGGAGATGGCGATGAACTGGGCTAACGAGCCGGTTCGCAAGGACGTCTTCTATCATCCTGATTACGTCCAGTTCTCCAAGGCCGCACCCGCCGTGCTCAAGGCCTCCGAGACCGCTGTTGTCATGCCCGAGCTGAGCATAGTGCAAGCACCGGACATACAGCTAGCTATTTCCGACAATGCACGTGCCGTTCTGCTGGGAGAGATCTCTCCACGCGAGGCCGCTCGGAACATTTTCAAGAAGGCTGAAGAGGTAATGGGTAGATAGCGAGAGGGTCACGAGTCGCCGCTAGCGTTCGCCGTAGGGGTAACCTTATCAAGGTTTGTGATGGTCCCTATGGCGAACGCAGCGGGTCGCCACTGACCAACACCCCGTCTGTAGGCAAAGGACGTGGTAACTATGAGAAGAGTCGGCTCACCCAAGTCGCGAAGGGCACTTGCGCCCTATTGCTGGGTAATGCCGTCAGTCATTGTGATAGTGGGAGTGATGGGTTACGCATTTGCGAAGGGCTTCTCCATCAGCCTGACGAAGTGGAATCCCTTCCTCAACCCCACACCTGTGCCGGTCGGCTTGGGCAACTATGTCAAGCTCCTGTCGGATCCCCTTTTTCGCCATAGCGTTTATGTGACTGTGGTGTTCGCTGCCGGAAGCGTTGGCGCAGAGATGCTCCTAGGGATGGCAGGCGCTCTTATGGTTCAGAAGCTGAGGTTCCTCAAGGGCCTTGTCAGAACGTCCATGTTGATTCCGATGATGCTTGCCCCCGCGATTGCAGGACTGATATGGAAGCTGTTCATGGACATTGACTTCGGTCTCCTCAACTACTTCTTGAGCCTGCTGGGTCTCCCTGAGATAGGTTGGATAGCTGATAAGACATGGGTACTGCCTTCAGTGGTTTTGGTGGACGTGTGGCAATGGACACCGTTTGTGGTGCTGATTCTACTTGCCGGGCTGCAATCGTTGCCGCCCGAACCTTACGAGGCAGCCGAGATCGATGGGGCGACCAGGCTTCAGGCCTTTCGCTATATCACACTCCCGTTGATGAAGCGAGTAATTGTGATAACTTTGCTGTTTCGCACGATATTCTCGCTGCGTGCATTCGATACGATATTCCTGTTGGCTCGTGGCGGCGGGCCGGGTCAGAATGCTCTCACTCTCAGCATGTACCTGTACGAAAGAGCGTACATTCCCTTCCATATGGGAATGGCTGCAACAGCCTCGTATATTATCTTGATCATTACTCTGCTGATAACCGCAGTGATTCTTGGGTTGACCCATGGAGCCGGGTCGACAGAATGATTGGCCAAGGCGCAGATCACCTTTGAGTGCTCTGCGGAACAGAGGGTAGGTGGATGCCGCAGTGTACCCAGTAGCGTGGAGTCGGTTTAGGAAAGCCAGCAAGATCATTGAGAGAGTGTTGTACAACTTCTCTATGTGTCTCATGGTAGCATTCTTCCTGTTCCCTGTCGTTTGGATGATACTGACGTCGTTCAAGCCAGCAAAGGAAGCCTTTCGTATTCCCCCTTCGCTGGTTTTTCAGCCAACCCTCAACAACTACCGCGAGGTCTTTGGTCCGAGGTTCGAGGGCGGCCGCCTTCTGCCGGTGTTCTTGCCCAACAGCCTTGTGGTGACTATCACCACTACGGCTGTCGTCATAGTGCTGGCGCTGCTCGCAGGATATGCCTTGACTAGGTTTGACTTCCGAGGGAGGAAGCCCTTGACGTTTTTCATTATCGCAACGCGCATGCTTCCGCCAATCGGAAGCGTCATCCCGCTGTTCTTCATGATGAACGACCTTCGACTCCTGGACACACGGCTAGCCCTGATACTGGTCCATACGGCGTTGAGCCTTCCGCTGGCTATATGGATACTGCTGGGGTTTATTCAGGGGATCCCAAAGGAGATCGAGGAATGCGCAATAGTCGACGGGTGTTCTCGGATAGGAGTGCTATGGCGGATCATTATGCCTCTATCGGCTCCCGGATTGGTTGCGGCGAGCATCTTCACCTTTATCTTTACTTGGAATGACTTCCAGATCGCGCTGTTTTTGACCAGAGCCAAGGCGAAAACCCTTCCTCTGTTGGCGTTGTCGTTCCAGACCATAGAGGAAGGAGTGGTATGGGGGCCGATGGCTGCCGGAGGCACGCTGATTATGATCCCGATGATTTTGTTCGTTCTGCTGGCCCAGAAGTACATCATCAAAGGCCTGACACTGGGAGGAGTAAAAGGCTAGACAACTGAGGAGCTCCGGTATGCGCGCCTGCCGTTCGCGAACTTGAGCTTCGGCAGCCACCGGAATCACATCCAAGCTTAGCAAGGAGGATACAGATGCAGACGTACAGACTAGTGAGAGACATTCCAGTCGACCGGGAATACGACCTTGTCGTAGCCGGTGGCGGCCCTGGCGGGACGGCCGCGGCCGTTTGTGCAGCTAGACTTGGAGCAAAGGTACTCCTGGTAGAAGCTACTGGTTGTCTAGGCGGAATGGGCACGTCAGGCTTAGTGACTTCATTCGATCCGATGGCCGACGGCGAAAAGATGCTGGTCGGAGGGTTTATGCGTGAAGTCGTAGAGACGATGTACGAACGTGGGTTCATTCCGGCACGGATCTCGCCCGACCGCTGGCGCAGGGCCTATCACCAGTGGACGCCATTTCATCCCGAAGGCCTGAAACTCCTGTTGGACGAGCTCGCACAAAAGGCTGGCGTGGAAGTGCGGTTCTTTTCCAGGGTGATCGACGCGGACGTTGATAGGAACAGCAAGCGCGTCAATGGAGTGATTGTGCAGAATGTCGAAGGCTACCGCTACGTTCCTGCCAAGACGTTCGTAGATGCCACCGGAGATGCTGTCCTTGCGGACCTGTGTGGCGCCGAGTGCCGCGAAGCCGGCCGAGATACTGAGAAGATCATGCCGGCGACTCTATGCGCACTTTTTGCGGGGATAGACTGGAGTCGCGTAGAGTTTGAGAGTGATCCGCTCAACCCCATATGCGGCATTGGACCCAAAGACTTGCAGCCGAAGGTGGAAGATGCGATCGAGAGAGGAGGGTACTTCACTCAACCTGATAGACAAATGCCAGCCATTGAGTCCATCGGAAAATCCCTCGGTTACTCGAACTCAGGGCATGTCTTCAGGACGAACTCGCTCCGCGTGGATAGCCTAACGAATGGCATGATCCTCGGTCGCAAAATAGTCCAGGAGTACGCTCGGTTCTACCGGGACTATGTCGCAGGTTTCGAAAACCTCGAGTTGGTTACCACTGCATCTTTGTTGGGCGTGCGTGAGTCTCGACGGATCGTTGGGGAGTACGAACTGAACTTCGAAGACTACCTCGCACGGCGCCAGTTCCCTGACCAGATAGGGGTTTTCAACAAGTATGTGGATATCCATCTCTACGACTGCACTGATGACGAGTTCATGAATTACCTCGAGGAGTTCACGAACAGCCGCCTCGGAGTCGGAGAGTGCCATGGAATACCCTACAGCATCCTGGTGCCCAAGGGGTGGGCGAATCTCTGGGTCGCCGGGCGGTGCAATTCGAGCGACGTGAAGGTCCACGGCGCGATTCGAGTCCAGCCCGCTGCAGCAATGATGGGGCAGGCAGTCGGGACAGCTGCGGTGCAATCCATCGCGACAGGACAGCCTGCATGTGACCTGGATACTCAGAGGCTTGTCGAGACGCTCAGGGAGGCCGGCGCGTACCTTCCGCAGGAGAAACTGAGCAGGCACATGACACGACAATGAGCTAGACCGGAAGCAAATGGCACAGAGCGTCCGCTAGTGTTTCTCCATAGGTGACGGGACGCCGTGGTCTGGATGGGAATCAGGAGAGCAGCTTTAATCAGGCTGCTAAGTGTGGGAGACTCTCGCTCGAGTGCTGGTTGCGAGAACAACACAGAGAGCGAGTGATCTCCCACAGGATGGACAAAGACGTTGAGATGCGTGAGCTGAGGCTCATGCATCCTTTTTTCAGAGCATCTCGCAGGTGGAACACGTCCGGATGCCAGCCTGAGTATTCCTACCTCTGTTAAGAATTTGGGCATCTTGGCGTGTGCAATCGGCCGGACCCATTTATTGGGATGACCCTCTTATTGACTTTGACCCGCTAGTATGATAAAATATGTTGAATTGGTTTAGCCATGAAGAGGGTGATCACATGTCAGCGCGGAACGTACTGAATAGAATCAAGTCTGAGCTTGAAGAGTACGTAGGATCAAAGGTTCGGCTGACAGCAAACCAAGGTCGCAAAAAGGTCATGCGGGCGGAGGGAATTCTAGAGAAGACATACCCGAACATCTTTGTTGTCAGGCTGAACGAGGACTCCGAGGCAGTGAAACGGCTCTCTTACTGCTATGCAGATGTTTTGACCAACTCGGTGCAGTTGACGATCTGCGATGACAGAGGAGAGACCCTGTTCAAGTGTGCGAACTACTGATGGATGTGTCCCACAACTGCAGTTGATAGCTTACAGACGTCAACCAGGTGTTAACATACTACGAGCGAAGGGAGAGACCCACGGGTCTCTCCTTTCTGTTTAGTGCGCCCCGTGTTTTGCAGCATGCCGGGCGCATTGTTGTGTTCCCGTCATCCGCTTGACTCCCGTGAGGCACTTTGTGTGTGCCAAAAGAATATATTGAGAACGGTGCATATTGCGCGTGCGGCACGTGCGCCGCGTAGCGGCCACTAGTCTATCCCACATCCCACACCGGGAGTGACCTGCCTTTGGCATTTCGACCGAGTCTTGCTGATCTCTCTAAGCCTACCCTGAGGCTCGGCTCCAAGGGTCCTGCAGTCGCGTGGGCTCAAGGACGTCTCGTCGCGTTTGGATTTGATCCGGGAGAGATTGACGGCGAGTTCGGAGTCTGCACTGAGGAGGCTGTCAGAGCCTTTCAGAGAGCATATGGTCTGAAAAGCGACGGAAAGATCGGACCCATAACCAGACATCTCTTGTCACAGCAGGGTGTTCCTCAGACTGTTCGCATGATCAGGGCGGACCGGAATAGCGATATAGGCAGTAAGCCTTAGCATCTACACGATCATCCGTGCCTTTCCTGTGCTAACGACCACGCCATCTGAGTACGGTGATGATGGAGGTGGTCTCACCGTGTCTGGAAGCCATCTTGATCGACCCTCCCCGGATCAGATCCCGCCTGATCAGGTCTCGTTAGACCAAGTTGCCCCTGATCAGAGCTCGCTCGATTGTGTTGCCGCTAATCGACTTGCACTTGATCAGGGCTCATGCTATTCGTGTGATCCGACCGTAGCGCAGTTCCTTGACGAGTGGATGAAGACCAAAACGATGACACTCTCGCCAACGACCGTCGCGTGGTACGGGTATGTGATCGCGAAGCACATAGCGCCTGAACTCGGGCAGCTGCGCATGTCACAGCTCAAGCCGGTTCACATCCAGCGGCTGTATGCGGCAAAGCTGCAGCAAGTGCCGGGCGGACCGACGCCGATCTCACGGAGCACAGCGAGGTGCATACACCGTGTTCTCCACGCGGCCATGTCCAGTGCAGTGCGGCTCCAGGTGATCGAGAGAAATCCTTGCGATGCGGTCGAAGTCCCAAAGGGTCGGCGGCCGCAGCCGCGGTACTGGCGGCCCGAAGAAGCGGCGAGGTTCTTGAACGCTGCGAGAAATGACAGGCTCTTCGCTTTGTTCCATCTAGCACTCGGATCCGGGCTCAGGCGCGGCGAACTGCTTGGGCTGCGGTGGACAGACGTCGATCTGGACCGGCAGACCCTGACAGTGAGTCAGGTCAGGGTCAGGGCTGGAGACGAAGTGGTCACAAAGGAACCGAAGACGCCGGGAAGCCTCCGCTCAATTGCCCTTTCGCCCGACGTATGCGAGACCCTCAGGCGGCACAGGGAGGCGCAGTCAAGGGAGAAGTTGCTGATGGAAGAGGCGTATGAGGACCACGGTCTAGTCTTTGCTGCAGTGGACGGCCGCCCTCTCAATCCTGACTACATCGGCTGCCAGTACTTCAGAAGACTCATTTCCCTCGCAGGTGTCCCCGAGATCAATTTCCACGGACTAAGGCATACCCACGCCACGCTTCTCGCACTCGGAGGCGTGCCTCTAAAGACGGTTAGCGCTCGACTCGGCCATTCGTCTGTGAAGATCACCGGTGACATCTACAGCCACGTATTGGACCGCATGGATAGAAGCGCAGCTCTGAAGTTTGATGCGATTCTGTCAAAGGCTCGAGATGCTTCACCTGGCGAGTTGGAGTAGTTGTGGAACGCTCGTCGCTCACCTCTGCGGGGCCAAGGGCGACTTACGCTGTCGGTACCTCACGGGCTGTAACCGAGTCTGGGCGAGCAGAGCAGCGACACTCATTTGTCCAGGCGCTCTGCGCCACATCTAGGCATGCGTCGGGTGTCTCTGCGTCGTCTCTTTCCAGTCGCCTCGGCGACTCGGTGTAAGAGAAGTGACAACCTCGGTCGGCTACTGGGGCTTGTCCGGACAACCGATGGGCGCAGCGGGTCGGCACGGCCCGCAAATCGAGGAAGCTGGTCTATGCTTCAGCACTTGTTTACCTTGCCTCACCCAGGGCTCCGGAAAGGAAGGACTCAAATCCCATCGGCAGGGGCTCGAGCGGCTGGTGGCGTGATCCAGATTTCACCTAGTGTTCTCCAGGATGGTAAAGAGCCGCCAGCCAAATGGAGTGAACTGGGAATCGCGTTTGACTCGGTCAGCGGGCTGACCCATGTCTGACTACTTCGTTTCCAAGCCTTCGCGGTAGCGGTGGAAAAGAGGGGTTCAGATGCTGCCAGCAGCGGCTTCAGCAGCCGGCAATGTGACCCAGGTTTCCTCTACTATCCTCCAGGTCAAGTAGAAATAGACAGACAGATGGAGCTAACTGGGAGCGGAACCGGATGATCGCTCCAGATAGTCATCCAGCCAGGGCATCACTTCGGCAGGTTCTTGCCACGCCGAAAGACCGGCACGGGAAACATCTGGCCTACACCCGCGATATGCTGGGGCTAACCCCTTGCCCAGCTCAGGCTCGGTTCTCGACATTCCTCACTTTACGCTGGGGTAATCCCGTTGCCCAACTCAGACTCGATCGCTACGTTGTTCTTCACCTCTCGCGATAGCGCAACTGGCTAGATAACTGCGTATTGATGTGGTCATATAGGCAGTATAGCTCGATGGCTGCGTGTAGGCGAAGAAAACATCCGGACTACGAGTGCACCTGCTGGTGGGCTGGTGTTTGCAGGAGAACCTGTCCTTTGTAGTGCCAGGAAGCTGTGGATTCGGCTGCCCAGCTGCGCGGCTCAGCGGACGGGCGATGTGGTGCCTGACGGCGTATCTGAGCACGATTCGGTGATCTTGCCTGTGATCTCGCCACCGGCGATGGTCGAGTCGCCGGATCGCTTTGACGCCGAGCTGC
>JAAYAB010000003.1 GCA_012719595.1 Bacillota bacterium
CCGGCGTTTCTCATGGGCTGCAAAGGTGCACTGAAGCTCGCGAAGGAGCAGGGAATCAGCATCGCTGTCGTGCATGGATCGCAATTTGATCATGGCCTGTGCGGCTTTGTCCCATGCTTCTACTACGCGGTCGCGACTCTCAGCACTGACCGCGCGAGGAAGGTCCAAACTAGAGCCACGGTTCGAGAAGTGCGGGACGCCGATGAAGCTCAAGAAGGCTGGCGGGCCTTCATGACTGACCCCTATGCCACCAAGGGATGGGGTCTGGTCGGGCCGGCGCCGATTACCCACGTGGTAGAGGACCGCGGCGAGGTAGTGGGATACCTGGCGGTTCATCCGGATGGCAACCAGCGAGCGAGGAAGTACGGGCTTCCGTTCGGGTTCATGCCTACCGTAACCCTCAGGAACAGGCAGGCTGCGCTGGCAGCCATCAAGCTGCACGGGGATCTCGCAGCCGAGGCCGGAGACGACGAGATCGTAGTGCTGCAGTCGCACATGACACAAATCACCCAGACGATTCTCAGCCTGGGCGGCCGGTACGTCTTGCGCCCGTCTTGCGATGAGGTTGGCCTGGACGCTGAGATGGTGGCGGTCACGGACTTCTTCGGACTGTCAAAGGAGCTGGAGGAGGAGTTCAACAGGAGGCTTGGGATCTGCCGCGAAAGCACCTGCTGCGAAGGTACGGCGCGGCGCCGCCAAGCGGCAAAGACATCGCTCACTGCAGGCGCATCGCCCTCTGCAGAAGCGTATCCTGCAGGTGCGCGGTTCTCTACAGAAGCGTCGTTCTCTCTGGAGGTAGACGGCGAGGTCGTGAGCTTCTCGACCGCCGGTGGCGCCCTGTCCATCGGACGCGAACGCTGCGAACGCAACTTGGTTCTTCCCAGGTGGGCGGCTACTCGCCTCTACACCGGCTACTACTCGGGAGAGGAGTTGCTGTCGATCGGGACTCTCCCGGCTAACCTATCGGACGGCGGAAGCACGCAGGACACAGCAGAAGGCGTGATTGAGGTAGCACTCCCTGAACTGGAGGCGTCCCTCTTCGTCCGCCTGTTCCCGAAGCTCTGGCCCTGCTCCATGCCTGACCCGGACGTGTGGCCGTGGGTGATCGGAAAGCCGTATCAGGAATATAGGCACGGCGACGAGGAGCCGGCTGAACTCAAGGCAAAGATTGACGAACTCCGACTCCCTTGGATCGGCTACTAGACACTCGACTCCAGTTGCCTGGCTGGCAAAGAACTCGGCATACGGCTCCACACCTGCGTGGGGTCGTATGCCGAGGATGCTGTTGCGCACAATGCAGTCGCCCAGAACAGGCTTTGCTCGCCGGCTGACCACAGCCGATCACAGTCAGACGATCCTGACCTCGACTCCTCTTTCGCGTATGGCCTGCAGGACCTCGCTGTCTGCCTGGCTGCTCGTGACAAGACAGTCGATGCTGTCGACTGAACCAATGTGGGCGAAGCCGGTCCGCCCGATCTTCGTATGGTCTGCAACAATGATGGTTCGCTTGGCTCGTGCAATCATTTGCCTGTTAACTTCAGCCTCGAGGTGGTGATAGGTGGTGATGCCATCCTCGGGCGACACTCCGTCCACCGAGAGAAACAGCCTGTCCGCCTTGTACTGCCTGAGCTGATTCAGGGTGTCGTCACCATAGGTGAACAGGTACTGAGCGTTGAGGTTGCCTCCAAGCATGATCACCAAGATATCTCGAAGCAGACCCATTTCTTGGGCGATGGCCAAGGAGTTGGTGACAACCGTCACGTTTCTGGCGTTCTTGAGCTCCCTCGCCAGATAGAGCGTGGTGGTGCCGGAACTCATCAGCAGTGTGTCCCCGTCGGTCACCTGTGCCGCTACGCTGGCTGCTATTCTGCGTTTCTCGTCGGCATTGGTCTTCATGCGATCGTTGAACGTCATGTTGTAGTAAGTCCTGTAGGTGCTGACAGCCCCGCCGTGCACGCGTTCGAGCAGCCCCGCCGCCTCCAGCTCGGACAGATCGTTTCTGATCGTGACCTCGGAAGTCCCGAATATGCGACTCAACTCCGAGACCTTGACCTTGTTTCTGATGCTGACTAGCTCAAGGATCTTCTCCCGGCGCTGGTCGACATCGAGTTCGCCAATGCGTTCCTCACCCATGATTCGCTCACCTATGCTTCCTTCTCGGCCTAAAGCTCAATCCACTGCCCCTTCATGCTGGACTCATATGCCTTGTCCATGACGTACTGGATATACGCCCCGTCCTCAGCCGACGGGCTTGCCGCTGTCAGGTCATTCACGTGCGACAAGAAGCTGTACAGGCAATGGGTGTGCCCTCTCAACCAGCCGATCGAGCCCTTGCTCGACGGGAACGACCCGCCTGGCTTGTCGTACCTCTGCACACTCTCAATCTTGGTGAACCCTCTCAGGCCTCCGAGCGGCGCTTCGGGAACCGTGTTGTCGAAGTACTCGAGCCAGTTCGGATCCATCAGGTTGAACCTGATCGCTCCCTTGTCGCCGTGGATCTCAAACCGCAGCTCATCATTGGTGCCGGTTGCAACCTTGGAGGCCTCGATCGTGCCGATGGCACCGCACTTCATCTGCGCGATGATGTAGGTTGCATCGTCGGCCTCTATCTTGACGAGATTGCCCTTCGGATCCGGCCTGGTGTCATAGACTATTTGCGTCTTTGCAAACAGCGACGAGTACTCCCCGATCAGATGATACATCAAATCTAGGATGTGTGAACCCAGGTCATACAGCACCCCGCCCCCGCTGACCTTCTTGTCTAGCTTCCACCCTATCGGCTTGTTCGGATCCACGGAACCGGAGTGCAGGTAGCAGGCCCTGAACGACAGGATACGCCCAAGCCTGCCTTCCTCTACGATCTGCTTGGCCCGCAGCGTGGCGGGGTAGAAACGGTAATGGAGGGCAACCTGATTGATCAGATCTGTCCCCCGGAGGCGCTCCACTACCTCCTTTGCTTCAGCGTAGCTGGCAGTCAGAGGTTTGTCGCAGAAGAAGTGCTTTCCGACATCAATCGCTCTGAAGATCTCCCCTTTGTGCTGTGAGTTCGGCGTGCTTATGCACACTACGTCGATGTCATCACATGCGAATATGTCGTCGACGTTCTCCGTAGCGAACTCAAATCCGAAGTCCGCCTTGGCTCTTTCTGCGATCGACTTCACCGTGTCGCACACGCCCACCAGCTTGGCCCTAAAAGGGAGATTGGGGTAGAACAAGGGGAGGGTCAAGCACCCCAGGGTGCGGGTCTTCCCCATGAACCCAAACCCGATGATACCTACGCCGATCTCCTTCATTCGGCAGCACCTCACACCTTGATGATCTGATCCTTGTAGGACTTGGCGGCTCGCCTGAAGTCAGGCATCTCCATAGCCTTTCCGCCGTTCATTACTGACAGCTCGGACAGCAGTCCCACAGCAGTCCACTCGCAGGCCTCATAGACATCCACCGCCGGCTTGACTCCCTTGACCACCGCATCCACGAAGTCCTGCACTATGAAGAAGTCTCCGCCCCAGTGGCCGGCCGACTTCTGCTCCTCCGTCGCCGTCCTATACCGATCAGGCAGGTATTCGTAGAAGTCGCTCAGCGGGCGCCACTGCGCGTACTCCTCACCCTTGGCAAAGTCCTCAAGCCATATCTTGGGCCTGTCGCCCAGACCTCTGGCAGCCTCGTAGCAGCCCTTTGTCCCTTGCAGCGAATAGTAGGTCAAGTTGTGAGGCCTCTTGGATATGCAGTCCAACCGTATCTTAACCAGCTTTCCGCTCTCCAGCTGGCATAGAGTCAGGGTCGTATCATCCTGGCGGAAATCGGGAGAAGTGTGCCATCCGGTCCCGAAGCAGCTCACCGTCTTGATGCGATCCCCTGGGAACCACTTCATCACAGGCCCCAAGCTGTGCGTGGGGTAGAACGCACCTCTCTTGCCGAGCTGCCAGAACTTCCGCCACGAGTACTTCCCGCTTGGGTATACAGCCAACTCCCTGATGTCGTGCAGGTACTCGCCTTCGCCGAAGTAGACCTCTCCGAAGAGGCCCTGGCGCACCATGTTCTCGATGATCTGGTTCTCAGGGATGTAGCAGTAGTTCTCTGCCATCATGTAGACTTTTTTGTACTTCTCCACCCACTCTATAAGCCACCAGAGCTCGTCCATAGTGACCCCTGCGGTCACTTCGCTCATGACGTGCTTGCCGGCTTCGAGTGCTGCCAGGGCCTGCGGGACGTGGCACTGCATCGGAGTCGCAATCACTACCGCGTCGATGTCAGACTCAAGCATATCCTCGAAAACCCTATAGGTCTTGGGGATTCCGTATTTCGCCGCAGTGCTCTTGAGCAGGTCCTCATTGAGATCGCACAGCGCTTCCACGCTCACCCCGGGAATCGAGCGGAACCCGCTTATGAAGCTTAGTCCTCTAGCTCCTGCGAGGCCTACTTTCAACTCCATCATCCATCCCTCCGGCCGATCCTGGAAATAGGTCCGTCGAGTACTGACCTGTACTTCTCGATGAGATCGGGTCTCCCTATCGCTTCGAACACAGCCCTCCAGCGCGCGGGCTGGCTCTCATGCACGATGACGGGACTGTATCCGAGTTTGAGGTAAATCTTGATGGCCGGGATTCTGAAATCGTCAGTCTGCAAGACAGCCGTTGCCCTGCCCTCTGCGACCATCCTGTGCATCGCCGCCAGCGATGCCTGCAGTCCCAGACCCTTGCCCGCATGCGACGAGTGCGTCCCTACCATGTGAAGGTAACCTGTGTTCTCTCCCCACTCCGGCTTGTACCACGCTGCGGCTGTGGCGACAGGCTTGCCGTTGGAACACACGAAGAGGACCCGCTCAGGCTGAAATGCCTTGTCGCCTTTCATGATCTTGTCGAAGCTGATGTTGGGATCCTTGAACGAATCCCGGATGATCTCATCCCAGGCAGCCTCGTCGCCCGGCTGGAAGTGCCTGATCGAGTACGAGGCCGGCACCTCGCACTCAGGCAGATCAGACAAGGGTGCAACCATCACTAACTGTGGTTTTCCCTCCCATGGCGGGCGCGGCGACTCGTTTCCCTGCGCTCTCTTACTCGCCATCTATTCCTTACCTCCGCTTACGGCTGTCCTCCCGGATCGTCCGGGCCGATCCCCCATATCTTCCTCGCGTACTCGATCGCTTCCGGCGTCAGCTTGACTTCCCCGCGGATACTCGGCCACGGCTGCCCGGGGCGCCTGTCCTCAGGGAACGGAGACCAGTCGTCGTTCTCGTACTTCTTCCTGACTTCCTCGTTGCGGAAATCCGGTATCTCAACCGGTGCTCCGTTTGCAAGAGCCGACCGGTAGCCCTGAATTCCCACTATCGACATGTCGATTCCCTTGTAGACATCGAGATAGGGGGTCTCGCCGGTTCGGATGGCTTTTGCGAACTCCCTCATTGTGAAGTAGTCGCCGCCGCCATGGCCCGCCTTTCTCGCAAACTCCTCTGTGCCTTCGGGGAAGTTGGGCAGATAGATCTGCTCCTCAACCTCGCCCTCACGCATTTCCCAAGGCTCGTGACGCACGCGCAGCATATCCTGATTGCCCACTCTGAGGTTTTCCATCAAGCCCCGGGTCCCGTGAATGCGGTACCAGTTCCCGTGTCCGCGGAGCCCAACTCCGATCAACCGCACTACGGACTCATTGCTCATACGGCACAATATCACTGAAGCTACGTCGCCGCGGCCGACTCCGAGACCCGCGTTGAGTGGACGCGGGATGCAGAGTGCATTGACACTGACCGGACGCAGGCCCGTGATGAACATCAAGGGTCCCATGGCGTGAGTGCAGTAGTAGGTAGCCGGATTGTGGTTTCGCCAGTGGTTGAACCCAGGAGAGATACTTAGGCGCCACTCTATGGGTCCTGGATGGACATACTCGCCCTCACCGTACTGTATCTCGCCGATCGCCCCCTGTTGGTACAGCCGCCTCATCTCCTGGTTGTAACGGAAATACGGGTAGTTCTCAGCGAAGAGGTAGATCTTCTTGCTCTTCTCGACAGCTCTCGCCAACGCCACTCCTTCGCCGAGGGTCTTGCATGCGCTGGTCTCGCTCATAACATGGATGCCTGCCGCCAGCGCTTTGAGTGCCAACGGAACGTGTTGATGGAAGAAGTTGGCCAGAACGACTCCATCCATCTCATGTTCAATGAACTTGTCGAAGTCCGTGTAAGTGGTCACGCCTTCGAGCCGTTTGGCTGCGTTCGCAAGTGTCTTTTCATTTGTCTCGCACAGAGCCACCACCTCTGCGCCCACATCAGGAGCAATGCGTGCGAAGTCCATCCCGCGCTTGGCACCGACAACACCCAGGCGAATCTTCTTCTCGGTCATTCTAACCACCCTCCTAGCAGTTTTACTGGATCGTCGTCACTTCCCACCCCATCAGCCTGCCGACAGTCGCTAGATCACTGACCTTGGCACCGTAGACTAGTGCTGCATGGTGAGTTCCTCCGGCCCTGCTGTATTGCTCGAGGAAATCCGATACTGCCATCCTCGGCCTGACCCAGCCGCGGATCGACTCGCGGAACCTGTCGACGCCGTCCGACGCACCTGCCGCCTCTAGATCGAGCACATCCAAAGGAGCAACGACCAGCCTGTATGTGTCGCCTGCAGCTGGTGCGAGATCGACCAGGACGGCTTCACCGGCTCTGAACCGGCCGTAGGCCACCAGCGACTTCTCGCCCTTGCCCAGCCTGAAGTCGTGCACCTTCAGCGTCGGCCTTTCCGCAAGCAGATTCAGGTTCGCCTCGCCCATATGGCTGAGGAAGATGCTGTTGCCCTGCCAATCCGGACAGAACATCTCGACAAACGACACTTCCGGATACGAGCGGGCTATCGCACCCACCAGTGCAGCAGTAAGGACGTCACCTTCCCCTGCATACCCGATGCCGCGAGACATGGCCTTGCTGGCCTCCAAGAACGGCATGTGGGTGAGCCCGACCTCGCTGCCGATGTCGAGGAAACTCGCTGTGAAAGCGGTAAGGCGCTCCTGCTCTATCCACTTGCGGACCACGAGGTTCGATAGCGTGCAGTTCCGGTGGACGACAGGGTCCAGGCCGTCCGACACAGACTCCCTGAGGTCTTGCTCCATCTCGTTCTTGATGTCCAGCTCCGTGACCTGTGACCGCAGCGCCGCAGCCACACCCGCAGTGAGTGACACGACTTCCACTCCTATGGTCGAGCGCAGCACCTTCTCTTCCACGAAGAAGTCGCCCATGCCGGCAAAAGGCTTGCCTATCCTGCCCACCCGCGCCCTCATCAAGCCGGAAGCAACCCTTGCCGACCTTATGCATGCAACCGCTCTGTCAAGGATGTCGGACTTCTCGAAGTGCCCGGCTACGATGGCAAAGGGCTTTCTGTTTCTCAGCAGCAGGTTGCACATGTCCTGGACGCCGTGGATGCCGTGGTTGAAGCGGATCTGGGCAGGGTCCTGGCCGGGGCCGAATTCGTATGCAGGCGTGGTATCCAGCACGATAATGGGCAAGCGCGTGCTGGCCAGGATCTCGGCTGACTCGAGTGAGGGAGAGTAAGCCAGGTGGAGAGTGACGATCGCGTCGACCTGCTGCCGCTCGAATGCGTCGACAGCCGCCGCGAACTCGGTTCGGACAGTGCAGATGGGCGCGCTGACCACTTGCACACCTCGTGCCATCAGCTGATCGGCGATCGTGTCAGCGAATCTCTCGATCGGACCCCGCCATCCGCGTTCTGCCTGATCATAGAGAGCCAGGTAGAAGGGTAACAAACCAACCTTGGGGCTGCCCATGACCACCATCTCCTTTTCACCTATCGAGCGAGGCCGAGGAGCCTCGCCGCATTCCCGTAGAACACATCCTCGATGTCCGTAGGCAGGAGGCCCGTATTGGCTGCCGCCCTGCGAAAAGCATCGATCTCCTCGTAAAGGAAGAACGTCAGCGCTTCGGCTTCCTCGCCGTCGAGCTCGCGCATGTGCGGGTCCGCACTGACGTCGCCGTATAGCCCTCGAGGGACCAGGTTCACATAGCGCCCACACTCACATATCCGCCTGGTCCTCATGCGCAGGATCGGGAGGTCGCTCCCGAACAGAATCCGCTTCGGGCCGACGGTTTCAATGAGCCGCTCGAACACCTGCTGGTTGGAGTTGGCGCTGATGTCAAAGACCAGCTTCTCAGTCCCTGACAGGACCTCGAACGCGTTTCCCACGTCCTCAATGCAATAGGCTCTGCCCACGTGAGCGATAATGACCCTAGCGTTCGGGTACCGCCGCTCGATTTCGAGCATCTGCTCGAGGTTGACTGGATCTCTGAGCCTGCCGCTGCGGGGAATGTGGAGCATCACTACCCAACCGCGCCTGTCCACGACCTCGAGCAGGTGATGCGGGAGGAAATCGAAGATGCAGATCTCGTCGGGCTTGAGATGCTCAGGTGCAAGAGTGAGATAGACCTTTGCACCAAGGAATCCGCCTGCAGCCACGCGCTCCTCAAAGGTCTCTGCGTCCATGCTAGGAGGCGTGACCATGAGCGCGGGGAAGCCGGCCTTTCTCGCCGACTGTTGCACATAGGCATTGTCGGCGTCCAGATCAGCGGCGTTTGCTGCGGTGCCGAAGATCAGCGCAGTCACCTGCTTGTCGGGGAACATGAGCCTGTATGTCTCGATCAGGTCCTCTATGGGATTCTGTGAAGCCACCCGCGACGGCCA
>JAAYAB010000172.1 GCA_012719595.1 Bacillota bacterium
ATGACTTGTGGCTCTGTCGGTCGGCCTCGTCGGCATGCCCAATGTGGGCAAGTCCACATTGCTCAACGCCCTGTCGAACGCGCACGCAGAAGCAGCGAACTACCCTTTCTGCACGATCGACAAAAACGTCGGCATGGTTGAAGTCCCTGACGAGCCGTTGAAACGCCTCAACGACTCGCTTCATCCTGAGGAGTGCGTCCCGTCGTCCATCCAGATTGTCGACATCGCAGGCCTCGTCAGAGGCGCGAGCCGGGGGGAGGGCCTCGGGAACAAGTTCCTCGGCCATATACGGGCGGTTGACGCAATCGCACACGTAGTCAGGTGCTTCGACGATCCGGGAGTCACCCACGTCGATGGCTCCGTTGATCCCCTGAGGGACATTGAGGTTGTCGATACCGAGCTGGCATTGGCAGACTTGGAGTCCGCCGAGCGCACGCTCGATCGCGATCGAAAGACCCACACTGACTCGGCTCGAAAGAGGGCGGCAGTTCTCGAGAAGATCGTAGAAGGCCTTGACCGGGGCATTCCCATCCGCAGCCTGGGTATCTCAAGCGATGAACTGGACCTTGTCAGAGACCACAGCTTCCTGACTGCCAAACCCGTCCTCTATGTGGCGAACACCGACGCGACCGACTTCACAGACCTGCCCCCGAGCGTCACGATGCTCATCGACAGGTTCGGCCCGACATCTGTCATGCCGATCAACGCCAAGCTCGAGTGCGAGCTGATCGAGCTGCCCGAAGAGGACAGGCTGGTCCTCATGCAGGAGATGGGCCTCGAGGTGCCGGGCATAGTAGGCCTCGTGAGGCGGCTTTTCGAGCTGCTGGGCCTCGTTAACTTCTACACAATCGCCAACAACAAGCTTCGCGCGTGGAAGGTGGTCAGGGGCACGAAAGCAGCTCAGGCCGCCGGCATGATCCACTCGGACATGGAGCGGGGGTTCATCAGGGCGGAGATCGCCAAAGTCGACGACGTTGTGAAGTACGGCGCGTTCTCTGAACTCCGCAAGATCGGTCTGGTCAGGTCTGAAGGTCGGGACTACGTCATCCAGCCCGAGGACGTAGTCCACATCCTGTTCTCTGAGTGAGCCGGCAGCCCTGTCGAGCCTGGCCGGCGCATTCTCTCGCTGCCGGGCTCGGGAGCCCGCTTCACGGGCGCTGCCGGGCGGGGCAGTGCGGTTCAGGGGCCCAGACCCAGCCAGCAAGGCAGCCTGTATCAAGTCGAATGGCGGAGGAGTGTCCGCAGCCGCGGCGAATAGGGTAATATATACGGGTAGGATGTGTCTCGAAACGCTCGTTTATGGAGGGCGGTATTTATGGTATCTCTCAAGCGGTTCGATTGTTGCCCACGGAACGCTGTGTTGGTTGCCTTTGTCGCGTTGTTTGTCGTGACGGTTGCGTGCGCGCAGGTCGCGGCTGAGGACGGTCTGTTTCAGTTTGAGGTCCAGCTGAACCTCGAACCGGCACAGCCGGCATTCGACTTGAACGTGTGGGTGGAACCCCAGGAGTGCACCGTCGGAGACACCGTCCGGATCTACGCCAGTACCAGCAGGGATGCGTACATCTACATATGGAATGTCAATCCGAGGGGCGAGGTCTACCCGTTGATACCGAGCTCACGGGAGCAGGACAACTTCATCAGGAAGGGCCAGACCCTGCGCCTGCCCCGCGGCAACTACCGAATCACTGCCGATACTGTAGGGACTGAGTACCTGGTCGCAGTGGCGACTCTGTGGCCGATCAATCCGGAGTCGTACTGGATCAAGCGGGCCCGCGAACTGGCCGAAGCTGGCAGGCCGCTCACCAGCACAGCCGACGAGTTCCTGCGCCGGCTGGAGTTTGCCGAGCTGACTAACCACCGTGGAGCGTACGCCGCAAAGATCGCGTCGTTTACCGTTCAGGATCCGTACTACTCAAGGCTCGGCAATCTCAGCATCTCGACTTCGCCTCAGGGAGCGCTGGCGTTTGTCGACGGCAGGCACGTCGGAACTACGCCCTGCACCGTGCGTGACCTCGTTGCCGGGTACCATGAGGTGACCCTGGTCAAGGAAGGTTACCGCACAGTCGTCGAGACGGTCGGGGTCCGCGCGATGGTGACCGAGTACAAGAGCTACCCGCTCACGATGCTCGGAACTCTGTTGCCTGTCGAGAGGGTCGTTTTCGGCCCTTGGAGACTTGTCGTCACGAGAGAGAGAGATGGAGCCACTCGGAACTTCCCGGCCGACATGGGTTATTCCGGCACGATACAGATCCGTCCGAAGGAGACCTTTGACTCAAAGCTCTACCAGGTGGAAGGGCTTCTCACTGTGTTGCCCGGAGGGACCGCACAGCAGGTCTTCCTGCTGCTTGCTGATACGGCACAGTCCTCGGACAGGGGGAGGACGATTTCGAAAAACGTTGGACCGTTCAGGGTCCTCACTACGATCGAGGACATCGAAGTGGTCGACAGAGGCTCCGTCTTCTCGTCGAGATACATCAAGTCAGTTACTTTGAGCATTCAGGTGGTCTGGACGGGAAGCCTCTATTAGGTCTCACTGGTCCGTCCAGGACCCCCATTGGCCGGTCGTGGAGGGGTAGCACATGGAGCGCGTGTACATCCAAGACATGTCCAAACACGTTAACCAGCAGGTGCGTGTAAAGGGCTGGCTGTTCAACAAACGCGGCAGCGGCAAGATTCACTTCCTGATAGTCCGGGACGGTACCGGCTTTATGCAGGCCGTGGCTTCTCTGGCGGATGTCGGCGAAGAGACGTTCGAACTCCTCAAGGGAGTTACGCAGGAGTCGTCTCTTGAGGTGGAGGGGCTGGTCCGCAAAGACGAGCGCGCGCCGGGCGGCTACGAGCTTCTCGTGTCGCGTGCAGCGGTCTTTCAGTTTGCCGGCGAGTACCCGATTAGTCTGAAGGAGCACGGCGTGGATTTCCTGATGCAGTACCGCCACCTGTGGCTGCGGACCCCGCGGCAGCATGCGGTGATGCGGGTCAGAGCGGAAGTCATAAGAGCGTGCCGCGAGTTCCTCGACAACAACGGCTTCTTGCTCATCGACGCACCGGTGCTTACTCCTTCGGCGTGCGAAGGGACCACGACGCTCTTTGAGACCGATTACTTCGGCGACAAGGCATATCTGACCCAGAGCGGTCAGCTGTACATGGAGGCTGCAGCAATGGCCTTTGGGAAGGTGTATTGCTTCGGCCCGGTTTTCAGAGCGGAGAAGTCCAAGACGCGACGCCACCTGATGGAGTTCTGGATGGTGGAGCCGGAGATGGCTTTTGTAGAGCTCGACGAGAGTCTGTGCATCCAGGAAGAGATGGTTTCATACGTCGTCTCGCAGGTCCTGAAGAACAGGAAGCCTGAACTGAAGACGCTCGAGCGGGATGTCTCGCCCCTCGAGAAGGTGCTGCCGCCGTTCCCGCGCATCACTTACTCCGACGCGCTTGAGATACTGAAGAAGCACGGTGTCGAGCTCGCGTGGGGCGATGACTTCGGCGGCGGAGATGAGACCATACTCGCCAATGAGTTCGATCGGCCGGTGTTTGTCACCAGGTATCCGACCCGCTCCAAGGCCTTCTACATGAAGCCTGACCCTGCTAACCCAGAAGTCGTGCTGTGTGCCGACTTGCTCGCACCTGAGGGGTACGGCGAGGTCATCGGAGGTGGTCAGAGGATTGACGACCCTAAGCTGATCAGGCGCAGGCTGGAGGAGCACAAGCTGCCTGACGAAGCGTATCGATGGTACGTGGACCTCCGCGACTACGGGTCCGTGCCGCACTCTGGATTCGGTCTGGGGATAGAGAGGCTCGTGGCTTGGATCTGCGGACTCGACCACGTGAGGGAAACGTCGCCGTTCCCTCGGATGCTCTATCGGATATACCCATAGATTTGCCTTTGGCCGCAGAGCGCGGCGCATCTGCTGACGCGCTCCAGGCCTGCGTGGGCGTGTGTTGCGCGGCGCGAGGGCGTGTGCTATAATGAAGCGGTTGGTGTCCAGACGTTGAGCTTTTTGCTGCTAAAGCGGCTGTTGGTAGTCTCTGCGACAAGGCCGCGAGCTGATATGAGGTGAGCGAGAGTGAAGAAAGACATTCATCCGGAGTTCAA
>JAAYAB010000173.1 GCA_012719595.1 Bacillota bacterium
AGCAATCTGGATGTGAGCACGTGCGCAGCGTTAACGTCGCTTAAGTGCAGCAACAACCGATTGGCCAGCCTTGATGTGAGCAACTGCACGGCGCTACGGGATCTCAGTTGCCGCTACAACCAGCTTACCTTCGCGAATCTGCCACGAACCCTACCCGTCGCGGGAGGGCAATATCTGTACGCACCGCAGGCGGACATCGTGATCGGCTCAGCCGGCGCTATCCTGGCCGGAGAGGAGATCGACCTGTCCGCTCAGGCTAGAGTCGGCGAAGTCGATACCGTCTTCAGCTGGTATAACAGCGAAGGCATCGAAGTCACTCCCACTACGGCAAGCGGTGGCAAGTTCACCTTTGGCGGGGAGTTCGGTGGCCAGACCATCTACTGCAGAATGACCAATTCTGCACTCCCAGACCTGACGCTCGATACCACTGACGTCTTCGTCGAACTAGGCCCGCTTCAGATCGTATTCATCAAGCCTACCGCCGCCAATGATGAGAGCAACCCGGCGAATATCAGCAGCGGCTCACTAGTGATTGCCCGAATCGATGGCGACATAAGTGCAGTCAGCAGCGTGACTATCAGCCTAGACGACGGTGAGAAGCAGCAAGCAGTTGTCGCGGGCGGCATGGTCTGCCATCTGCTCCCTGCCGGCTTGGACGACGGTGGACACACGGTCACCATCGAGTTGACGATGGGAGACGGAACGAAGATCTCGGAAAGCGTCACGTTCCACTGGACAAGCCGGCGCAGAGGATTCGGGTTTGGTCGCTTCGACTTCGGCAATGTGGATGAGCCTTGATCTGTGGAGGGAGGAGCTAATATGAGACGATTGCTACCACTGGTACTGGCAGTTGTTCTGCTGTTCGCCATACCTGGCTGCTTCGGTGGTGGAGGCGGCACAGACGGCGGGATAGACCAGACCCAGATCCAAGCTGCAATCGGCCAGAGGATCGCTGCCTTTGTTGAGGCCGTCGAGGATTTCGATGTCGATGGTATGCTGGGATTCCTTGACGAAGACAGCTTCAGTCTGACCATCTCTGAGGGAGGCAGCGAATACAGCAAGACCTACACAGAGCTCAAGGCCGAGCTCGAGGCGGATGAACCCAAGCAGCTTCAATGGCGAAAGCCGGAGTCTGAAGGAGGCAACGGTCACGTCCTGACAATGGAGTTAGGGACCATAGTCTACTCCAGCGTATCAGAGACTGGAGCTCAGGCTGCAGCCCCATTTACGATCAAGGAGAGCGCTGAGAATCCGCAGATCCCCGAGACCACCACTGACACAGGCACCATCGCCTGTGAAATGGTCAAGCTCGGAGGCCAATGGCTGTGTCGACAGATGACTATCACCTACGACGACCTCGCGAAAGCCTCCTATCGAGGCGCGGGTTCGTCAGAGAGCGGTAATGCGGAGAGTATCGAAGACGGGACGACCGGGTTCGGTTTCGGCCAGTTCGCGTTCTAGGGGTTATCTATCAACACGAGGAAGGGTATCAAACGGCTGGCGATCGCCAGCCGTTTGACTTACAGCTACTGATCAGCGCCGGTTTTCTGACCAAGAGTCCGAAATCTCCGAATACCGGGCTGGGGTGGGGATCCGGTGAGGACAAAGAAGCCGCGTAAGTGAGGTTTTGTTCCTTCTGAGGAGATTCAAGGCAGGTAAAAACGACATTCCTGTTGAAATGAGACACAGGCGCGAAGTGCGGGTGGTCTTGGCTCCGAATCAGGGCGTTGACAGGCATTACATATCATTGGTCAACTAGGGTGCGTCCGGCGTTGAATGACCAGGGGGGATTTGGCTTGATTGAACATGAACACATCTACGAAGACGAGATCGATCTCCGAGATCTGATTCTGACAGTCTGGCGAGGGCGATGGATCATTATCGGTGCAGTCGCGGTGGCAGTCATCGTGGCATTCGTCTACGCGACTTTCGTTCGAGAGAGAGTCTATGAGGCAGAGATCTCAGTACTGCCTAGCGAATTCAGATTGGCCGACGGTCGATCGCTGAATCCCTCGGATTACCTGCCAATCTTCCATAAGGACTCGGTTCTTGATAGAATCGCAGCCAAGTACATGCCTGATCATCCTGACATCGATGCAGCGATAGACAGCATGGTCAGCAGCATAAAGGTGGACATCAAGACAGACCGAGATCAGAACGCGAGCAACCCGATACTCACCATCTCAATGCGTCATAGAGACCGAGCCACAGCAATGGAGATGGCTCGGGACTACATAGCGATTGTACAATCCGAACTCGCCTCTCTGGCGTCTCAGCTCAATAGCGAGAAACTTGAGCTGCTTGAACGTGATCTTAAGGAACGCACCGACGAGCTCCAGGCAGCGCTCGATGAACAGCAGAGCTTCAGAACGACTTACGATATCGAGACCCTGAGATCCAGGCTCTCCAACAGACGGAGCCGACTGGTTTCGGCCGAGGCCCAGATCAACGATCTCGAGTCAATCATAGAAGTGCTTGCTGCGCAGCTAGAGCGTGTGCGGTTCCAACTCGGTCAGACTGAGCCGCTTTTGGTCACTAAGGATGTGCTTGATGAAACGCGCGTCAAGCTTTTCAGACAGATTACAGGTGATGACGGTACACCAGAAATCCCTTACATCGACCGAGAACACATCAACCCGGTCTACACTCAGTTGCTAGAAATGTCGCTCACAGCTGAAAGACAGATAGAGTCCAGGAAGATCGAGCTCGAAAACGCGACAAGTGAAGTGGCAGCTCTCAGGACGGAGATAGACGCGCTTTTGGGCGAGATAGCAGATGCCGAGAGGCGAGATCTGGAACTGAGTCTCGCGCTCAGCCGCGCTCGAAGCCTGTATGACAGTGCCTACTCACACTACAGCAGTGCGGTCAGCACCGTCAAACGACAGAGCTATTCCTTGACGATCATAAGCGGTCCGTGGGCCTCCACGCGGCCGGTGGGAAGCGGAATGCTGACCACGATGGTACTTGCAGCAGTCCTTGC
>JAAYAB010000174.1 GCA_012719595.1 Bacillota bacterium
CCTGTGGGACGTGGGAGGCACCCTCCTCCAATATGCCGCATCAGTTGAACAGTTCATCTACAGTTGCCTAGTGGACGCAGGCGTTCCGCTTGGACTGCTTGATGCTGAGTCCTTCCATCAAGCCGAGCAGTTTCGCAAGCAGCGAGAACTCCAGTGGCGCACTGCCGAAGACGAAAGCGAAGGGCTCGTTGAGTATGCTACGATCCTGCTAGGGAGGGCCGGGGTATCTGACGATGCGGTTTGCCGGTTCGCTGCAGGTTTGGCGGCGTACTACGACGTCTGGACTGTCGTTCCTGGCATACCGGCGCTACTGTCCGATCTCAGAGACGCAGGTACCGTGCAAGGAGTGGTGTCTAATTGGCCGCCCTCGTTGCGAGATGTCCTGCGACATCATGGTCTTGCCCCGTACTTTCGTGTCATTGCCAGCTCTTCTGAGTGCGGTGTGACCAAGCCTGATACTCGGATCTTTGTTTGGGCTTTGGCAGAGTTGGGTGTTTCGCCCGGCGAGTGCGTGTATATCGGCGACAACCCTGACAAAGACATAGCTCCTGCGAGGCAGATCGGTATGCAGACCATACACTTTGACCCTCGAGGGCATTACCCAGTGGCTGATGCCAGGGACGTTGATGAGCTGCGGAGCAGGCTCCGTCCGTTGTTTGGGACAGCGCAGATGAGATAGCGGTGTAGGCGACCTGCACAGTATTCGGTCTAGCTGGGCCAGACCCGACAGGCGCATCTAGCGACCGGGCGAGAGGCAGTTGCGCCAAACGGAGGTGGCCGCCATCTTTGGTGCGCTAGGTCGCTAGATCGGTTGGAGCGGCGAACAGGGGGTGTTCGCTCTGGTGAGGACCCAGTTCGTTGTCGAGGTTCAGCTCAAGCGTCAGGAGGTACCGTCTTTCGATGTCTATCCCTTCTCGCTGCCGGTGGTCCGCAGGATGGAGTCTGTCGAAATGCATCCGCACGTGACGTTCATTGTCGGTGAGAACGGATCAGGGAAGTCAACCTTGCTTGAGGCGATAGCAGTAGCAATGGGCATCAACGCGCGAGTTGGCACGGCAGTGGCAGGCCAGCGGTTCTGGTACTGCCAAGACGCGTTAGAGAGGACGATGCTGGGTGCATGTTTCGAAGCGACCAGCCACAACCGAGGACTATGATCTTGCCCGCAAATGGCATCATGAAGGGTTTCGCGACGTAGTTATCAGGCAGTTCGGAACATGGGATGAAGCCCGCCAGGATGGCTTTTTCGCTGACGCCTGGGCTCCGGAAGCGACTGAGATTATCATTGCTGACGGGGTCGAATGTGGCTATTGCGTAGTCGAGCTTCGAGACAATGCGATGCACCTGGTTGACCTAGTAATCAGTCCTGCATATCAAGGCCTTGGTATAGGCACCGCTATCCTGACAAACTTGCAGCATCAAGCCGCGACCATGGGCGTACCGATCCATCTCCGCGTACTCCACGCAAACCGGGCAAAGGAACTCTATGCACGGCGTGGCTTCAGACTGACCGGGCAGACTGAGACACACATGCTAATGAGTTGGTCTGCAAGTCAGCAATAGGCCGCGGTGGGAGAAGGTCAGATGCGCGGAGTTCGGGCGCATGGACTAGGCGGAAACCATACGTCGCCTCGACGGTTACCGGTAACCGCCGCCGATGATGCGCTATGCCGTTGGGCTCACCTAGCTAACACTGATTGAGAGGAGAGCGGTAGGTTTGTGCACCATCTTTGCCACCCGGGCCGGTGAAGCAGTGCTCGTTGGCCGCAATCTGGACTGGATTCAGCGTGGAGGCTCGATCTGGTTCATCCCCCCTCAACGACTGTATGGCCAGATGAGCCTCGGTTTGTCGTTGATCGAGCAGATGGGAATCGACAGGCCGTATGAGGGACTGAATATGGCAGGCTTGTTCGCCGCTCTCGGCCGGCACCCATTCTACGAGCGATTCGGGTTTGTTGCCCGTCCTACAGACGAGTTGGGTCCGGGTATGGTGTATCTCAAGCGCTAGAACGAGCAAGGCGGATCCTGTGAGCGAGCTCGTCAAAGCTTGCGAGGGACTTGCGTGATCGCTGGGCATGTCTTCTTCTATCACCGCTTCCGCCTACGGTCACGACCTTGAGGAGTTGCGGAGGCTGGCAGAGGCAACGCGGCCATCAGTGATGCGAGTATGGGAGCGGAAGGTTTAGGGCGAGGTGGGTAGTGATGAACTTCCGAAGACCAACGCTGTCAGTGCAAGAGGGTTACTCAATGTGGGCGAAGCACTATGACAAACAGGCGAACCCGCTGATCGCACTGGAGGAACCGATCACACTAAGCCTCATTGGAGATGTGCACGGCAAGCGCGTGCTTGACCTAGGATGTGGAACCGGAAGGTATTCACTGAAGCTAGCTGGGCTCGGTGCACAGGTCGTCGGCGTGGATCTTTCCACTGAGATGATCAACGAGGCAAGAAGCAAGGTTCCTCCTGGTACGGACGTTCAGTTCGTGGTTGCTGATATCTCTACGGAACTGGATCTCCCCTCGAGCAGCTTTGACATAGTCGTCTGTGCCCTAGCCATGTGCCACTTGCCCGACATCACCGGGCTGTTCTCAAACATCTCCAGAGTCCTCGTCTCTGGCGGCCTCGCAGTGATTGCCGATCAGAATCCCTATTTCATTCAAATAGCCAAGGTGCGAACCCTGTTCAAAGCAGACGGGCGATACCAGTACACCGAGAACTACCCGCATCTGTCCAGTGAGATATATCGTCTCGTCGTCTCGAATGGCCTGGAGATCGAGCATATCGAGGAGCCTACGTGGAACATGTCATACCCGGACTTAGGCGATATTCGACCCATACCTGCGGCGTTGATTCTAGGGCTTAGGAAAAAAGGCGGCGCCGGGCCGATTCGCTCAGCGGACTAAGTGGAGATCCGGATCCCGTGCTTGAACCCGCGCTGAGTGGCAGCATTCAAGAGTAACTTGCGATACCACCTGACCAGGCCTTTTGGCTGGTCGACTGGAGGTAAGTCGGCTGTCGAGGTACTACTACATGAATCCGCATGCGCCGGCACCTAGCCGGCTGCACATCGGTACGACGATAGCTATCTTCTATCAAGGAAGAGTCCTGCTAGACCATCGCCGTGACGGCAAGTGGGGACTCATAGGTGGTTCGTTGGAGTTGGGCGAGTCTCTTGAGGATTGCGCGCTTCGCGAAGCCCTTGAGGAAACCGGTCTCGTTGTTCATCAGCTGCGTCTGTTGGGTGTGTTCTCGCATCCATCGAGGATCATCGAGTATCCGAACGGCGACGCCGTTCAAAGCATAACAGTCTGTTTCGCAGGCACTACAGACAGCGATTCCGTGCGCCTAAGCCCAGAGTCGCAGAACGCACGGTTTTTCAGCCGAGAGGATATGGAATCTGTGCCGGTTGTCGAGACGCACCAAATGATAGTACCATATCTGTTCTGTCCCGAAGCCTGGCCGGTGATTGAGTAGCGCAGTGTGCGTTGCGGCAAGGAGGCAGTAGTCATGGGTAGGAGCATAGCCGAAATCACAGCGTTCATTGCCGAGGTGGAACGAGTTGCGGGAGCCGACACCGCGGCAGCCGTGGCTGGAGAGAGTGTTGTTGATTCCAGTGTAAAGCCGAGGGACAGGGCACTCTGGCTGGCCAGAGCCATCGAGAGACTCAGACAAAGCGTTGACCAGGCTTCCTATAAAGAGATCATTTGTGGTTGCGGCGCTCAGTGCGCGTGCAGGCACCAGGCCGCCAAGACTGCCCTAGAGAGAAGACTGCAACACCCGTCTCTAGAGGCGTTCCTGGCCGAAGAGCAGAGGAATCCGCCCCCTGGAACTAGGCTCGTAGTTGAGGAGACAGTGGTTTACCAGCACTACTTGCCGGCGGAGGCAAAGGGAGGCCACAAGTGTTTCTGCCCAGTAATGCGGCACCTTCCGAGGGCGGTGAGCCCTCCCGACGGCTATTGCGAGTGCTCACGAAGCTACCTTGAGCAGGTCTGGTCAGCAATCTTGGGTCAGGCGGCTGATGTAGAGGTAGTAGAGACGTGCCTGACGGGAGCACAGGAATGCGTGTTTCGGATCCAGCTTCCGAAGTAGGGGGGGGAGGTTTGATGATGAAGATCTATGTGATATGTGACCTGGAGGGAACAGCGGGTGTCGTTGACTTCCGCCAGCAGTGCTGCTTCGACGGCGCATATTATCCCCAAGCTCGGAGGCTGGCGACACTTGAGCTCAATGCGCTTGTGGAGGGGGCCCTAGAGGGAGGGGCCACTGAAATCGTGGCCTGGGACGGACATGGGGGGTTCCCAGGCGGCCTGGACGTAGAGCTGCTGCATCCAGATTGTCAGATGGTTATGGGGGCCGGAGACGGAGGGCCTGTGGGTCTAGACTCCTCGTATGATGCTGTGTTTCTACTGGGCTTTCATGCGATGGCTGGAACGATCGGAGCCGTGTTGTGCCACAGCTTCTGGCCGGGCGTAGCAGGGTGTTGGATAAATGGCTTGCCTGTGGGAGAAATCGGGATGAACATTGCAGGGGCTGGCGAGCATGGAGTCCCGGCCGTCTTTATCAGCGGTGACCGTGCGGCGGTGGAAGAAGCGCGGGCACTGGTTCCTGACATTGAGGGTGTAGTCGTAAAGGAAGGCCTTGTTCCAGAGGTGAGAGGGCTTACACAGGCTCCGACGTTGAGTCAGTCTCCTCAGAAGGCGCGCGAGCTGATTCGAGACGGAGCGAAGCGAGCGATGGCCAAGGTGCGAACGATAGCTCCCTTCCGCTTTGAGCCGCCGTATAAGCTTCGGACGCAGTTTACCGAGGCGAAATATGCGGATGAAAACGCAGACCGTCCCAACGTGAAGCGCATAGACGCCACGACGATAGAGGTGGAAGGAACTGATTTCCTGAGCTTGTAATCGGGCGGTACAGCTATGATCCGGCAGCCTAAGCATGACCGGGCAACGCAAGCGTGATCGAGTGATGCAGGGACGACCGGGCAACGCAAGCTCGATCGAGATACACAAGGACGGTCGAGCAGCACAACGCCTTAGGGAGCGAAGCCCAATGAGACGCCTGCCTGGCCCAAGGCCTCACCGGACTGCGAGGAGGAGACTGCTCTGCACCCGGCGTGCGGAGCGCCGTCCCGTGAGGGGGTGTCTCCCGCTTGGCGGCAGGAGCCAGGCGAATGTCAGGGGCGCCGTCGATGGAAGGGGGGTGTCTGCAGATGCTATGAAAACAGCATGAACAATGGATTGACATACCAGCGACTACAAGGCGTCTAGCATGGATAATGAACTGGATCGCAACTCCAGGGGGTGAATGTCTCCGACCCTTATAACGCTTTTGTACGTACACAGTGTACGTACAACAGCGTTGTAGGTGCACCAGACAATCACCCTTGGAGATTTGTGGAACAGGAAAAGGAGAGCTTAACCCTGCTGGGAAGGTCACCCAACACTCGTTTGTGGGTTCAGTTTTCATATAGAAGTGAAGGTACTATGCACACGTGACCACTCACGCCTGACCGCTCACGCCTGACCACTCACGCCTGACCGCTCACGCCTGACCATGCACGCCTGACCATGCACACCAGACTATGCATGCCTGCGCGCTTCCTGAGGGTGGAAGTGCGTGAATATCACCCGCCAGATTGAGAAATCACCCTGCTTCGGGGCAGGAATCGTGCGCGCGACCCAAGAACAGAGGTCTCCACGGTCCATCAAATGCACGATGGGCGTGAGATGAGCACGAAGGAGGCGCTGGTCGTGGGTGAGTCGCATTGTCCTCCCTGGAAGTCGCCGGAGCGTCGGGTTCGAGTGAACTTCCGGATCCCTCAGGACGATCTTGAACAGCTTCGAGAGCTCGCATACAACTCTGGAGTCCACTACCAGACCCTGGTAGTCAGTATTCTGCACCAGTATGTAACCGGGCAGCTCATTGATAGGCGGGTAGTAGCGAGTCTGTTAGGGCTTGCTCCCGCGACCACTCCGGCCGCACCGGCCACTCCCGCCACACCAGCCGCTCCGGCCGGAGATCTGGGGCATGGCTTGTGGTCGGAGACCGGGTCCGGCGAGTTCTTCGGGTCCTTCGAATCGGACGAGTCATGCGAGGCCGGCGAGGCCGAACAGGATGATTGGTTCGACGGGCCCGCCTCGACGGCTCCGACGACCTCGAGGGTATTGGCGGACGCCCAGGTGAACGGTTGGGTCAGTATCAACAG
>JAAYAB010000175.1 GCA_012719595.1 Bacillota bacterium
GCGTTCTCTGCGAGCTGCTCCTGGCGCCACCCGTATGCCACCGCCTTGAGCAAAGCGATGAGCGTCGTGGGTGTGGCTAGGATCACACGCTGGTCGACACCATACTCGATGAGACTAGAGTCTTGTTCGAGAGCTGCACTGAAAAAGGTCTCGCCAGGCAAGAAGAGGACTACGAATTCCGGCGACGGAGCGAACTGATCCCAGTAGGATTTTGAGCCAAGCTGTGCAAGGTGGTTCCGAACCTGCCTGGCGTGCTCCCTGAGCTTGGCCGTCCTTTCAGATTCACTGGTGCACTCCAGCGACTCCAGATAGGCCTGAAGAGGCACTTTGGAGTCCACCACTATGTTCTTGGAGTTCGGCAGCTTGATGACCATATCCGGCCTGAGGCGGCCGCCCTCGGTAGCGACAGACTCCTGCGAGACGTAGTCGCAGTGCTCCACCATTCCGGCCATCTCGACAACCCTGCGGAGTTGGATCTCCCCCCACCTGCCGCGCACTGCCGGAGTCCTAAGGGCCCTTACTAGGTTACTCGTCTCGGCATGGAGTTGTGCCTGTGTCTCAGCCAGAGACTTGACCTGTTCAGTCAATCCTGCATATGCAGAGACCCTTGCATTCTCGATTTCCCTGATCCTCGCATCGACCTTCTCCAGCGACTCCTTCAGAGGTTTAACCAGCTCGTCTATAGCATTCCGCCGGCTGTCGAGATCGTGCACTGCTCTCTCTCTGTGCTTCTCGAGGGTCTCACGAGCCAGCTCCAAGAACGACTGGTTGTTGCTCTTGAGAGCTTCCGCAGACAGCGCTTTGAACGCGTCGGTCAGCCGCTTCTGAGCTTCCTCTATCAGCGCCAGCTTTTCTGCGGCGGTCTGCCGCTCCTTTTCCATCTCAGCCTCGAGCCGTGCGCGCTCGGCGCTCAGGCTGGTGTTGGCAGATCCTAGAGCTGCAATCTCTTGCCTGCAGACCTCCAGCGATTCTTCCAGCTCGGCAATTCTCTCCTCACGTGCCCGCACCCTCTCTTCGAGCATCCTCAGCTCTGGTTCAACCTCGAGTCGAGCACGCCGGGCCCTCTCGCCAGCCTTCCCTCGTGCGAAAGCAGCTACAAGGCTCGCTCCTACGACCAGCCCAGCACAAAACACCAGCAAATCAACAAGATCGACGCCCTCAGGTGGCATCGCGAACGGGTGCCTCCTTCACACATGACCTAACGCCCTCGTCCACGGCCTATCGCCGCCGCTCGTGACGTACCCTCTTCGCTCATGACTCACCGTCTTCACCCATGGACTACCGTATATTGTTCCACATGCGCGGGCTAGTCCCTGTCTCGGCAAGGCAGTTCTAGCCGGTGCATTGAAGTCGTCGTCCGACACCACTCAACGCGTTCTTAGCGAAGCTTTGTTCCTTGTAAGGAGATGCAGGGAAGGAAAAACAGGGTTCCTGTTGAAATGACCACAGAGATGGGAAGCGTGGGTGATTGTGGCCCTCGATCAAGGGGTTGACGGGTATTGCAGGTCATTAGCCGACTAGGATGGATCTGGAGGCTAAGTGGCTAGGAGGTATCTAGCTTGATTGAACACCACCAACACGCCTACGAAGACGAGATCGATCTTCGAGATCTGCTTCTGACAGTCTGGCGGGGACGATGGATCGTCATGGGCGCGGTCGCAATTGCAGTCATCATGGCGTTCGTCTACGCGACTTTCGTTCAAGAGAGAGTCTATGAGGCGCAAGTCTCAGTGCTTTCCGACACGTTCAGATTGGCGGACGGCCGGTCGCTGAACGCCTCGCACTACTCGGCTGTCTTTTATAAGGAGTCGATTCTTGAGAAGATTGCAGCCAGGTACATGCCTGACCGTCCTGATACTGATGCAACGATAGACAGCATGGTCAGCAGCATAAAGGTGGACATCAAAACAGGCCAAAATGAGAACGCGAGCACCTCGGTACTCACTATCTCAATGCACCATAAGGACCGAGCCACCGCAATGGGGATGGCTCGGGATTACATAGCGCTTGTCCAGTCCGAACTCGTCTCTCTAGCGTCTCAGCTCAATAATGAGAAACTTGAGCTGCTGGGAAGCGATTTCAGAGAACGCACAGGCGAGTTCCAGGCAGCGCTGGATGACCAGCAGAACTTCAGAGAGACTCACGATATTGAGACCCTGAGATCCAGGCTGTCCAACAGGCGGAGTCGGTTGGTTTCGGCGGAAGCCAGGATCAATGATCTCGAGTCGAGCATAGAAGTGCTGGCTGCGCAGCTTGAACGTGTACAGTCTCAGCTTGCGCGGACTGAGCCACTGCTGATCACCAAGGATGTGCTTGATGAAACGCGCCTCAAGCTGCCCAGACAGATTGCTGATGACGACGATACGTCTGCAATTCCTTACATCGAGCGAGAACAGGTTAACCCCGTCTACACTCAGTTGCTAGAGATGTCGTTTGCAACCGAAAGACAGATAGAGTCCAGCAGGATCGAGCTCGAAAACGCAACACGTGAGGTGGCGGCTCTCAAGGCAGAGATAGATGCGCTGTTGAGTGAGATCGCATATGCTGAAAGGCGAGATCTGGAGCTTAGTCACGCCCTTGATCTAGCTAGAGACTCGTACGAGAGTGCTTACTCGGACTACACCAGTGCGGTCAACGCCGCGAAACGCCAGAGCTACTCCTTGACTATCATTAGCGGTCCATGGGCTTCGACGCGGCCAATAGGAATCGGAAGGTTGATGACGATGGCACTAGCAGCAGTCCTTGCAGGGTTCATCTCAGTTTTCGGACTGCTATTCGCGGACTACATGCGCAGCGGTAAGCGAACTGCTATGCAGGCGCCTGCTGATGTAGTCGCTCAGCAAATGTGAATCGGCCACATCGGGTGACGCTTCCGAAAGCATTCAGTGAGATTTGGCATTTCCAGGGCCATGCCGAGGTTTCGGCATGGCCCCTGTTGGCACATCCAACGACGATACGGCTATCACCAGCAACGCCGGCATCCTTGGGTAAGACAGCGCAAGAATGCTGCGAGCCGAACCTACTGAGCAACTGTACTAGTGGGTGGTTGTATAGCAGCACGCCAACTACTGCTACGCATATAGTCTGCAAACAGCACGCCAAAAACCGAAACGACCTCTGCAAGTACTACTGCAAGAGCCACTATCCTCATCGTGCCCGGCCCGACAGGGCTAGTTGATGCCCACGGACCGTTCACTACGATGATCCCATAGCCTGTGCTGTCAACAGTACTCAGCGCAGTGCTGCGCAGGGACGCGGCGTAGTAGTGTCCGGTATGATGGTGTAAATTCGAGAATCAGGATGGCCTAGCAAAAGGAAGGGCCATCCCCCTCCTGGTAATGGTTGAGTTGAGAAGACAAAACCAACAGGAGGATGAAGAGGATGGCCCAGTACCAGATTACCGTAGATGGCGAGATGTTGCATCAGCTTTTTCGTGGAGACGAGGGAGTCGGCAAATTGCTGGAGAGCGTGCTCAACCAAGTGCTCGAAGCTCAAGTAACCGAGCATATCAAAGCAGCGCCCTTTGAGCGCACCGACGATCGGGCGGGGTATCGAAATGGCTACCGGGAGCGTGAGATGAAGACCCGCGTCGGTACTTTGGAGCTGCGTGTGCCCCGGGTCCGAAGCGGCTCGTTCTCCACGGAGATGTTCGACCGATATCAGCGCAGTGAGCAGGCGCTTGTCTTGGCGCTGATGGAGATGGTGATCAACGGCGTCTCCACGCGCAAGGTCCGCCGGATCACCGAGGAGCTTTGCGGGACGAGCTTCTCCAAGTCGACGGTATCGGAGCTGTGCAAGGCGCTTGATCCTGTGGTATCGGCGTGGAATGGCCGGACACTGGCAGATAAGCGTTTCCCATTCGTTGTAGTCGACGCGATGCAGCTCAAGATACGAAAAGAACGCCGTGTGGTCCCCCAAAGCGCCTTGATCGCCGTCGGGGTGAACGAAGAAGGCTACCGAGAAGTGCTCGGACTCATGATTGGTGACAGTGAGTCGGAGGCTACCTGGTCGGAGTTCTTTCGCTGGATGATCGATCGCGGATTGCATGGCGTGGATCTCATCGTCTCCGATCACCACGGCGGGTTGGTGAATGCGGTAAAGCGACACTTTCAGGGCATCGCATGGCAACGCTGCCAAGTGCATTTCATGCGCAATATTCTCGACGCATGCCCCAAACGGTATCACGACGGTTTGAAGGCCGATCTACGTCTCTTGTTCAACGCACCAAACATCCAGACTGCTCGCGATCTACTCGACGACATAGTCACAAAATACGCTCAAAAGGCGCCGCGAGCCGTCTCCTGCCTTGAGGCCGGCTTCGATGATGCGATGGCTGTAATGGCACTTCCAGAGCCCTATCGACGTCGTTTGCGCAGCACGAACGGGCTTGAGCGACTTAATCGCGAGGTGAGGCGGCGAGAGCGTGTCATCGGCATCTTTCCCAACGTCGACTCGGCGTTGCGCCTGTTGGGAGCGATGTTGATGGAGCAGGACGAGGAGTGGTCGACGGGACGGCTCTACTTTCGGATGGATCTATACTGGGAATACAAACAGTCAGAAAGTAAAGGCAAAACGGGCGACGCCGAGTTACAACGAGGCGCCGCGGCCTAAGTTTGCACTCAACTACCAGGAGATGAATTTACACCACATTTAGGACTTGACC
>JAAYAB010000176.1 GCA_012719595.1 Bacillota bacterium
AATTGGAACGTCAGGTTTCTCTCCGACGCCTTACCGAGAATGAAGTGCATCATGTAATCCTGCAGATTCACTGGGAAAGCAACTTGAGCATCTCCACGTCTGCCAGCCCTTTCCCACTCATCGATGCAGGATGCAAAGGCGCCTTTAGCTGTGTTGTAGTCGACTTCCTCAAAGCGCAGGCTGCGTTCATAGGCCAAGCCGATCTTGAGAGCAACCGCACCATGATCCAGCGCATCGGCCAGCTCTTTCTCAAAGGCGTCAGTCCAGTCATCGAGCGATCGGATCGATACGCCATACGTCCTCTCGACTGACTCAATTGCCGCTCCGGAGCGCGGCAGGATGTAGTGGCAGGGCCTCCATACCCGCCTGAACAGCGACCGGTCGCACTCGAACCGTCCACCGAATCCGTCCAGCAGGCTGATACGGATCCCGCAAAGGTCCTTCAAAACATGTCTGAAGTGGCCTTCTTTCAAAGAACCGAGAAAGGCTCGGTTCAGCTCCTCAATGGTGTTCCTCCGAACCCCATCGATTCCGTAAATGCCTTTGACCGATATATCGAGCGCCCGGCCATAGCCGGTGTATCGGCAGACTTCCCAGTAGGGCTCGACCCATTCCCATCGCTGCGATATCGGTATGCTTGGATCGACTATCTTGCTGAACAAATCACGGGTGAGGTCTGCGGACATCAGGTCTGAAGACATGTAATGGATGAGGTACTCCCTCAAGACATCAGTGTGTTTCTCTCTAGCCTCCTCACAGTGAGGCAAGTGCTCGTGAGTGTCGATAACTGGAATGCGCTCTATCTGTTCGAACAACCTGTCCTTAATGCTGCTCAAAATGACTCCTCCTCAGAGTTCTGTCGACTCGATGCCTGCTCGATGTCCGACAGTAATCCAGCTCCGCCACCTCAATGGCCATCCGCAATCCTGCTCCGTCATCCTAGCAATCGGTGCACCCACGCGGCCAGGGCCCAGCGCCGGTGGATCTTCCGAACCCGAGCAGGGAAGCACCGGTAGTTCGCGACAGCGGTCGAGAACATGCGCTTCGCTGCCTCCTTGTCGCCAGCCTCACTGAGAGCCCGCCCTGCCCTATAGAGGATCTCAGGCGATCCAAGCGACGATATCCTCTTCTCCAGATCGGCGACCAATGCCTCATCGCGACTGACTCCGGGCCTCAGCTGGTTCATGAGCAGGTATACGTCGGGAAGTCCATAGCCGACCCTCGGGCTCAGACTGATCGCCTCATTTATCTGGCTTACCGCTTCGTCATACCTCCCAAGATGATAAAGAGCCATACCCAATCCCAGGTGGACGCCCGCGTTTTCGGGCTGACGGTCGAGGGCTGAGCTCAACCGCTCTGCTGCTTCCTTGTACTCGCCCCTCTCTACCAGCAAGAGCCCAAGCTCCTGCAGCGCTGCAGAGTTGTGTGGGTTGCGCTCGGCTTCTGCACGCAATTGACGTATTCGTTTCGCTCGCCGAAATGGCTTCGTGACATCAGGCAGGATACCGATATAGCGCTGGTCGACGATGAAGTAGGCTATAGCGAGCACGGCCAACGCCAGATAAGGGTTACCCAGTATAGCTGACAGCCACCAGAATGTGTACAGGGGGCCCATGGTTCCGCCTCCTCTTTGTCGAGCCACGAGGTGAGGTCTGCCCGAAACCCCTCGGCCGGTTAGGGTTGCGCGACTATTGCAGCTTCGCCCAGGCCCACGCCCTCCGGACGAGCCACCCATCTAGCCAGGAGCTGCCGAATCGCCTGTGCACCACCACGGTACTCTCGCCAGCCCGCCCTGGTCAGTCGCTTGGACACGGCTGCCGCCGATACTCCCCTGCTCGACGCCACCTCAGCTTGAGTCTTCCCCTCCTGGAGAAGCTCAGTCACTCTGCGCAGGTCGAGCGTCCATCTCATGCGGATGTGCAGAAGCAGTGATACCGTGGAGCTCAAGTATTCGTCCATGGAGAAACCCGGGTCGGCGCAGGCGAGAGAGTCTCCGCAGCTGCTGGACGATGCACCGAAACCTTTGAACCGAGCAGGCATCCGTTCCCGCTTCGCAGCCTCGAGTGCTTCCTCTGCGTTGCGCCATGCTGAGCCGTCCATGCCGACCACCTTCTCTTGCGGGACGGTGCTAAGGGTACCAAACCCGATGCCGAACCGCACCTGAACAGGGTGCATTCCGTCGATGATGAACTCGATTATGTCGATGATGCGACTGATCGCACCTTCATACAGCAGTCCCTGGCATCCGTCGCCGTGCGTGACGCTGAAGTCTGCAACGATTGCGGAAGCGAATCGCTCGTTGGTGTCGCGGACGGCCCTGAGCAGCCTCTCTCGGACGTTGCTCCGATCCTTGAGGCGGCGGGAATGCACGATATCGCACTTCACAGCCACAAACGTCACCAGACGGTCCCCCCAAGACAGGTTTGCATGCGAGATCTGCAACCAATGCTGTGCAACAAAAATAACCCTATGTGGTTAATATTAGCGCATTAACCCCACAGGGTCAAGACGGCAAGCTTAGAGCCTCCGCTCCAATTCTCCCAGTGTACCTTACACCAGGGTCAGCGCAGCCGCGGTCACAGTAGTCACAGTCACAAGAGGGCGCAGACCGCTTCCCACAGAAGGTCGCACAGCTCGTCTGGACTTGACTCCTGTCCGTCAACTAAGCAGGCGATGAGCTCTGGAGTTATCTCGAGACGGATTCGATAGCCGCTATGGCGCCCGATCAGTAAGGATACCATCTGCCCGATGTCCAACAGCGGAAGGCACTCTTCCTTTGGGAATGAGCCGCCGGCGAACGGAATGCGCGGCTGCACATCGAAGTCCACGTCCTCCGCTTCGGACGCGTCCGTAGGTCCAGCCTGTCTGCGCTCAGACGCGCCGCCCTGGGAGCACTGGGACGTCATGCCTCCGGGCTGCCCGTCGTCGCGCTCTCTGTCAAGATCATCGTCGAAATCGTCAAAGCCATCAGGCAGCTCAATGGCAGCCATCGCATCATAGGCAAGATTGCCGAGTATAGTCCCGTGCCCCGTCACCGATATCTCTCCGACTGCAAAGACAATCGGTTCGTACACATCGTTCTCGACGTCTCTACAGACTAGGGCCACAGCAATATCGTAGGGCTGAGGTGTCCACAGCAGGCGAAGCGAACGCCGCTGACTCTCGTCCAGTGCAAGCACGTCCTTGACAGATACTCGGGTCTTCATGCGTCCTACCTCCTCCGACACTCACCCCTGCCGCGCTGGGCTGTGGGGCTGCTGTTCCCTTCGACATCAGGATAGCACTCCCTTCAAATGACCTCGAGCAGCATTCACCTTGTGCCGCCTTCGCCGCGAGCAGCTTCCACGTCGATCGGCCTGAACCACTTATGCTGCCACGAATTGCCTGCACTGGCACAGATGTTGCAGATCTGAGCGCCGAGGAGTGATAGTGCATGAGCGTTGGCAACATAGGACCTCAGGGAAGGATCTACCCAAGTGCAGTGACCGCGACAAGGTGCACACCTGACAGCCCGATGGCGGCATCCGACGGCGTTCAGCCAGGTCGTGATGGAGATGCAGCCTCCATATCTCACGAAGGCAGGATCCGGAGCCTGCTCGACACATTCATGGGCGGCGCAGGCGCTGACGGAGTGATCACCGGTGACGAAGTCCGCAGCTTCAGGGATCAAAACCTGGCCACGGTCCAGGAGGTCCTCAGGCAGGCCTTCAAAGATCTCAGCATCGAGTCAAGAGGTCGCACTCAGATAGATGTCAGTCCGTTCGGCAATGTCATTGTGACAGGGAGCTTGCCTGAGGAAAGCCGCCAAAAACTCCAGGAAGCACTGCAGAGCAGTCACGAGTTCAGATCCGCCTATGCAGCCGCTTCTTCGGCGGCAACTGCCCTCAAGGCTTTCGAGGCCGCCTCGGACTTCCACAGTGCCTACGCAGACGACCCTGTAACAGCGGTTGCGAGATATCGCTGGTTATTTGATACGGACTGGGACTTCAACCTGTTCTTCGAGCGCGACAGGGTTGGGTTTGAGGTCGCCGGCTAGCTGAGCCCGCAGGGGCAGAATGGCGCCTAGAACCTACGGAATTCGGAGGCCTCGGAATCCAGCAGCCTTGAGATCCGGAGGTCTCGAGATCCGGCAGCCTCCCTCACCGAATCTCGAGTGCATTTGCGCGCAGAAACTCCTCAGGATTGGTGAACGCCGTGAAGAACACGGGCTTCCCACTGAAGGCCAGCGGAGAGATAGGTCCTACAGCCATGAACGGAAACTCCTGAAGATCCCTTCTCGGGAAGCTCTGCGGATCGCGAAAAGACTGGTAGAGCTCGAGTGATCGTTTGTCGCCCGCAACGAAGTCCCGTAAGCGCTCAAGTTCCGTCCCCATGCCCAGTCCAAACCCAAACGCGAGTATCCTTAGCTGCTTGAGTATCTCGCTGTCCAAACCGCCAACTGTCTGGCTGATGAAGAACCATCCGATCCCATACTTGCGAGTCTCTCGCACTGCCCTCCGAAGCAGGCTGCGCAGCACCTCCGCCTCCGATCCTTCGTCCAGCCTTTCGTTCGGCGCGTGGCGGTGAGCCTCGTCCAGTAGAACGAGCACATTGGCACTCCTGCGGTGCGCCAAGACCGAAGAGGCCTGCGATATGAGGATGTTCAGCAGCTTGCCCAGGATCCTGCGCTGAAGCTCCTCGCTCCAGAACTCCTGGTTCCCCTGGCGGGAGATGTCGATGACCACAGCCGGCCGGCTGCGGCCGTCCTCTGCCGATTCCAGCAGCATGTTGATAATGCCAGGCTGCTCTTCACCGACATGCGTGAACAGGCGTCGCCGGCTCTCGCCTGGCGCGAACAGATTGCAGATGGGCTTCCACGACTCCTCAAACAGCTGAGTGAGGGCCTGCTCATCGTCCAGGAAGTACTGCGCTCTCTCCCTCAACTGCTGCGCTCTGGACTTGGTGGCGTAGACATACTCGGCATTCCTGTGCTCACTGATTGCAGACAGCGCCTCCCGAAGAGCCTCGAGTGAGGCCAGTCCGTCGAGGCTATACTTCTCTTTCAAGGACTTCGATATCACCTCGGCTGCCCGCCTGGCGTTGTCCGTTGAGCAGGCCGGGATCGAGAGCTGCTCGAAGAATCGGAGAGAGATCAGCATTTCTTCGAACGTGGTCCAGTCGTCCAGTTGCAGATCTCCTATGTGGTAGATATGGATTTCGCGTCCATGACTGGCCACGACTTTGTCCAGCTGCAGTCCCTGCTGTCCAACCCGAACGCCGCCGAGCTCCAGAGAGAACTCCCCTTGCGGGTCGATGATGAGTATCCCCATTTGCGGATGTCGGGAGTAGGCGCAAAGCATCATCTTCGCGAGTCCGGATTTGCCGGACCCGGTTTTTCCAAAGACCCCTAGATGGTACGCCTCATCCGCACCCCCAGGCCCACTGCCGAAGTGCTTGAACCACGTCGGGTACATGACGTCGCTGCAATATGCTCTCCCGAGGTAGAAAACCTCAGACCGGTAGACCTCCAAGAGACTGTCGAGAAGCGCCTGATCGACCCTGTACACGCGCGTCCCGGTCGGCGGCACCATCCCCAAGACTTCGGGCTCGTATCCTCTGGCGGCCTTTCGAAACGTTGCGCCTACTACAAGGTTCGCGGTCCGCGTATCCTGGCGGTTGGTTATGGGTGGGATCTCGCCCGTCCGCTTAATGAGATTCTTGAACACGGAGTCCTCGTGCCATCGATTCCTGAGTTCAATGCCTACGATCTGGCCGACCGACGTGATGCTGTTGCGGTTCTGTACGGCTTCGAAGGCAGTCAGCGCTCCGACAAGCCTTTCTCCAGACGCCTCCTCGAGCAGGTCAATGGTCAGCTCCGTATTGGTGGACGGGCTGCCGATCACAGCCACGCTTCGAACTCGGCTGTCTCGCTGTGACATCTCCTGAACTGTCATCCTCCTCTGCCACCTTCCGTTCTGTAGTTCTGCAGGCAAAGCAAAGTGGCCTCGAAGTCGACGGAGCAGTCCATTGCCCGCTGAGCAACTGCCTGCTCGATCACAGAAACGCCGGCACCGAGGCTCTTTACCATTCGATCTGCCAGGAAAAGCGGGTACGGTTCGGTTACAGCCGGGTTGAGCAGCTGCCGCCTGACACCCTCCAGCACGGCCCACATCCTCGCCTCGCTGGAGTAGATGGGTCTAGGCAGCTCGAGCCGAACTGCGGGCGCCCATTCATAGGGCTTGTAGAACACGACTCTGAGGTCTTCGACCAATCGGTTGATCTGGCGCTGCCGTTCGTTCGAGCAGTATTCCTCTTTGAAGCGAAACTCGCTGTCTTCCCCGTCAAACCTGAAGATCGGCAGAGGCCTGGTGTACTCGTCCGGGGCGAGCACAATCGTTGCCAGGGTCTTACCGTCCGCAGGGGGCAGGCCGATGCCAGTGAAAAAGCCGCTTAGCTCGTTTCTCCCGCTGAATTTCGGGACCGCCACTGCTCGGTCGCTCTGGGCCAACGCAACGAAGCACTCGAGAATCTGCTGGTCAGTCCAGCGCCGCCAGAACTCCTCGCCCAGAGGGTAAGGCGCGTCACGAAAGGTAGCCAAGCCCTGGTGCAGGTATATCAGCAAGACGATGTAGGATCCGTCGAGAAGGACGAGGTCGTGAGGTGCCTCGACTGCAAGTTCGAGTTCCATAGAGATCATCAGCCCGCGAAGGGTATTGATCGCATCCTTGCTGTGAGCCAGCGAACCGACCCACATTCTGTGATAAGGCTCCTGCCAATAGCGTTGAGCCTCCGTAACCGTGCCCTCGACAGCGACTGCCGCTGCTGCGCAGAGGTCGAAAGCAGTCAGGCGGTGGACCTGGTAGGATCCATCGATTCCGACTACCGATGGCTCTCTGCCGGGCTCGAGGTCGGTCCTGCGAGCGATCAGCCCCGCGGATTCGATTCTGCGCCTCATCGGATCCTCGAGCTGCTTCAGCCTCGCCAGATGCGTCGAGACTCGCTCAGCAAGCGGCATTGCCTGCCTGAGAAGATCATTGACAAGGGCATCGGGCAGATCCGAAAACGCGTCGTCGGCGGCCATTTCTTGCCGTCCTCCCAATCAAGCAGCCTTTGTGAATAGGCGGTGGGTCTCACGCCGTCATAGTAGTCAGGTTCAGAGAAAGATCCTCCGGTAACCCAGCATCAAGCCAGGACCAAACGCTTCAGAACCAAAAACAATCCTCACAGTAGTGCATTGCCTTGGTGTATAGTGGAATCGGCAGACAAAGGTAGGAGGTTGGTCTTCTTGTACACTATCAAGCCTCTTGACGAACAACACGTTCGAGAGCTTTCGCAGCTCATCGCGAGATACGCCAACAGCGTTGAAGACGCGAAGGTGGTTCCCGCGGAGTTCTACCTATATCACCCTGCAACGGAACACGGCCAAAACGTGTTCTGCGCCTATGACGACCAGGGGAATCTGCGGGCCTTCGCTCCGCTCGTGCCCGTGCCCGCAACCGATGTGGCCGACCCCGAAGCACCGAACCACATCTGGACAGTGATAACAGTAGACCCGAATGTAGAAGACAGGCAGTCGGTTCGCGAGGAACTCTTTCAGAAGATCTGCGAGCGGGCTCATGAGATGAGCAAGGCGCTGGGGAGCCGCAAGACGAGGCTGGCCTCCGACCTGTTCGACAACCTAAGGGAGGAGATCGAGTACTTCCTTTCCAAGGGGTTTGACCACTACGAGAGCGTCTACATCATGGCGAGAGACTGCACCAGGCCGATACCCGATCTTCCTTCTCATCCCGAGGTAGCCGTCCGAAGATCGAAGGTCGAGACTCTGGAAGAGCAGCAGCAATACGTCGCTGCACACGATCTGGTCTTCGACACGTCTCCACTGACGCTCGAGGGTTTCCAGTGCTTTCTCCAGTCTGAGGAATGGTCGGTAGGCACAATCGTCGGTGCCTACGCCCCCGATGGCCGGCTTATCGGCGGTGTTACAGCGTTCTGGAGCGATGCCGAGAACAGAAGGAGCGGCAAGCGCATTGGCAAGACTGAGGATGTCTTCGTCGTTCCAGAGTGGAGAAGCAGAGGTGTCGCAAGGCAGCTCCTCGCCGAAGCTCTAAGATACCTCAAGGAAAACGGTATAGAGGAGGCGCGCCTCGAGGTACGGACGAACAACCACTCAGCCCTAAAGCTGTACATCTCCTCGGGATACGAAATCGTGAGAGAGGAGCTGCTTCTCGGGATGTTTGTATAGCTCGGGCCCAACTCCGTCCCGCACCTCTCCTGCCGAGTGCTTTTGCACTCGCCCGCTCCAGGTGATATATTGAAAGCGATTCGGGCGTCAGACGTGCACTCATGAGTAGACACCTGCCCAAGCCGTTTAGCCGCGAGTCCCGGGAGGAGAGGGCATGAAGTTCACAGACGGTGCCTGGAAAGTCAGAGAAGGCGTCAGCATATCCAGTCCTGCGCAGGTCTACGACACGACTGTCGAGAGCGACTCATTCACTGTCTTTGCACCCTATCAACGGATCTATCACAGAGGCCAGACTTTGCAGGGGCCCCTGTTCACCATCCGTTTCTCCTCACCGATGCCCGATGTCATTCGTGTACAGATAACGCACTACGCCGGCGAAGCCAGGAAGCGCCCGTCCTTCTCGATCGCCTCTTCAGACGATACCTCCGTGAAGATCGAGGATACCGATGATTTCATAGGGCTCACCAGCGGAAGTCTGTCGGTGAAGGTCAGCAAGCAAAAGTGGTTCGTCGGCTTCTACGACGGAGACGAACTCATCACCAGCAGCGAACTCAAGGGCATGGGGTACGTACAGACTGCCGACGGCTCCACATACATGAAGGAGCAGTTGTCACTCGGAGTCGGCGAGTGCGTGTACGGACTGGGAGAGCGGTTCACCCCGTTTGTGAAGAACGGCCAGTCGGTCGAGATCTGGAACTGCGACGGGGGCACCATGAGCGAGCAGGCGTACAAGAACGTCCCGTTCTACCTGACGAACAAGGGGTACGGAGTGTTCGTCAACCACCCTGGACTCGTGTCCTTTGAAATCGCCACCGAGCGGGTTCAGAAGGCCCAATTCAGCGTAGCAGGCGAGTCTTTGGACTACTTCGTCATCAACGGTCCTTCGATCAAGCAGGTATTGGAGAAGTACACAGCACTGACAGGACGGCCGGCGCTTCCGCCGCCGTGGTCGTTTGGCCTGTGGCTTTCCACCTCGTTTACGACCAACTACGATGAAGCTACCGTATGCGGCTTCGTAGGCGGAATGGCCGAGCGGGAGATACCTCTGCACGTCTTCCACTTCGACTGCTTCTGGATGAAGGACTACCACTGGTGCAACTTCGAGTGGGACGAACGGGTCTTCCCCAGCCCCGCCGGAATGCTGGCGCGGCTGAAGGAAAAAGGCCTGAGGGTCTGCGTCTGGATCAACCCCTACATAGCTCAGAGGTCAAAGCTCTTCGATGAGGGAATGGAGAACGGGTATCTGCTCAAAAAGCCGAACGGCGATGTCTGGCAATGGGATCTTTGGCAGCCGGGCATGGCTATTGTGGATTTCACAAACCCTGCAGCTTGTGAGTGGTATGCGAGCAAGCTGAGGCAGCTCCTAGACATGGGCGTGGATTGCCTGAAGACCGACTTCGGCGAGAGAATCCCCACAGCTGTGGTGTGGCATGATGGATCCGATCCCGAGAGAATGCACAACTACTACTCCTACCTGTACAACAAGGTCGTCTTCAGCGTCCTAGAGGAGAAGTTCGGCAAAGGGAACGCAGTAGTGTTCGCTCGCTCTGCCACTGCCGGCTCGCAGCAATTCCCTGTCCACTGGGGTGGAGACTGCTGGGCAACGTATGAATCCATGGCGGAAAGCCTGCGAGGCGGCTTGTCGCTTTGTCTGTCCGGGTTCGCATTCTGGAGCCATGACATAGGCGGATTCGAAGACACGGCTACTCCAGACATCTACAAGAGGTGGATCGCCTTCGGGCTGCTGTCGTCTCACAGCCGCCTGCACGGCAGCAGTTCATACAGAGTCCCATGGATGTTCGATGAAGAGTCGGTCGACGTCTTGCGATACTTCGTGAACCTCAAGTGCAGCTTGATGCCGTACATCTTCGGGTTGGCGTGCGAAGCGCGGAGCACTGGCATCCCGGTCATGCGGCCCATGGTGATGGAGTTCATGGACGATCCGACGTGCGACTACATCGACAGGCAGTACATGCTGGGAGACTCGTTGCTCGTCGCTCCTGTGTTTCATCCGGATGGTAGCGTCACCTACTACCTGCCGGAAGGCACATGGACACACTTCATGACGGGCGAAAAGGTCGAGGGCGGACGGTGGATCACAGAGCGCCACGGCTACATGAGCCTGCCGCTCATGGTGAGGCCCGGCTCGATCGTAGCCGTTGGCAGCGACGACACCAGGCCGGATTACGACTATGCCGACGGAGTTACGCTGCACGTTTTCGAACCTCAGGCGGGCGAGACGGCGTCGACGACTGTGTACAGCCCGACAGGCGAGCCGGAGCTGGACGTCACGGTGCAACTGAATGACAACGAGCTGCTTATCAACGCTCAGGGCAAGGGAAAGCCGTGGAGCATCCTGTTGCGGGAGATCTACGAAGTGGAGTCGACGGCAGGCGCAGCCGCCAGCCTGGAAGAAAACGGCGTCAGAATAACGCCTGATGACTATCGGAATTGCACAGCAAGGGTTGTTCTGAAACAGGAAGGGAGATGCATCGGCGATGACTGAAGACCTCGGCAGATCTACAGGCAGAGAGCTCAATAGAGACCTCAGACTGTGGTATACCAGGCCTGCAGATCCCAGAGCGTGGGTAGAAGCTCTGCCCATAGGGAACGGCAGACTCGGGGGCATGGTATTCGGTGGAGTGAGGGTCGAACACATTCAGCTGAACGAAGACAGCGTCTGGTATGGCGGCCCGAGGGACAGGAACAACCCCGACGCCCTGCAGTATCTCCCGGAAATCCGGCGGCTGATTCTCTCTGGCCGGCCGGCTGAAGCCGAGCGCCTCGCTACTCTCGCCCTGAGCGGGACACCCGAGAGCGAGCGACACTACCAGCCGCTGGGCGACCTCTTTGTCGAGATGACCGGGCATGGTGCCGCCGTATCAGACTACATGAGAGAGCTCGATCTTAATGATGCCGTGGCGAGAGTCTCATACACGGCCGATGGGGTCAGATTCACTAGAGAGATATTCGTCAGTGCAGTAGACCAGGTCATGGTCCTGCGCTTCTGCGCAGACAGACCGGGAATGATCTCCCTCAAAGTGAGGATCACCCGCGATAGGTATTACGATCGCGTCAGAAAGGAACCCCCGAACGGACTCATGATGGAAGGATACTGCGGCGGCGAGGGCGGGTCGATCTTTCGATCGCTGGTGGCGGCCCAGCCCGAAGGAGGCACGATCCGGCTGATAGGAGAGAGCCTTCTCGTCGAGGAAGCAGATGCCGTGACGCTGCTGCTCTCGGCTGCAACCACGTTCAGGTATGCCGATCCAGATACAGCATGCCGCAGCATGGTTCATGCCGCAGCACGCAAACAGTATGAACAACTAAAACGCGAGCACATTTCTGAGTACCGGTCCCTCTTCAGCACGCTGAGCCTCTCTCTGTCTGCCGAGGACTCCCTGACGGGCCTAGATGGCGGCTCCAGCTGCGCGGGCGAACTCAGC
>JAAYAB010000177.1 GCA_012719595.1 Bacillota bacterium
CTCGATCGACTGACAGCAGTGGTGGACCACAACAAGCTGCAGGCAACGGGCGAAATTGCATCCAGATTGAACATAGGCGATATCGCAGCCAAGTGGAAGGCGTTTGGCTGGCGCGTCTGCGAAGCGGACGGTCACGATGTCAGAGACCTGATGAGGGCCTTCGACGAAGTTGAGGCTGCCGAGGGCGCCCCGGGCGTCGTCCTCGCGCACACGATAAAAGGAAAGGGAGTCTCTTTCATCGAGAACGTCCCTGCCTATCACAATGGCGCCCTTACTCCGGACGAGTATGAAGCGGCTCTGTCAGAGCTGTCGAGATAGACTGGGGTGACTGCAGGTGGAATCATGCCGAACCTGGTACGGAAAGGCACTTCTGGAGCTCGCCCGGCGCGATCCGACAATCGTTGCACTCGACGCAGACCTCAGCAAGTCGACCATGAGCACGTACATCGAGCAGGAGTTCCCTGAAAGGTTCATCGAGGTCGGAATCGCAGAGCAGGACATGATCGGAATAGCCGCGGGTCTGGCGCTGACAGGGCTGAGGCCCTTTGCCAACAGCTTCGCTGTGTTTATCACAGGCAGGGCCTATGACCAGGTCCGCCAAGCTATCGCCTACCCAAATCTGAACGTCAAGCTGGTCGGATCGAGTGCGGGCCTTTCCGACTTCGGCGATGGCGCCACTCATCAGTCGATCGAGGATGTCTCGCTCATGCGTGGGCTGCCAAACATGACGGTCATCGTACCGGCAGACCACATTCAGACGAGGGCTGCTACCCTCTACCTCGGCACGCACACAGGACCCGCCTACCTTAGGATCTCGAGGACCGAGACTGAAGCGATCTTCCCTGACGACTACGTGTTCAGGCTTGGGAAGGTCGATCGGCTGGTAGGAGGGTCTGACGTGGCGATAGTCGCATCGGGCACGATCACGGCCACCGCACTCGACGCCAGTCGCAGGCTGGCGTCCATCGGGATTTCAGCTTCTGTAGTATGTGTGAGCACGCTCAAGCCACTCGATGCCGAAGACCTGATTGACGCGCTGGAAGAAACGAGAAACGTGATCACGCTCGAGGAGCACAGCGTGTACGGCGGACTGGGGAGCATTGTAGCCGAGTCGCTCGGCTCAAGAGGCGGCTACAGAGTCCACATGATGGGAGTCAAGGACAGGTTCGGTCAGTCCGCAGAGAGCTTCACAGATCTCCTCGACTGCTACGGCCTCACAGCCGACGACGTCGTCGAGGCCGCTTGTCAAATGATTGGGAAGCAACCCTAGGCCGAAAAGACCAACATCAACTCGGGGCCAGATGCCAGAGCATCACCCCCAGACCAGATCGCGGAGCATCAACTCTAGGTCAGATGGCGGAGTATCGACCTTGGGCCTTATGGCGGAGTATCGACCCTGGGCAAGATGGCGGAGTATCTACCCTGGGCAAGATGGCGGAGTATCGACCCTGGGCCCTATGGCGGAGCATCGACCCTAGGCCAGGTGGCGGAGCATCGACCCTAGGCCAGATAGCGGGGCGTCGACCTTAGCCTGGATGATCAAGTAACCGTCCGTGGACCGATCCTTGACCCTGAGCCGAACGATCGAGCGTGGACACGAGGCCCGGCGGCCTAACGTCCATCCTGGGAGGTGTGACTGCGTGGCGGGAAACGCAATGCAAGCTGTCGTCAAGTACGAGAAGGGACCCCTTAGGACCGAGCTGCGGGAAGTCCCTATTCCGCAGATAGGCCCCTCTGATGTTCTCGTCAAAGTCGAGGCCGTGGGGATCTGCGGCAGCGACCCTCACATTCACAAAGAGACTTTCGCGTTTGCCGTGAGCATTCCGATCATTCTGGGCCACGAATTCTCGGGAGTCATTGTTGAGGCCGGCAAGGAGGTCAAGGGCTTCCGCGAAGGCGACAGAGTGACCTCGGAAACTCACGCCGCCTACTGCGGAAGATGCGCTCTGTGCAGGACCGGCAACTACCAAGTATGCAAGGAGCGAAAGGGATTCGGCTTCCATGTAGATGGGGCCTTTGCCGAGTACGTCCGTGTACCCGAGATGAGCCTGCATAGGCTCCCTGATACGGTGTCCTTTGTCACAGGCGCCCTGACAGAGCCTTTGTGTGTGGCATACAACGCGGTGGTCGAGAAGACACGCGTCCGACCCGGCGATGCGGTCGCAGTCATAGGGCCGGGCCCGATAGGCATCCTTTGCGTCGAGATCGCCAGGCTGAGCGGGGCAAACCCGGTAGTGGCCATCGGAGTATCGGCGGATGCCCAGCGTCTGGAGCTGGCCTCCGCCATGGGAGCGACTCACTGCATCAACAGCGATGCGGATGACCCGGTCGCTGCGGTGATGCAGATCACCTCTGGTGCTGGAGTAGACGCGGTTATTGACGCGGCCGGAGCGGGAGAAACCCTCAGACAGTCGATGCAGATGGTGGCGCCTGGAGGGACGATCACGAAGGTCGGATGGGGTCCTGAACCTGTAGGCTACTCAATAGATCCCATCATCCACAAGGCAGTCACTCTCAAGGGGAGCTTCAGCCACAGCTGGCCGATGTGGGAAAGGTGCATCAAGCTCATGTCCAGAGGACAGGTGCATCCTGAGTCTCTCGTCACTCACACCCTGCCGCTTAGCGAATGGGAGAAGGGCTTCGAGCTGATAGAGTCCAGGCGAGGCCTGAAGGTCGTGCTGGTCCCGGGCAAGGCCTGAAGGTCGTGCTGGTCCCGGGCAAGGTCTGAAGGTCGTGCTGATCCCAGGCAAGGTCTGAAGGCCGTGCTGATCTCGGGCAAGGTCTGAGACCCGCAGTGACCCGAGGCAAGTGACCGGCTACCTGCATCTGAAGGGATGGCACAAACAAAGCCGCACTAGAGTGAGCGGCTGAACAGGCTGAGCGACTGCATAGGCTGACCGGCTGCATAGGCTGACCGGCTGCCACCTATGTCTTCGCGGCGTCAGTGACTAGGCGTTTCTCCGATAAACCTCCCGTCCGCGCCGCATCGTCACTTCTACCTGCAACTCACGGTTCAACACGACGATGTCGGCACTCTTGCCCTTCTTCAAGCTCCCGACCAGTCCGTCGAGTCCGATAGCGCAAGCAGGAGTGTAGCTGGCCATCGTAATCGCGTCCGCAAGCGGCACATGCGCCAGCGACACCATGTTTCGCACTGCCTGATCCATCGTCAACACGCTGCCTGCGAGTGCGCCGGACTCCAGGCGTGCCTGCCCTCCGTCTACCTTCACAGTCAGACGACCGAGAGTGTAGATCCCTGCAGCCAAACCGGTGGCTCGCATCGAATCCGTGATCAGGCAGACTCTTCGGGGACCTTTCACCTTGTAGACCAGCTCGAGGACGGCCGGGTGGACATGAATGCCGTCCGCGATCAGTTCTACGTATACTCTGGAATCCGTCAAGGCTGCACCGACAAGTCCCGGCTCCCTGTGGTGAAGAGGACGCATCGTGTTGAACAGGTGCGTCACGCGGTCGATGCCCCACAGGAACGACTCGTTCGCCACCTCAAACGAGGCATCAGTGTGTCCGGCCGAGACTCGGACGCCCATGGACGCCAGCGTTCTGACCAGCGGCTCCGCCCCTTTCAACTCGGGAGCCACAGTCACAGTCCTGATTGCGCCTGGAAACCTCCTCACAAGCTCGGGAATTGGACTTGCCACAGGCGAGAGCACACACTCGCCATCCTGGGCGCCGAGACGAGCGGAACTGACGTGAGGGCCTTCCACATGAAGCCCGCGAAACCCCGTTGTGTCTCCAGCGTCTTGCCGCGAGAGGATCGAGTAGGCCAGCTCAACCGTGCGCTCGAGAACTCCGCCCGCAGCGGTGACGGTCGTCCCGAGATACGAAGTTACGCCGTGGAAAGCCAGGAACCGGGATATCGACTCGAAGGCCGACGGGTCGCAGTCCATGAAATCTGATCCGTTCGCGCCGTGGATGTGCAGGTCGACAAAGCCCGGACAGATGAAGCATCCGTCGAACGATAGGACCTCCGCACCAGGGATGTCGAAGATCTCTCTGGCGACTTCCGTTATGACACCGTCTTCGACTACTACCTGACCTGCGAATTCCTCCAACGGAGTGACGACTGTCCCCCGTATGACCTTGGTCACAGCAACCTTAACCTCCCGGTGGCCCTACCTAGTAACCCATCGCAAGCCCGTCCTTGCGCGAGTCGGATCCAGCAATCAGCACTCCAGTGTGCGGGTCTCTGTAGATTATCTGTCCGCCTCCGAACACGAGGCTCTCCGGCTCCACCTTGGCATCGTGTCCCCTCTTGACCAGACCCTCGATCACGTCGGCAGCCAAGCTGCTCTCGACCGACACCGCCGGTCCTCCAAGCACCTTGATCCTAGGAGCGTCTAGCGCAGCTTGAGGGTTCAGACCGTAGTCCACCATTCCCGATACGACCTGCACATGTCCCTGAGGCTGCATGTCTCCGCCCATCACTCCAAAGGCGGTGTGAGGGATCCCGCCTTCTCCAAGGAATGCGGGAATGATGGTATGAAACGGGCGTTTTCCAGGGGAGTAGTCATTCGGATGGCCCTTCTCCAACACAAAGCATGCGCCGCGGTTCTGCAGGGCGATCCCGGTTCCCGGCACCACTACCCCGGATCCGAATCCCATGTAATTCGACTGTATGAACGACACCATGTATCCATCCGCATCAGCAGTGCACAGATACACGGTTCCTCCGTCCCTCGGCAGTCCAGTGATCGGCTCTGGATTGGCGGTGTCGCCAACGAGCGCACGCCTCTTGGCAGTATACTCAGGCGATAGGAGTTCTGCGGGGAACGGATAGATCAGTGGGTCTGCGATGTGTTGATACGCATCTGCAAACGCCAATTTGAGTGCTTCAGCAACGAGGTGGCAGTAGTCCACTCCCAGATGCGGTTTGGTGGACAGGTCGAACCCATCAAGTATGCTCAACGCCTGAAGCGCGACCGCTCCCTGAGTGTTCGGAGGCAACTCCCACACATCAACACCTCTGTAGCACACATGCATGGGTCTGACCCATTCAACGCGGTGGGAAGACATATCCTCCTCTGTGAGGTACCCGCCAGATTCTCGAGCATAGGAAGCGATTCTTTCTGCTAGCTCGCCCCTGTAGAAGCTCTCGCCCTCCGTCTCAGCAATCAACCTGAGACTGCGAGCGTGCTCAGGCAGAGTCACCATCTCGCCTGCTCTGGGCGGCCGCCCGCCTGGCAAGAACACCGAAGCGTAGTCCTCCCGGCTGCCCAGGCGTCTCGCCCCCCGCTCCCACGCATAGGCCGTGATCGGGCTAACCGGAAACCCCTTCTCCGCGTATTCGATCGCAGGCTCAAGCAACGCAGAGAATGGCAGCCGGCCGAACTCGCGCCAGAGTTCGACCCA
>JAAYAB010000178.1 GCA_012719595.1 Bacillota bacterium
CTGCCTGTCTTGGTCTCTGCAGAACGGTTACAGCAGATCGTGGACTCTATTGAGAGAGATCGCGACAAGAAACTCTTCTACGACAACTACCTGCCGCTCTCTCTGGAGCCTATCGGTCCGGACTACGAACGGGTAGAGATCGCTGACGTCGACAGCCGCTCGTTCTTAGGCGACTACGCTCTCAGGTCTCCCGGCGAGTCGCTCACGACCGCCAAGGAGAGGGAGCTGTTCGCCGCATTGGTCGATACCATCGTCAAGAACAGGAGCGATGTTGACCGGAGGAGCCTGCTGCGGGCTTCCCACGTATCGAAGCTGCTTGAATCTATGAAGCAGGGCGTTGTCATGATGCTCAACCCCAAGGCCTCCCGTTGGGATATCGAAGACATGACGGCGCTCATCAAAGAGACCGGCTACACGCCCTTTGACGTGCAGGATGACCACATAGCCAATGACCTGGATCCTCCGAAGCCCAAGGTCGAGGTGTTCGCGATTCCGATCGAATACAGGCTGGACGGCCGCGACCTGGTTGTGACGGTTCCGCTGGATGAGATCCAGTATCCTGCTGACGTGTTGGACGCCAGCGGCAACCACGTTTCCTATCCGCTGCATTCGGTATCGTTGCTCGACTACTTCGGCGCGGCCGACCAGAGCGAAGAGGGGTACATCTTTGTGCCCGACGGCTCAGGAGCGCTGATCTACCTCAACAACGGAAAGCTGTATGCAGAATCGTATCGGCGTCCAGTGTACGGTCCTGACTATGCAACACAGCGGTCCTGGGACGCGCCTACTTCTGAACAGATTCGCCTCCCGGTCTTTGGGATCAGACGGGGCGATATGAGCCTGGTCGGGATCATCGAAGATGGGGCAGCCAATACCAGAATCAAGGCAGACATAGCCGGGAGAACAAACTCGTACAACACAGTCTGTGCGGAAATCATCGTGATGCCTGAAGGGCGGATCTCGCTGCCGAGCGAGCATTGGAACATCAGAAGCGCATTTCAGGCGAGGAAGTCGACAGGCAGCGTGTCAGTCCGATATGGCTTCCTCTATGGCGACAGCGCTGATTACGTTGGGATGGCGGCATACTACCGGGATTTCCTCATGTCGCAATGCGGGCTCGAGCGGGTGGCGACTCAAGGAGACATACCGTTCTTTGTCGAGCTGATCGGCGGTGTGAGCATAAAGACGCCAGTACTAGGCGCCCCGATCAGGAGGACGGTGCCCCTGACGACTTTTTCGGAGTGCCAGTCTATCATTGGAAGCCTTTTGGATGCGGGCGTCGCAAACATCAGGCTTCGGTACTCAGGATGGCTGGAAGGTGGGCTCGACTCTACCTTCCCATACAAGGCAGAAATGGATCGGGCCCCCGGCAGCAGGGAAGAGCTGCGCCGCCTTCAGCAGTACCTCGCCGAGCAGGGCGTCAACCTCTTCCCGGACGTGTCTCTGCTGAACTCCGGCATGGATGACTTCAACAGACAGAAGGACGCCTCGCGGTTCCTGGATCGACAGGTGGCCAGGGTCTTTAGGGAAGAGATCACCGAGTACGACTACCAGAGGGGCGGAAAGGACTTCCGCTATGTGGTGTCTCCGGGCAGGCTGGAGGTGCTGGTGGATCGCTTCTTGGATGGGTATGTAGGTTACGGCTTCGAGGGCATGTCTCTGAGATACATGGGGACTCAGGTCAACTCAGACTTCAACGTCAAGGCTGTTGTGGACCGCGGTCAGGCGGAGAAGATCATACGGAATCAGCTGAACAAGTTCAGGGAGACAGGACTGGAGCTCATGGTGTCTGGAGGCAATGCGCTGGCGCTTCCATATGCCCGCAATGTCGTCGAGGTCCCGACCACTTCGAGTAGGTACTTCATTATGGATGAGACGGTGCCGTTCTATCAGATCGCTGTTCATGGGCTCATTGACTACGCGGGTGAGCCGATCAACACCTCCGTTGACCCCGGGGAAGCGTTCCTCAAAGCAGCGGAGACAGGCTCGTCGCTTTATTACAGGTGGGTGTATCGGGATCCGTCGATTCTGAAAGACACTGAGTTCAGCTATCTGATGTCGGTCTACTACAGGAACTTCGAGTCGTCCGCGGTGGCGCTCTACGGGAAGCTCAACAGTGTGCTTCGCGATGTGCAGGGACAGCTGATTGTCGATCACGAGCGCCTCGCAGCAGGCGTCTACAAGACGACCTATGAGAACGGGCGTGCGGTCATTGTCAACTACAACTACGACGCTGTCACGGTTGAGGGAATCGAGGTCGGTGCCCGGGATTTCGTTGCGGTGGCAGGAGGTGAACGGGACAAATGAAGAGATTCCGAATGAATCTGGAACGCCAGAAAGCCCTCTACGGCATCTTTTTCACGATGCCCTTTGTGGTAGGCTTTGTCCTGTTCTTCGTCAACCCGTTCATCAAGTCAATGCTCATCAGCCTGAGCGACATCAGGTTCACTCAGACCGGGTACGAGCTGAACTATGTCGGCCTGAAGCACTACGAGTTCATGCTGTTCGTGGACACCCAGTACATCCGCAAGATCGTGGATGCGTTCCTTCAGACGCTGAAGGACGTCCCGATGGTCATCAGCTTTAGCCTGTTCTCGGCCATCATTCTGAATCAGAAGTTCAGAGGGAGGACACTGGCTAGGGTCATCTTCTTCCTGCCGGTCATCCTTTCAGCCGGCATTGTGCTGCGCATGGAGAGAGCTGACTTTGTCACACAAGTGCTGATGAATTCCGAGCTGGTCGGCGCAGGCGGACCTGCCGTGTTCAGCGACGCTGCGGTGCGGGCGTTCTTCGAGCAGCTGAGCCTTCCGTCTTCGTTCATCAGCTTCCTCATGGCGGCTGTGGACAACGTCGCAGTGATAATCAGGGCGTCCGGGATCCAGATACTCGTATTTCTCGCTGGACTTCAGTCGATCCCGGCGTCCCTCTACGAAGCCGCCGACGCAGAAGGTGCCACGGGCTGGGAGCGCTTCTGGGTGGTCACGTTCCCGATGCTGACGCCTTTGATCTTGGTAAACATCATCTTTACCATTATTGATTCGTTCACGGCTGGAAACAGCGAGATGATGAACACGATCTACGACGCAGTATCCTTGTCCTCAATGGGGTATAGCCTGAGCTCGGCGATGGCCTGGTTCTACTTCGCCTTCGTTGCGATCGTGCTTGCAGTCGTGATCAAGATTGTCTCCAAAGGAGTGCTGTACCACCAGTAGAGGGTGGGGAGGGTAACGATGTTGCCGACCTTGCGCCTGAGGCGGATATGGTTTCGAAACATAAAGCACTGGCCGTGGGTGCTGGTTAGGACAGCGCTCCTGGTTGCGATCTCGTATGTCATCATCTTCCCACTGCTATCCAAGCTGTCCACGGCATTCATGACCGAGAGCGACATGTGGGACGCGACAGTCAGGTGGATACCGAGAAGGTTCACCCTGGAGAACATCCAGCTTGTCATCGAGCTCATGTCCTACCCGCGCGCCCTGTTCAACACGGGTTTGCTGACGACCGTGGTCAGCGTGCTGCAGGTCGCGTCGTGCACGTTGATCGGCTACGGGCTTGCGCGGCTGAGCTTCAGAGGCAGCGGCCTGATCACCGCTCTGGTCGCTTTCGTCTTGGTGGTGCCGCCGCAGGTGACGATAATACCGCAGTACTTGAACTTCAGGTTCTTCAACCTGTACGGACTGCTTCCAGAGCCGGGTATCAACCTGATCGGCAGCTTCTGGCCTTTTGTACTGATGTCGGTCACCGGCATGGGTATCAAGAACGGCATATTCATCCTGATAATGCGGCAGTTCTTCAAAGGGATGTCGAGCAGCCTGGAGGAGGCCGCCTATGTCGATGGCGCCGATCCTCTGCGGACGTTCCTTTCGATCATGCTGCCGAATGCGATTCCTGCACTGGTAACGGTGTTTCTCTTTGCTTTCGTGTGGCAGTGGAACGACTTCCTGTATACCAGCCTGTTCATGAGCGGGAAGACGTTCTTGACCACGATGCTCTCACGCATCGGAACAGGTATCCTCACGCCGTCGATCGTGACGCTGCGCAACAACACAGGAATGCTGTTGCTGATTGCTCCTTTGCTGCTGGTGTATGTGCTGATGCAGCGTCACTTCATCGAGAGCGTAGAACGGACAGGGCTGGTGGAGTAATCGAAGATCACGAGTTGGGAGGTGGTTGATTTGGGCTAGGTGCACTGCAAACGGTCGACGAGGCGTCGAACAAGCTTCTGTGGCCGATGCCAAGGTCAATCGAGAGTGACTTCACCCAGAAAGCGACTTCATTCAACTAGGAGGGATCTTCGTGAATAGAGCGCTGAGGTTCAGAGTCTGCATTTCCGTTGTGCTTGCGGTATGTCTGTGTCTGACACTCTTTGGTGTTGCTAGTGCTCAGTCGTACAACCTTGGCGGGAAGACCGTCACCTTCCTTCTGCATGGTGGCTTGGTCACGCTGTTCAACACCCCCGAGATGATGGACAAGCGGCTCCAGGTCGAGAAGGACTTCAACTGCAAGATCGAGGTCCTCGAGGTCCAGTGGGACCAGTATCCCAACACGATCACGAGGAGACTTATGTCCGGCGAGTCGGCCTATGACGTGATCTCTCACATTGGCAGTGGCGACATAGTCACCTTGATGAGCCAGGGGGCATTGATGCCGCTCGACAATGTGCTGCCGGAAGTGTACCGGAACAACGTGCCGAGCCTCTCCAAGGACCTGATGGAGAGCCTCAGGTACAAGGGCAATCTCTACGCATTCGTCACAGGGAGCTCCTCTGCCATTGACATGATGGAGTATGTAGCCTACAACAAAGAGATCTTCGAGTCGATGGCATTGCCGGATCCCTATGAGCTCTACCTCAACGACGAGTGGACATGGGACACCTTTACCGACATCGCAAAGAGGCTGACCGTGGACATCGACAACGACGGGGCCATAGATCAGTGGGGCTTCGACATCTTCCCGACGATCAGCGTGGTGCTGAGCAACGACGGCCGGTATGTCAGGAGCATCGACGGCAAGATGACGTTCACGGCAGACGAGAAGAACGTCGTCGAGGCTCTGAACCAGATGGACGCCTGGTGGCAGGCGGGCATCTTCAGGGGCTATGGGCCTGATGCGTTCGTGGCGGGCAAGACTGGGATGTTCTACATGAACCACTACGTCCTGAGAGACCTGCTGAACCCGGCAACCGGAGCCTGGGACGTCGACTTCGACTTCGGCATCGTCCCGGTGCCCAAGGGGCCGTCGGCCACCGGTTACAGAGGTGCCGCGATGGGCTTCAACTATGCATGCCTGCCTGCCAACTCCGCAGAGCCTGAGGCTTTGATCGCACTGGTCAATGCCCTGTATCCGTGCGAGCAGCTGATCGAAGGCACGATGGAGTCCTTCAGGCAGTGGGCGCCGAACAGAGAGTCGTATGAGGTGCTGGTCGACTCCATCACCAAGTGGGAGGGAGCTACCGACCCGTACTTCGGCCGCGTGGCTGATGGTTGGGGCGGCTTCCAGCGCGGCGACAAAGACTGGAGCTCGTTCCTGGCATCGATCAAGCCGGAGAAGCAGGCAATCCTAGACGACATCTTCGGCGAGTAGTATACCATAGATCGCTGATTTGCGTTCGGATCCTCTGACGATGGTCTGCGCTCGGGTTTTCTAGCAATGATCTGCGTCGTGGTGTCCGACGATGGTCTGCGTTGCGGATCCGGACGATGGTCTGTGTTCGGGTGCTCTGGATATGTTCCGCATCGGGGCATCCGGACGATCTGTGATCGGGTCCTCTCCGACTTGCCTCTCGGGCTTCGATGGCTTCGACCCTCCCCTCGAGGGAGAAGACCGATCAAGGCGGGGGGAGGTTCGAGAGGACCCAATTCTCAAAAGCCCAGGATTTCGAGATTTGCAGTTGAGTGGGGGAATCGGATTGACCTCTAAAGAGCGTGTCTTGACAGCCCTGCGATGCCAGAAGCCCGATCGAGTTCCCTTCATGGAACTCGGAGTCGACTACGTGGTAGGTCAGAGGCTTTTGAAGAAAGAACGGTACGACCAAGGTGAACTGGCCGAGTTCCTCTGCTTGGATGGGATCGGCACGGGCCTTTATCCGACGATCTACGTAGAGCGGCGGACAGACGAGACAGGCCGCAGCTTCATTGTGGGCGGGCAGATCAAGGATCGCAGCGACTTGAGCATGGTCGATCCGGGCGACCCAACCGACCAGTTTCGGTACGATCAGGTCAAGAAGTTCGTCGACAAGCACGGCGACAGGTATGCGATCTTCGCAGCCACGAACATAGGGCTGGACCCGCTCCTGCTCAGCATGGGGCCGGAGAGCTTCGCGTACGCGCTCGTAGATGACCCCAAACTCGTCGAAGAGATCCTGGACATATACGCGGAGTGGAGCGCAGAGGTGGTGACCAGGCTCCAGCAGTGCGGGGTTGACATCATTTGGTTCACAGACGACATCGCGTTCAACAGCTCGATGATGTTCTCGCCGGAGTTTTTCCGCGAGGTGGCCAAACCCAGGCTCGCGAGGGTAATGGACCGAGTCAAGGTTCCGGCCATATTCCACAGCGATGGATTCATACTGCCAATCATCGATGACCTAATCGAGCTCGGATTCAGCGGGATCCATCCCCTTGACCCCTGTGCTGTCGACATCGAACAGGTCAAAGAGAAGTATGGGTCGAGGATCTGTCTGGTTGGCAACATCGACCTCAGGTATACCTTGGTCAACGGAAAGCCACATGAGGTGGAGCAGGAAGTCAAGGACAGGGTCACGCGAATCGGGCGTGACGGAGGGTACATTCTCTCGAGCGCAAACACGATAACGAGTTACTGCAAAGACGAGAATATTCTGGCGATGAGGGATGCGCTCCTCAAGTACGGAGCAGTGTAGTTGATGCGGGCTCTCCTGACAGGGGTAAGCCCCGGCGCAACGTTTGTCCACATGGACAGCTTTGTCATCAACAAGTCAGTCATCAAGGAGTATAGCGGCGGAGGTTGAGAGCGATGAGCAGAGTTGCTATCATCGGCAATGAGCTTGCCAATATCCCCTGGGAGGAGAGGCCTCAGGGTTGTTCGGATGTGGTTTGGCGCTCGACGATGAACCCGGTTATCCCGAGAAACCTGATCCCATGTTCTAACAGCATTTTCAACAGTGCCGTGGTGCCGTTCAAGGGTGCATTTGCTGGCGTCTTCCGTGTGGACGACAGAGCCCGCAACATGAGGATACACGCAGGGCGGAGCGAGGACGCGATACACTGGCAGATCGAACACGAACCTATCCGCTTCAAATGCGATGATCCGGAGATCGGAAGGTTCGTATACGGGTACGATCCGAGAGTATGCTGGATCGAGGACAGGTACTACGTCACCTGGTGCAACTGGTACTACGGCCCCACGATAGGTGTCGCCTACACTTATGACTTCAAGGATTTCTACCAGATAGAGAACGCCTACCTGCCCTTCAACCGCAACGGCGTGCTGTTCCCGCGGAAGATCAGAGGCAAGTATATGATGCTGAGCCGGCCCAGCGACAACGGGCACACGCCTTTCGGCGACATATTCGTCAGTGAAAGCCCTGACATGATTCACTGGGGGCACCACCGCCATGTGATGGGCACCGTAGGAGGTTGGCAGAGCACCAAGATCGGAGCAGGTCCGGTGCCTATAGAGACCACAGAGGGCTGGCTGCTGATCTACCACGGCGTGCTGACGTCGTGCAACGGGTTCGTATACAGCGCCGGGGCCGCTCTTCTCGACCTTGAGGAGCCGTGGAAGGTAATGTACAGGACTGCGCCGTACATCATTTCACCGCAGACTCTGTACGAGTGCGTCGGAGATGTGCCGAACGTGGTGTTCCCCTGTGCAGCGCTGGCTGACGCACGTACGGGCAGGATCGCCGTCTATTACGGCGCAGCAGACACAGTGACCTGTGTGGCCTTTGCCAAGGTTGATGAGCTTGTTGATTTCATCAAGAGCAATTCGTTGTGAGCTTCATGAGGAGGAATACATGTGGATCGTCGCATGTTTGTGAAGGGGTTCACCTTCGGCTGGATGGGAAGAAGAGGCGAGTACCGAGAGCCGTACGCAGTGGACTCATTGAAGAAGCTGAAGGATACGGGATGTGCGTCGATAGCTTTCGCGTTCGATACACCTCAAGACACAGTGCTGTCCACCCGGGTGTACTTCGACTACGAAATGAGCCCGACAGACAAGGACATATGCTTCATCATTGACAAGGCCCATGAGATGGGCATGGAAGTCTGCCTGAAGCCTGTCATCAATCCTCGGGACGGACTGTGGCGCGCTTACATCGACTTCCCCGACGGAGCAGACCACTACTGGAAGGCCTGGTTTGCGTCCTACCGAGCGTACATGCGCCACTATGCCGAGATCGCAGAGGAAACCGGGTGCGAGATGTACTGCATCGGGTGCGAAATGGTAGGCACGCAGAGAAAGACCGCCTACTGGCGGGAAGTGATCGATGTAGTCAGAGGGGTATATCACGGCATTGTGACATACAACGCCAACCATGGCAATGAGGACGGAATTGATTGGCTGGGAGACCTCGACCTCATAGGCATCAGCGGCTACTATCCTGTAGGCCGGCAGACGGATGGCAGCGTAGAGGGCTTGATGGCGAACTGGCAGAAGGTGAAGGAGAAGCTCTACGGCATACACAAGAGATTCGGTCCGAACATCTACTTCGCAGAGATCGGATGCCGGAGTGCCAAGGGATGCCTCGACATGCCCTGGGATGGTGCAACCGAGCTCCCGTATGATGAAGACGAGCAGGCGAAGTTCTACCTGACTGCGCTGAAGGCGTTCTGGGATGAGCCGTGGTTTTCCGGGTACCATTGGTGGGACTGGAGTCACAAGCTCTACAGCATAGACGAAGCCAAGACGGACAGGAGTTTCGGCATATACGGCAAGAAAGCTGAGGCCATCCTCAGAGAGTGGTATAGTAAAGAGGTGAAGTAGCGTAGTGGCATAGGGAGGAACACACGTCGGTGAACGTCCTGGGACTGGAGGCGAGCACTTCCTCGGCCAAGGCTCTGGTCTATTCCACAGGGAGCGGAGTCCTTTGCAGCCGTAGTATGCCCTATGGGAAGTCCACAGGTGACGTAGTGTCACTCGACCCCGAAGGGATGTACGAACCGGTCGTAGAGTGTGCTCGTCTCGCCATTCAGGCGGCAGGTGTTCCGATCGATGCCATTGGCCTCTGCGGCATCTGGCACAGCTTGCTGTTGCTTGACCGCAACAGATCTCCGCTGGGACGGATGATGACCTGGGCTGACCGACTGGCAGCCGACTGTGTGAACGTGCATCGTCAGGACCAACAACTCAGGGATTGGCTCTATCAGCGGTCTGGATGCTATGTCCACAGCATGTATCCTCTGTGGAAATGGAAATGCATGCGGGAGCGAATGGCGCCAGGCTTGGAGGATGCTCGGTACATCTCATCGCAGCCGGAGTACCTCTTTGAGAGAATGACTGGTGAATCCGCTGTCTCTCAGAACGTGGCCTCCGGCACCGGGCTCATGAACATACACACTCTGGACTGGGACGATTCGATCCTCGAGTTCGCAGAGCTCAGGCGAGAGAGCCTCTCGCCGATTTGGGCGTCCGAACACTTGGGCAGGCTGTCGGAAGAAGCGGCCAGGAGGATTGGGATACCCGCTGGCACGCCGGTGGTCATTGCCGGTGCGGACGGCGCGCTCACTCAGATCGGGTCGGGCGCTCTCAAGAGCGGCAGCATGACCATATCTGTAGGCACCAGCGCAGCCCTGAGGGTGGCGTTCCAAAAGCCTGTCCTGCCTGAGAACCCATCTACCTGGTGTTACTACACGGCTGAAGGCAAGTGGCTGGCCGGGGCTGCCACATCGGGAGCCGGCAACTGTGTTGAGTGGCTGAGACAGTCCATGTGCAGGGGAGTCCCGGATCTCGAGTCTCTGAACGTACTGACAGACGAAGTGGACGTCAGGAACGCTCCGATCTTTCTGCCCTTCCTCTACGGCGAGCGATGCCCGGGCTGGCACGACAATAGGAGGGGCGGGTTCTTCGGGCTCACCCTCTCACACTCCCTCGGCGACCTGTACTACGCGATCCTCGAGGGTGTGCTCTTCAACCTGTATCAATGCTACCTGAAGCTGCTGAGCGTAGGCTGCGAACCGGAGCGGATCTACGTGTCTGGCGGCATCATTCGTTCACCCAAGTGGCTGCAGATGCTGGCAGACATCTTCCAGAGGGAGATCCTTGTTTCGAGCATAAGTGACGCCTCTACCATGGGCGCGATTGCTCTTGCGGCCAAGGCTATGGGTGAGATCAGCAGCCTGGAGCAATTCCCCGCTGAGGTAGATAGGACAGTGACTCCAGATAGCGGGAAGGCCAGCCTCTATCAGGAGAGGTTTGGCGAGTACATGGAATGGTACGAGAAGATGTCGGTGCTAGGTGCCTAGAGCCCGGCCAGATGCATGGGACCGGGGCAGGTGTATGCGACCGGGCTAGGTGCGTGGGACCGGGTTAGGTGCATGGGATCGGGTCAAGCGCATGGAACCGGATGGGGTGAATGAGACTGAGTCGGGTGCGTAGCACCGAGTCAGGTGGATCGCACCGACGTTGAGGCAGGGGGATGTGCGATGCCAAAGAGCGACATTGGCCTGATAGGACTTGGGGTGATGGGACGGAACCTCGCCCTCAACATTGAGTCGAAAGGATACAGCGTCACCGTATACGATAGGGAGCCTGATGTCACAGAGCGGTTTGTCTCTGAGACAGCGGCGAATCGGCGTATTTCCCCTGCATACAGCTATAAAGAGCTAGTAGGATCGGTGTCGAGACCTCGCAAGATAATGCTCATGATAAAGGCCGGCGCGCCTGTCGATTCTGTTATCGATCAACTGCTTCCCCTTCTGGATAACGGAGACATAATCATAGACGGAGGCAACTCCTATTACAGAGACACCGATCGGCGTTACGACCGAGTCTCGGAGCTGGGCCTTTCATACATGGGCGTGGGAATCAGTGGCGGCGAGTATGGCGCGCTGAATGGTCCGTCGATCATGCCTGGCGGCGATGAGGAGACATACAACTCTGCACTGAAAGAGCTGCTCTCAGCCATCGCGGCCCAGGCAGAGGACGGTCCCTGCGTGACCTACATAGGGCCTCGATCCGCAGGCCACTATGTCAAGATGGTGCACAACTCGATAGAGTACGGGGTCATGCAGGTCATTGCCGAGGCGTACGATGTGATGAGAAAGGTCCTCGGCATGAGTGCAGGGGAGATCAGCGGCACCTTCGCGGAGTGGAACCAGGAACAGAGTTCATTCCTGATGGAGATCACCGCCGAGGTGCTGGACAGGGCGGACGCTGAGACAGGCCAGCCATTGGTGGACATGATCCTCGACACTGCAGGGCAGAAGGGAACAGGCAAGTGGGGCGTACAGGACGCCTTTGACTTGGGCGTCGCCGTCCCCACTATCAGCGCGGCGGTTGAGGCCAGAATCATGTCAGCCATCAAGAGCGAGCGGATGCTCGTGTCCAGCTCGTTCGGCAGGACCGGACTGAGGGATTATGGAATTGGGGCCGTTCGAGGAGCGATCGAAGGCGCCACCGGATGCGATGCATCCTCGCTGCTGAGAGATCTGAAGGATGCGCTCTACCTCTCAACAGTGATGGCTTACGCAGAAGGAATGAAGATGCTCCAAGTGGCCTCGAGGGAATACGGCTACGGGCTCAGATGCCATGAGATCGCTCGAATCTGGAAGGCCGGATGTATCATTAGATCTTCACTGCTCCCACGAGTCCAGGAAGCCTATCTCGAGGATGCAGGCCAAGTCAGTCTGGTCACTACCAGGCAGTTCAGCGGCGACTTCAGGCGCAGAACAGGGGGCTGGCGGAGAGCCGTGATGACCGCCCTGGCTCATGGAGTCCCGGTTCCGGCCATGAGTGCCGCGCTATCGCACTTTGACAATCTGACAAGTCCATTCCTGTCTGCCAACCTCGTGCAGGCGCAGAGGGATTACTTCGGCGCGCATACCTATCAGCGGGTCGACCGCGATGGAGTCTTTCACACGGATTGGCTGAAAGGGCGGTAGCACTGGTCGGTCTCACGCGTCGCGTTCGCCTCGCCGCTGATAGCAGAGCGCGCTGTCATGCGCCACGGTGTAGGCAGGAGCGCAGTGGCACTGCGCCCCCTCACTCTTCTTTCCAGCAAAGATCTGCGTAGATCGGGAAATGGTCAGATGGAAACATCTCGCTGAGCTTTTGTGTTATGACTCCGCCTCGTGTTGGTCTCAAGGAAGGTGAAACCAGCACGTAGTCGATTCGCACCCTGCCCTGTCCTGTGAAGCCATGCGCTGTGGGGCCAGTTTCGTCTACTGCAGCCAGTGCGTCGATGTAGCCTTTGCACTCTGTGAACTCCCGAATAACGCCCTCAACCGTATCGTTGAAGTCGCCGGTGATCACGACCCCGTCGATGTCGGCAAACGATCCAACGTGGTTCAGGATGAGTTCTGCGCTCTTCGCCCGGGCGAGTTCGCTACCGTAGTCGAGATGCGTGTTGACTGCCAGTACTCTCTTGTTGGATTCCTTGCTCTGCAGGAGCGCCCAAGTCACGATGCGCGTGCAGTGAGTTCCCCAGCTCTTGCTCCCGGGAACGTCTGGCGTTTCTGACAGTTGGAAGTCTCCGTGGTCGAGCAATTTGAAGGCGCTGGTGCGGAAGAAGATGGAGCAGTGCTCGCCGCCGAGATCTGCCTCGCGGCCACGGCCGACGTCAGTGTATTCGCTCAGCCAGCACCGCAGGTCATCGACCTGATGGGGGAGTCCTTCCTGAACGCCGAGGATGTCAGGGGCATACTCCTCCAGAACTGATCTAGCGGCAGGCCGTCTGAAGCTCCACGAATTGCCGTTGTCGCCCGGGTTGTCGTATCTCAAGTTGAAACTCATTACACGCATCTGTTGTTCCTCCTACAGCTCTATGTGCATATCGAGGCTTAGTATTGGCTGCATAGAATGGTGATTCCTTCTTATGCAGGTATCTGAGTTCGGCGCGGAGAACTCACAGATTCAAGGAGATTGCGCGATTCACTTCCACGGTCGTGAAGGTTACTGCGCTCTTCGGAGTGTCAGCACGGAGGTGGACCAATCAGTGAGCGAGCCAGTAAACGAGATCACAACGGGCGATGCGCATCTACGTGAAGACGGACCTATTCCGTGGGCTCGCACGGTCGCGGATTTACTGACAATCTCGCGGCTATTGGGTGGAATGGCGCTGGCGGTGATGCCCTGGGAGAAAACCGTCAGTTCGCTGGGCAGGTTGGTCAAGTACAACCTGCTGCTGTGGAGCACCGATACGGTGGACGGCAAGTTCGCCCGCCGCTCAAACACGCCGCCTTCCTGGATAGGCGAACGAGACGTGGTTGTAGACTCAGCTCTGACGCTAGGCACAGGTATCGCGCTTGCCAGGTCGGGCTACCTGCCCGGAAAGCTGGTTGTCCTGTGGCTCGGCGTATGCTTGGTGCTCTACGCAATCAGGCCGGTTGCGACAACGATACTTGTTTTCATGTTCCCGCTGCAGATCACCGTGCCGGTCATCGCCATCGCTCACGGTTGCCCAGAAGTGTGGCTGTACCTCGTCTGGGTGGCTGCAGTGGCGATCATGAGCTGGAAAAGGCTCAAGTTTGTCATAGAGTCATTCATCAATGGGCTTCCGGACCGGCAGCGGGAATGGATTTGGTCTTGGTTGCCTGTCTGGCTCAGGCTGACTTCAGAGGAGAGGGCGTCCTTTGAGTTGCCGGAAGCTTCGACTGAACCTGTCCACGACCAGGGATCAGGGTTTTCCGTCTAGAATGGACGGCGCAGCTTTTCTGGAGGAAGAGATAATGAAGGACGCGTCGGCTCTCAGCCGGCAGCCTCTGAAACTGTGCACTACCCGCGTTTGGAGAACATACACAGGCGGGAAGCTCATTGACGAGTGGCATGGCTCTGAGAGTCCGTTGGACAGCTACTTCCCTGAGGAATGGGTATCGTCGCTCGTCACTTCGTACAATCCTCGTGCTGGCAATGACACACGTGAGGGACTGAGTCAGCTCGAGTACAACGGCGAGAGACTGTATCTCAAGGATCTGATCGACAGCGATCCAGTCGCCTTCCTCGGCCGCAGGCATGTCGAGCGCTTTGGAAAAGTCACAGGTGTTCTGATCAAGGTTCTCGACTCGGCTGAACGTCTTGCCATTCAGGTCCACCCTGATAAAGCCGCTGCTAAGAGACTCTTTCATTCGGACTACGGAAAGACGGAGGCTTGGTTCATACTGGGCGGACGCACTATTGGAGCTGAGCCCCCGTATGTGTTGCTTGGGTTCAAGCCGGGGGTCACGAGACGCGACTGGCAGCGCCTGTTTGAGGTTCAGGACGTTCAAGGAATGATGGATGCGCTGCACAAGATCTATGTCAGGCCGGGCGACGTGTATCTCGTCGAAGGCGGTGTACCGCACGCCATCGGACCTGGGTGCTTCCTCATCGAGATTCAGGAACCGACGGACTACACGATCAGGGTCGAGAGGCGCACGCCCGGAGGCCTGGATCTACAAGATGAACTGTGCCACCAAGGACTTGGCTTTGATACGATGTTTGACTGCTTCCACTATGAAGGCGTCGAGAGGTCGGAACTGCTGGAGAGGTACTGCCTCACCTCGCCGCCTGCCTCCACAGGCAGCCACAACTCCAGGCAGACTCTGATCGGCCCTGACAGGACGCAGGTTTTCTCCATGGATCGCGTCGAGGTTGGTTCTGAGCTGAGCATCGACACGGAGCACAGCTTCTCCAGCCTCATAGTCGTCTCAGGCAGCGGCAGGCTGTACTACGAGGACGGATACCTTGACGTGGTTAGGGGAGATCAGCTCTTTGTGCCGAATGGAGTGAGAGAGTTCGTGTGCCAGAACTCCGGCGACAGCGCCATGGTCCTGGTGCAGTGCTACCCGCCGAGTTCGGGGTAGTCAGCACCCCTTGCTTGGGGTGCAACGGATGCCGTGAGGCCCCAACAGACGTGTTGACACTGCAGCGAGTGCATCTGGGTGGCAATGGATGCGTGAGGGCTTCGTGCTCTTGGACTATATGGGGGCTACATGGGCTGCCATGTCAGTCACCAGGTAGTATTTTGTAAGAGGTGATAGAACTGTGAATCTGATAGTCAAGGAGAGCTACGATGAACTGTCCAGGTACGTGGCAGGCGAGATCGCCGCGTTGTTGCGGGGCAACCCACAGGCGGTCTTGTGCCTGCCAACTGGAAACACACCCGTAGGAACCTACCAGGAGCTGGTTCGGCTCCACAAAGAGGGGCGCGTTAGCTTCGCCCAGTGCACAGTGTTCAACCTCGACGAGTATTACCCGATTGACCCAAGTGACCCGAACAGCTATCGGAGCTTCATGAGGAAAAACCTCTTTGATCACGTTGACATACGGCCCGGGTCTGCAAACATCCCGAATGGTGAGGCGAAGGATGCAGATGAGGAGTGCAGGCTCTACGAGCAGAAGATCCGCAACTCCGGCGGGATAGACCTGGCTCTGTTAGGAATAGGGCGCAACGGCCACATTGGGTTCAATGAGCCTGACCGGGAGCTGCTGCTCGAGACCCATGTGGTGACTCTCACGGAATCGACCCTGCAGGCCAACTGCGAACCCTTCGGTTCTATCGAAGCCATGCCCAAGCAGGCCCTGACAATGGGACTCGGGACGATCATGTCTGCAAAGCGGATCATAGTGATCGCCTCCGGTGCGAGCAAGAAGTTCGCTGTCGAGAAGATGTTGAGCTCAAGGATCACAACCGATGTTCCTGCGACTCTGTTGCAGCTGCACCCGGATGTGACCCTGGTGATAGATAAGGCTGTAGGCGTTTCGTCGGAGGGAACAAGATGGACAAGATGACAAGCATCGAGAGAATGACCAACATACTGGCACGCAAGCCGGTTGACAGAATCGGCTTGTATGAACACTTCTGGGGAGACACCCTGACGAAGTGGAAGTCGGCCGGGCACCTGTCAGGCAGTGAAAACCTCGCCGATCACTTCGGCTACGACATGGAGGAAGCATGGGTCTTCAACATGATGGCTGACCCGGACTTCGTGCCTGAGGTCATTGAGGAGACCGAGGAGACCATCCTTTTGAAGGACGGCAACGGAGCCTTTCTCCGAAGACACAAACTGCACGACTCCACCCCGGAACATGTCGACTTCACCGTGAAGGACAGAACTGCGTGGGAGGAGCTAATCAAGCCCAAACTCAAGCCCGACAGGAAGAGGATCAACTTCGAAGGCTACCGCCGGGCGAAGAACCATGCCAGGGAGAAGCAGCGCTTCTTTGTGTGGTCAGGCACCAATGTCTTCGAGCTCATGCATCCTCTCTGCGGGCACGAGTACATGCTCATGGGCATGGGGCTTGATCCCGACTGGGTGAAGGACATGGTCAGGGTCTATGCACAGCTCACGATCGATTTGCAGGAGATCCTCTTCTCTGAGGAAGGCAAGCCGGACGGGATATGGTACTATGAGGACATGGGCTTCAAGCAGAGGCCGTTCATGTCGCCCGCAATGTACAAGGAGATCATCCAGCCAGGGCACATCATGACGATCGACTATGCGAAATCCCTCGGCTTGCCTGTCATCATGCATTCGTGCGGGTACGTGGAGCCTCTGGTCGGAGGAATGATTGAGGCGGGGATTGACTGTCTTCAGGTCATTGAGGTTAAGGCGGGAATGGATCTGCTGAAGCTCTACCGTGACTATGGTGACAGGCTGTCTTTCATGGGCGGAATCGATGTGCGTGAGCTCTACACCAATGACCTTAGCAGAGTGGATGCAGAGCTGGAGGCGAAGATCCCAATAGTGAAGGGCAACTACGGATACGCCCTGCACAGCGATCACTCGATTCCGGATACAGTGAACTACGAGACCTATCGCCACTTTGTCGATAGGGGATTAGCTATGGGCACGTACTAGATCACAAGCAGCACGATCAGAAACACGATCAGCACGCAACAAGAGACGGAGGAACAACAACATGCAACGACCAAACATCCTTGTGTTCATGACCGACCAACAGCGAGCCGACACCATTCCTCCGTATTCGAGGGCGCGGATGCCAAACCTCGAGCGGTTCTGCAGTGATGGAGTGGTTTTTACTCAGGCATTTTGTCCGTCGCCTCACTGCTGCCCGTCCCGCGCGACCTTTTTCACAGGCCTGTACCCGTCCCAGCACGGAGTGTGGAACAACGTCGATGTTCCGAACACGCTTTCTCGCGGCCTCCATGAGGGAGTCAGGCTCTGGAGCTAGGACTTGAGAGATAGCGGCTACGATATGTACTATTCAGGGAAGTGGCACGTGAGCTCAGTCGAGACTCCACGAGACAGGGGCTGGGACATGTCTTCTGGTTCCGCAGCAGTCAGGGACAACAGCGACCGCTACTACCATACTCCCCCGGACATGCGGGAGTGGAGCCAATACCAGAGGCTGCAAAGCGGATCTCCCGATCGCGTGAGGGGAGAGGGAGAGATACTGCGGCCGGGCTACCCGCTGTACACCCACTACGGTAAACATGAGGATCTCTTCAGAGACCAGAAAGTCGTGAGCGACGCCGTAGAAGCGCTAAGGAGGCGAAAGGGAAGTGCGGACAAGCCGTGGTGCCACTTCGTTGGCACTCTGGGCCCGCATGATCCATACTTCGCGCCGCAGAGGTTTGTCGATATGTACGACCTCGACGACATAGAACTGCCGGCGAGCTTCGGAGACCTGATGGACGATAAGCCAGGCCTGTACAGGAGGTTGAGAGGCCGGTTTGACCAATTGTCCGAGCGTGAGCACAGAGAGGCCATCAGGCACTACCTCGCGTTTTGCTCGTATCAGGACTACCTCTTCGGCCAGGTGCTCGACGCCCTTGAGGAATCGGGGCAGGCAGACAATACGCTAGTCTTGTACATCTCCGACCATGGAGATTACGTTGCGGAGCACGGTCTGTGGTGCAAAGGCCTCCCGTGCTTCAGAGGAGCGTACCACATCCCCGTCGCCATGAGATGGCCGATCGGCATGGAGGGGCCTGGCAGGACTGTAGACGCCTTCGTCTCGCTCGCAGACTTCGCTCCGACATTTCTTGAGCTCGCAGGCGCCCCGGTCGACGGCAAGATGGCGGGCATGAGCCTGGCGCCGTTCCTGTTTGGCAAGACACCCGATAGTTGGCGCGATGCTGTCTTCACTCAGAGCAATGGCAATGAACTCTACGGGATCCAGCGTTCCGTCATGACGAAAGAGTGGAAGTTCGTCTACAATGGGTTCGACTTCGACGAGCTATATGACCTGAGAAGCGATCCGGACGAGACCCGCAATCTCGCTTCCAATCCTAGGTGTATGGAGGTAATCAGGCAGTTAAGTCGAAAACTCTGGCAGTTTGCTTACGACACGAACGACGTGTGTGTGAACTCATATATCGCGACCGCGCTCGCAACCTACGGACCCGGCGAGGCGTTTGCGTAGGAAAGAGGTGGTATACGTGATCGTGCGACCAGCCGAAGCCCGAGACAACGATGCGCTATGCCGGATGGAAGAGAAATCAGTACAGGGTACGCAGATCAAGTTGACCGTTCGTCGCCGCGACTACTTCTTCCGGGCGAAGCACTTCCGTGATTCAGTTCTGATGGTCGCGGAAGACAATGGCGTCCTACTCGGAGTCATGGGCATGGCCTTTCAGAGGCTTCGAGTTGGCGGCACGTTCCACAAGGGCGCACTGATCTTTGACTGGCGAGCCAACCCTGAGGTTTCAGACCGAGGCCTCAACCCCGTCATGGGCCGAATCTGGGTGGCCCTTGACGCGGTGGCCAAAGACCGCGGGGTGGAGTTTCTGTTCGGTCTGGTCAAGAAGGACAATGTAAGGTCAAAACGGATCCTTACCCGAGGCGGCGCACAGTTTGTCGGTACGCGGAAGTTCTACCTGTTTCCCGTAACCAGGCGGAGACGGGTTGCGGCTGGAGTAGAGGTCTTGGACGACTACGATTTTGCCGAAGATCGCAGATTGGTAGCAGAACATTACCGCGATTACGACTTGGTGCCCGATTGGACGTCTGGTGAAGAAACGCTGTCTCGCAAGTACTGCCGCGGCCTCATCCGGTGTGGGCAGACCAGTATTCGACTATGGGACAGCAGCGAGGACTATCAGAAGATAGCTGTTAGCATTCCATGGTACTACAGCGCAGCCAGGCCCGTCGTACAAGCCTTGCGCGGACTCCTGCCTCTGCCTCGCATCCCGGCCCCTGGAGATGTCGTTCGCACCTGGGATGTCTATGATCCGATCGTTCACAGCCAGGGCGAACTGTGCGAGGTTATGCGTGCGGCCAACAACCTTGCAATGGAGGCAAATGCCGATTACCTTGTGGTCACTGCAGATACCCGCGAGAAGGAGTTGACTGCGTTCTGCAAGCGGGCAATCGCTTCGCTCGAATACGAAATCCTGTTGAAACCGCTGGTTGAAGTGCCTGCTATCACTAAGACGTATTGCGATATCCGGTGGCTGTAGCGACCGGACTTGCCGGTAGAAGGGAGTAGCATAATGCGCGCATTTGTCACAGGAACGCTTACACCGACGGGGCTGTTCATCATTCGCCATCTGGCTCGTCTCGGGTATGAGGTCACGGCCGCCGGCCATCAGCGCCTCGACTTTTGCCTCTATTCGAACGCCCTATCCCGGAAGCTCTACTTCCCCTCGGTTTGGTACGATCCTGTTGGTTTTGCTCGAGCTGTGATAAACGAGCTCCGCACAGGGAACTACGACATCTATGTGCCCGTCTTCGAGGAAGGGTACGTGATGTCAGTCTTCCGAGAGGAACTGGCACGGTATACTCGGTGTCAGTTCATGCCGTTCGATGCTATCATGCAAGTTCATGACAAGACTCGATCCACAGCCCTTGCCCAGGAGCTGGGGATTCCGGTGCCCGAATCAACAATGATGCCTGAATCATGGGATGAGGTCGAGCGCCTGGCCAGGCAGGTCGAATACCCGGTGATAATGAAGCTGCGGAAGTCGTGCAGCGGCAGCGGTCAACGGATAGCTGAAAACCCCGACCAGCTTCTAAAGGCCTACCGCACGATAGTGAAGCAGTTCTCGATCCCAGAGTCTGAACTCCCTGTCATGCAGCGTTTCGTCAAGGGATCCCTTCTATCAAGCGTTATGCTGGCCAAAGATGGCGAAATCCTCGGCAGAGTCGTCTTTCGCGGCCTTCATGTCTATCCGATCATAGGAGGAACGAGTTGTCTCAAGGAAGTCATTGACCGGCCGGATATCGATGAGTACGATGCACTGCTGATCAAAAAGCTTAACTGGACCGGCTTCATGAGTTTCGACTACATCGAGGACAGCAGGACGGGCAAGGCCTACTTCATAGACGCCAACCCGAGGCTGGCGCCAGGCGCGATCACTGCTTACATTGGGGGAGTCGATTATCTCCGCACGTATATCGACATGCTCTATGATCGCCCGGTGAGCACTTTGCCACGACCTCCAGTTGGACTCAGGACCAGGTGGCAGCTTACCGATGTTGCCGCTCTGTTGACGAGCGTGGGTTGTCCGGGATTCGACTTTCGCGGCAAGCTGCGGTACTGGCGGGACTGGTTCCGACGCGGGAAGTGCTACGATGAGGTCAACAGCCTCCGTGATCCTCTGCCGGGCCTGATGGCATGGGTCTATTCGATATTGAAGCTCCCGCTCATGATGAGCAAAGACGGCAGCGAAGTCTTCCTGCAGAGTCAGATGTTTAACCGCGAAACCTTCAACCTTGACGAGTTTGAGAAGGAAGTTGCTGCCGCCGGTGGCATGTAGACATCTTCAACTCCTTTTCAGATCCTGTCAGGCCTAACATCAATGGCAAATAGCGGAGGCTGGAGAATATGTCTCACCTAGGTAGCAAGACTTACGTGATCGGCTCGGATAATAACGGCTATGCTCTGAAAATGGAGCTTAGGGCATTTCTAGACTCAGAGGGCGTACCCTATGAGGACCTAGGAGTCTGTGGACCCGATGACGACACGATGTATCCCGTAATAGCGGAGCGTGTCGCCCGGGCCATTCGGGACAGTGGCTACGTTAAGAACGGCATCCTGGTGTGTGGTACCGGGATAGGCATGTGCATCGCTGCAAACAAGTTCAAGGGCATATATGCGGCTGTGTGTCATGACATCTATTCTGCTGAGCGAGCGCGCCTGAGCAACGACACAAACGTGATAGCAATGGGCGCGCAGATCGTTGGTCCTGTGCTGGCAGTACGACTTCTTTCAAGGTGGTTGAGCTTGGAGTATGTCGATGGGCGTTCTACTCCGAAGATTCTAAGGATTCGTGAGATAGAGAACCGCGAAATGAGGGAAAAGGCGTAGTAGAGGCATTTGTTTCGATAAGGGGGATTGGCATGGACAACACGCTCTCAAGAGAAGTACAAATGCAGTTCATGCGGCCGAGCCAGTTGGAACAGGCTGCGAGGAGGTTTCCGGTCGTATACGTGCCTTTCGGACTGATCGAGTGGCACGGCCGTCACCTGCCCCTGGGCAACGACGCGCTCAAAGCTCATGCCATACTCGTCAAGTGCGCGGAGCAGTTCGGTGGGGTCGTGTATCCGCCAATATGGTTCCACTCGGCTTTCAACCAGGCATACCTGGTGCCTGTGCTGACTGAGCTGTTCGATAGACTGAAGAGAACCGGATTCCGGGTCATTATCGGTGTGTCCGGCCATAACATGCAGCAGCAGATCGATATGATCGAAGAGGCTCTAAAGCCGGTGGTGGCGGACGGGACTGTGAGAGGCATTGGCTTGTGGGAGGTAACACTGAGCCGATGCGAGGAGTCCGGCACGGACCATGCAGCCAAGTGGGAGACGTCCAATATGATGTTCTTCTATCCGGACAGGGTTGATCTGTCTGAGCTTGGTGATGGTGAACTCAACCTCGACATGAAACCGCCCTCCGGAATCGGCGGACTGGATCCGCGGAAGCACGCGTCGGCGGAGGTGGGCAGGAGGAACGTGGAGCTAGCGGCCGCGGCTATAGGTAGAAAGGCCAGGGAGCTGCTCGAGTCTCTCCCGCCAGATCAGCGCGACTTCAGCATCAAGGGGATCAGCCCCGGATGCTGGTGGTTTGTCTAGAGAGACGGAAGCGACAGGTCACTGGGGCAGGGCTCATAGCCGCGGGTTCACTTGCACTTGGGTTCGGCTCATAGCCGCGGGGCCACTGGGGTTCGACCTATAGTGGCGGGTTCACTGGGGTTCGGCTCATAGTGGCTGGCCCACCGGGTCCAGCTGATAACGACGGGCTCATTGGAGGTTAGGCTCATGAGGATAGGCGTTTTCGTGAGCATGGAACAACTCCTGAGCGAGGGTCTAGGTGCAGTTCAGGAGATGGGTCTTGATAACTGCCAGCTCGGATGCTGGGACATGAACCTCTACACGACCGAGAACGCAGATAAGGTCGTCCGTGAGACTCAGAGAAAAGGAATTGACATCACCACGCTCTGGGCAGGATGGCCGGGCCCGAAGAAGTGGGACTTCATAGACGGTCCCCAGGTCTTGGGTCTAGTTCCTCGAGAGTACCGGCCGGAGAGGCTCGAGGCGCTGAAGCAGGCGGCGCGCTTTGCTGTGGCGATCGGGGTCTCGAGCATCACTACACACGTTGGCTTCATTCCGGAGAATCCTTCCGATCCTCTCTACCGAGAGGTGGTGGATTCAGTCAAGGAAATCGCAGAGTATTGCCGGGAGCGGAACCTGGAGTTCTGGTTTGAGACAGGCCAGGAAACCCCGATCACGCTTCGCAGGGCGATAGAGGACACCGGGCTCGACAACCTCGGGGTGAATCTCGATCCTGCGAACTTGCTGCTGTATGGCAAGGCGAACCCGGTGGACGCAGTTGACGTGCTCGGTACGCTGGTCCGCGGTGTGCATGCCAAGGATGGGGAATACCCGACAGACGTGAGAGCTCTGGGAAGGGAATTACCGATTGGGCAGGGAAGGGTGGACTTCCGCACCCTGATCTCCAAACTGGCTAGGCTTGGCTTCAATGGCTCCCTGACGATCGAGAGGGAGATCACAGGACCTGAACAGCGCAGAGATATCGTGAGAGGGCGGGACTATCTGCTGAAGATTCTCGAGGAGTTGTCGGCAAGATAAGGCGCTCGCCAGTGTGCGCAAGTGTCGCAAGTGTCACGCCCGCAGGACATGCCTGCGGGCGTGATTATGTCGTGCGGGGGCGGGGGGCAAGCGTGCATCATAGTCGCAGGCTTGCCTGGTGGTCGCGGGCATGTGGGGCAGTCGCAGGCCTGCTTCGTGGTCGCGGCGGGCATGACGGGCGGCCGAGCGCTTCGCAAGCAGCCAGCATCGCAAGCAGTGCGTCAGCGTATTGGAATCAGGCCAGTCGAGTCAAACCCACTTCTCGCGCGATCCGCAGCGCCTCGCTGTACTCTTGTCGGGTGATCCGGCGGTCGAGCGGGGGATGGAACCGCGCCTCGTAGGCCGGATGGTACTGGTCCATGATGTTGACGTAGGTGTTCGGCGAGATTTCCTCTGCAATAAACCGCAGCACGGCCTCAGTTCCGGCAAGATTCCTAGGCAGCACCAGGTGGCGAACGAGGAGACCCCGGTACGCGATGCCTGAGCTGTCCACTCTGAGATCGCCTACCTGCCTGTGCATCTCGAGAAGAGCTCGTTGAGCTGCTTCCCAGTATCCTCGCGCTCCGGTGAGGCGAGCGGCCACTGAAGAATCGCCGAATTTGACATCAGGCATGTAGATGTCAACGACTCCGTCGAGCAGGCGAAGAGCAGCAGCCGATTCATATCCTCCGCAGTTCCACACGAGAGGAACACTGAGGCCAGCTGCACATGCCAGATCAAGGGCGGAGAGTATCTGCGGGAGGAAGTGCGTCGGCGTGACCAGGTTGATGTTGTGGCAGCCCCTGTCCTGGAGGTCGATCATGATCTCAGCGAATCTCTCGAGAGACACCTCGTACCCGTCCCTCAGGTGGCTGATGTCGTAGTTCTGGCAGAAGACGCACTTCAGATTGCAGCCAGTAAGAAAGATTGTGCCCGAGCCCCGCGAGCCCACTAGCACATCTTCTTCACCAAAATGAGGCCCGTAGCTGGAGATCTCGATTGCATCATCTGCTCTGCAAAAACCCTTCGCACCTGCCAGCCGGTTGACTCCGCACTCGTGCGCGCATAGGTCACAGGCCTCAAGCCGCTGCCTGGCCTCTTCTGCTCTATCGAACAACGCTTCTTTCTCCCACAACCTGCGGTACGATGGTGTGACACCCACTGCCCTCACCTCACCTCACCTAACCTAACCCAACCCGTAGCCTCGTTTCCAGTCGTGTTCCGCTCCCGCAATCCACTTCAACTATTCGCTCTCGCGTTCCACTCTCGCGACACGATCATCTGCTTCTCTACCTCTAGTGTAACACGATTTGCAGTAATGCGTATTGTAGGCAGGAGGACTGAGTGTAAGGCACACTGGGCGATCGGGCTTAGTGTAAAGCACATCGGAGCGGTCGGGCGGTGAGTTTGCTCTGGCAAGAGATTGCTGATATGATAGAGGTAGTAAATGCAGTAAGGAAGCAGTTCTCCAGAGTGGGCGAATTGGCTGGCGGATCCTGGTGATCCGAATTGCGGATGCACGTGCATCATGCGAGCATCATGCGAAGGGGGTCATTCAATGGACAGGTGCTTCGCTGCTCTCCTAAAGGAGTGGGAGTTCATCAGAGGCTGTTCACGCAGTTTCGTCAGTCAGATGAGCGACGAGGACTTAGACAGAGAGCTACCTAGGCTCGGACTGGACACGCTCAGAAAGCACTTTGAGGAAATGATCGACGTTCAGAACGCATACACGCGCGCGATCGGGACCGGAGTGATGGAGTTCAACCTGATCCCCAACTCGGAGTACGGCGGAGACTTGCCCGCCGAGGAACTGCTGGAACGCATGGCGTCCGCAGACCGACGGCTGGCAGCTGCTCTCGAAGCTGTGACTCCGGACGACCAGATCGAGTGGTTTGGAGAGAAACTTGACCTGTTAGGCCACCTGGCGGCATTGATCTCTCACGAGGCAATGCACGTAGGCCAGGCAATCGCGTTCTGCTATGCTCTTGACATGCCCATTCCAGAGGTAGTTGTGAAGAACTGGGCGCTGTCCGGCAGATGAGATCGGCCGAACAAGCGCCCTTACTTGCGGAAATCAGTATGGTCGGAGAGGCTGCTCCAGGCCCGGGCTGGCCACCTAAGCTGAGTGTGGCCCAGTGTGGCTGAGTCGGGTCAGTCCGGTTGAGTCAGGTCAGTCCGGCTGAGTCAGGCTCAGTCAGGCTCAGTCAGGATAGACGTCGATCACTCTAGATGGGTGCGGTCGGCCAGGCCGTACACGTCCACGCCCCTGATCACGAATGCGATTCCAGATCCGGGCTCTGTCAAGCGTCCCGACTCAATAACAGCTTTGAGGATCTGGTCGGTGTCCTCAGAAGACGAGACGATCATCAGGATTTCCCTGCCCGACTCTATGGTGAGCCCAAAGAAGGTCTTTGCTTCATGGGCTCCCGTTCCTCTCGCGAGGAATATGGTGCCTCCCTTGGCCCCTGCCTTCTTGGCCGCCTCCATCACAGAGTCAGCCGTACCACGTGGGAGCACAGCAAATATGGTGTTATATGTCATGAGTAGCACCTCACCTATAGCCTATGATCGCGCCGATTAGAAGAACCGCAATGATTGGACAGGCCGATGCCAGCCCGATGAGTCCAAAGCCATCCTGCAGCGGATCTCTCCCGCCCAGGGCGTTTGCCATCCCGACGCCGACTGCGATGATAATCGGGACGGTCACTGGGCCCGTCGTCACTCCGCCTGAGTCGAATGCAGGACCAACGATCGACTTGGGTGCGATCAGCGCAAGGATGATGGCCACTGCATATGCAGGTCCAAGTAGGTAGACCAGCGGTATCCGCATGGCGATCTTCAGAAGCCCCAGGAGAATGCCGAGCCCGACTCCAAACGCGACCGAGTGTATTACGACATTCTTGGAGACGAGTCCTGCGCTGTATTCCTCAACCTGAAGGCCGAGTGCGTGTAATGCAGGCTCGGCAAGTGTCACTCCATAGCCCATCACGAAACCCACCGAGAGCACTATCCACATCTTGCCCGTACTAGGCAGGCTCTGACCCACTTCTTGGCCAAGCGGCAGGAGGCCCATTTTGAGCCCTTGAGTGAAGAACGTAAGGCCTAATATGGAAAAGGCAATTCCGATGAGCAGTTGCTTAATATTTGCAATTGGTGTGCGCAAGACTGCCAATTGGAAGATGAGCAGAAATGCGACGATGGGAACTATGCTGATCACAGTATCTACAACCGTTGTCCAGAAATCCTGCACCTGCGCACTCCCTCCTATGCGCTTAACCACTGAGGCCAGCTTTGTGCGGGCAGAACCCGATGATTGATCCAATGGCACCACCTCACAGTCTATGAGCAACTGTGCCTCTATGCATTTCCTGCAGAGCCCTGCTGCACAAGTTGTACAACCTGTGAGCAGGTGTGTACCTGCCCTTGGTACTACTATACCAGTGGTTAACGGTTGTGTCCATCGTGTGCTCCCGTATCTCCTGGTGGCTCATCACTTCCGCACCAAACACCACTTCCAGCACTGTCGCAACTGTACGATTAACTTAACACGCTCAAAGACAGGTTTGAAGGGCCAACAGGGAGTCACTAGGTAGGAACTGAGAGGCGCTTCATCGAAGGAAATCTATGGGACTGCGAAGCCGGGATATCCGGCGAGGCGTTCTCGACGATTGATGGGTACATCGACATCTTTCATGAGTTTGTGCACTGCTACCAATTCGAAAAGTGTGAGATTGAGCTCAAGCAGTCGCTTGGGGTTGCAGTGGAGGCTTTAGCTGCTAAGGACTACATGTGGGAACTCAACTACCCATTCCCGTATCAAGACCGGCGAGTTCGCGATGCATACTCAGACTTGGTGGGGACTCTGAGATCAGCGTCGAAGGGTGCCGATGCATGTGCTCACCGAGGTGAGACGCGCGCGGTCGCAGGGTGCGTGGAAGACGAACAGAGGAGCAACGCCGATCCGGCCGCGGCGCAGAACGCTGACTACCAGACGGTCTCCGAATACAGAAAAGCTGTCAGAGACCTGGTCGACACTCACTCGTTCGAGTACATGGTCTGGCCAGAGCGGAAAGAGGGCTTCGCGAGGTTCATTGATAACGGGATTCGCGCCCGTCTCGGGCTTCCGCTGAACCTTGCCGGCGATCTGGCTGACGACTCGTCTTTGTTCACACGCGTGTCCTTCTATGCAGGCGGTGCCATACTGATAGAGTTTCTTGAAGGAGTTCGACCGGAGACGGTGAAAGACCTCACGCGTCTGTTCGATAAGCTGATAGAGATGGGCAGCAGCCGGGCCTAAAGATGACGTCCCGTGGAGACAGATGGGTTCTCGTCCTCGAAGGCCGGGCATCCGTCGCAGCTCGAGCCGCTGACAAGAGAGCGCCGGTTGCTCGCGCCAAAGCGGGCAAGGCAGCCAAGACTGTCGAAGCGGCTGGACGCGGCGAGAAACCTCTTGGCTTGGTCGGACGGATTCTACGACTGTTTGCGCTACGCGACAAGTGAGAAATATCCGCAGCAGCAGCGCCTGCGCTGTAGTTGCGAGCCTTCTCATCGAGATCAGTAAAGCGGCGAACTTCTTCCCATCGCGAGGTTTTGCTCAGAGACTAGTCACACGACGGAGGGATGCACATGCTGAAGACAAAGTTGATTCACCCCGACATCTTGAGGAGCTTGGGAGCTGCCGGACACGGGTCAAGGGTGTTGATTGCTGATGGCAACTACCCGTTCACGACTGCCACGAATCCCGCGGCTGACATAGTGTTTCTCAATCTGTCGCCCGGGACAGTGAAGGTAACCGAAGTGCTCGACGCGGTGCTGAGTGCGGTGCCAGTCGAGGCAGCACACGTCATGAGGCCGGACGAAGGTGGGGAGGCGCCCATATTCTCGGAGTTCAGAGCACTTCTGGGAAGCGGCGTGCCTCTTGAGCCCCTCGCCCGACATGACTTCTACGACGCAGCCAGACATCCGAATCTCGCTCTCGCAATAGCTACTGGTGATCAGCGCTGGTACGCGAACATATTGTTGACTATAGGCGCAGTTGCGGAATCCCAAGGATAAGCCGCTCTGGACGCCGATCGCGTGGCGGCGACGGATGGTTCAAGCTCTTGGTCTTGACGCGGTCCGTCCATCGACTGGGCATTGACACCGGTTCATCCGTCTGATACGATATCACCAAAGTATACTGTATACACGAGGAGAGTGCATCTAGGGTTCCACTGGCGGTCAGGCGGCGCTGCACAGGCCTATCGCCCGGTTCGGTCCAAGCGATGCAAGGCGGTTGTTCCGCTACACCCTCAGGAAAAAAGCCTGGGGAGGGAGTCTCAGGATACGAGCTCTTTCCTTGGGCTTGTTTTATATCTGGGGGGTGGGTCGGCGGTGCCCGTTCGTGGCTGGACTGGCGGGTGCCTGGACTGACAGGCGACTGGGCTCGCGGGCGGCCTGGGCTGGCGTGTGGTTTGGCCGGCGGTCGGTTCGACCGGCGGCCGGCGACTCGGTTGGCGACTCGGAGGTGACGACAATGCTGGCGATCAAGACAAATGCCCTAACAAAGGTGTTCAGAACCAAGGTCAAGGAGTCCGGACTGCGAGGCAGCGTTTCGGCGCTTTTTCGGCCTCACCATCGCGATGTGTATGCCGTTCGCGGCATCGACCTCACAGTCGAAAAGGGCGAGGTCCTGGCCTTCATAGGCCCCAACGGTGCAGGCAAGTCCACCACAATCAAAATGCTGACCGGCATCCTTCACCCGACCTCCGGCAGCGCTACGGTTCTGGGCCTTGACCCTCTTCGCAAGCGGAAGCAGCTCGCGTACAGGATTGGGTCTGTATTCGGACAGAAGTCGCAGCTGTGGTTTCACCTACCTCCGCAGGACAGCTTCAGGCTGCTGGCAGGCATATACGAGCTGGACGAGAGGCAATACCGAGAGAGATTCGGCGCTTTGGTCGAGCTGTTCGAACTCGAGGATCTGCTCAAAGTGCCTGTGCGCAAGCTGTCGCTGGGACAGCGGGTACGATGCGAGATCGCCGCGTCCTTGCTTCACAGACCCGAGGTGATCTTCCTTGACGAGCCTACGATCGGCCTCGACGTAGTGGCGAAGCAGCGAATCCGAGACCTGATCGCTCGTCTGAATCGGGAAGAGGGAACGACTATCTTCCTGACCAGCCACGACGCGGGAGACATCGAGCGCGTGTGCAAGCGAGTCATCATCATAAACCACGGCGAAGTCGTGCTGGATGAAAGCGTAAAGACCTTGAGGTACAGCTACCTTCAGAAGAAGATCATCAGCGTCAAGTACGCTGAGAAGACCAAGGTCGACATACCGGGCGTGGATAAGACAAGGGAATCCGAATATGCGGCGCGCATCGAGGTTTCTACAGCCAGACGCCCGCTCAGGGAAGTCGTCGCAGAGCTGATGGGGCTCGGAGAAGTCGTCGACATTACTATCTCAGACCAACCCCTGGAGGAGATCATCGCCGGCATCTACATGGACCGAGGCAGGGGAGGTGAAGCAGATGAGCCGGACACTGGCACTGGCCGATGACCGCACGGTATGGAGCATGCCGCTGCTGCTAAAGAAGCTCCGCAAGTACATGCTCGTCGTCGAGACCAGCCTTCAGAGCAATATGGCGTACGCAGCGAATTTCGCGGCGGACACCGCGTTCTACGCTGTTATCTGCTTCGTACTGATGAGCCTGTGGCGAACGATCTACGCGGGCGGTCAACCGATTCCCGACTACTCAGGCGTGCAGATGATGTGGTACTGCATCATCACTGAGATGGTTTACATGTCTCGCTGCGACGTCTTTGGCGAGCTCACACGGGCAGTGCAGAGCGGCGAGATCGCATATGCTCTGAACAAGCCGTACGACTATCTGTTCTACCAGTTCGCACAGGGAATCGGGCTTATGCTCATCAAGCTGGCGTTCAACGGAGCAGTCGGCGCAACGATGGGCCTGCTGCTGATTGGACCCATTCAGGGATTCAGCGCGGTCACGCTGCTGCCAATAGGGCTGGCGATCCTCGGGGGTATGGTCCTCAACACCTGTCTCCAGGCTTGTCTCGGGCTGCTTGCATTCTGGTCTGAGGACAACTCGGCGTACTACTGGATATACAGCAAGCTAGTGCTCATGCTGGGCATGATGCTGCCGGTCGAGTACTTCCCCGGCCGTTTGGAGGCGATAGTCAGGTTTCTGCCATTCCCGTACATCACCTACGGGCCTGCCAGGCTGATGGTAGCGTTCTCTTGGGAGCGGTTCCTGCAGACTGCCGCAGTCCAGGCAGTGTACATAGCGCTGTCCGTGCTGCTGGCGATCGCGGTCTACAGGAAGGGGGTTAGGCAAGTCAATGTCAACGGCGGTTGATGCGATCAGAAAACACGCGAGGCTGTTCGCTGCCTACTTCAGGTTCAACCTGGCTGCAGTGATGGAGTATAGGGCCAGCTTCCTCATGCAAGTGTTCGGGATGGCGATCAACAACGCTTCGTTCATATTCTTCTGGAAGATAGTATACCTGCGCGTTCCGGCAGTCGCCGGATACGAATTCAGAGACGTGATGTTTCTGTGGGCGCTGTCGGCAGCGGCGTTCGGAGTGGCTCATGTCTGCTTTGGCAACTGCGGCTCTCTGGGAAGGGTCATAATCCAGGGGGAGCTTGACCCGTACTTGCTACAACCCAAGGACGTATATTTCAACGTGATCTGCTCCAAGACGATCGTGTCAGCGTGGGGGGACACGGCCTACGGTATCATTCTTTATCTGCTGGTGTATGGGTTTGCTCCCGGGCGGTTTGCGCTGTTCCTTGGGTTCGTGGCACTTGGAGGGCTGCTGATCGCGAGCGCCCGGTTTGCTGCTGAGACACTGACCTTCTTCCTGGGAAACGCGTCTGCGATAAGCCGACTGCTGACCGAGTTCATGATCTCGTTCTCCCTCTATCCGGAGAAGATCTTCGGCAACAGTGTGCGGTGGATGATGTACAGCCTGGCACCTGCAGGGTTTGTCGTGTTCGTGCCCCACAGGATATACAGGTCGCTCACGCTGGCGAGTCTCCCGCTGCTGCTCGTGGCTGACGTGGTATATCTGTTCCTTGGGTACATGCTGTTCAGGGCGGGACTCAAGAGGTATGAGTCTGGCAATCTGGTGGTGACGAGGGTGTAGGCTGGCGGGCCATTTCCACTTTGAGCTGCGCCGAAACATACAGGATAGCGGCGAAGGCATCTGTGGCTCGCGTGGACATACCCCCCTCGAACTACATATGCGATTCTTGTACAAGCTCTGGTGAATTCTTACAGTCGCGCATTGTGTAGCAGGTGAAATGTTGTGGAAGTTGATGCCAAGGGTGAGAGTCTCGGACCCCCAGAACGCTTTTGTACGTACAACGCTGTAAAATACAGGCAGTGCGAAGGGTGACAATGTACGTACAATAGCGTTGCGGGTACCTTAGAGAATCACCCTTGGTGGTTTCTGGATTGTGGTTATGCGAGCTAAACCAGGCTGGGAAGATCAGCCAACAGGGTTCCAGACGCGCAACGTTCATATGTACCTGAGGGGATACCCATTGTTGCTGACGGGAATACCCATAGGCTCGCAGCCGTCAACCCGTGACAGACAGCGCTTGCTGATAGGAACTGTTGAGGTGTGGCATGACCGGCGGCGGTGCCCGTACGCGGCGGGGCACGCACGCGGCGCAGCCTGACGGATCCGGTAGCGTCGCTGCGGCCGAAAACGCCTCTGAACCGTCCTTCCTGTTTACTTTGCTGCCTCGACATTGTAACCTCACGGTATGGGGATTTCACTTCGTACATACCTCCACATTCTAGCGCGCTATCTGGCACACCAGAAGGGGCGCTTTGCTGAGTTGACTATCCTGGTACTCCTGAGTATCGGGCTGCAGATAGTCAACCCGCAGATCATGCGATTCTTCATTGACGCGGCTTCGGCGGGCAGATCGCTGAACGAGCTGCTAGTCGCGGCAATCGGGTTTCTCGTTGCTGCGCTCGTTCAGCAGGCGGTTTCAGTCGGCGCAACGTACCAAGGGGAATATGTCGCGTGGAGTGCCACCAATGCACTGCGTGAGGACCTCGCTGCTCACAGCCTCTCACTTGACATGCAGGTCCACAACGACAAGAGCCCCGGCGAGTTCATTGAGCGCATCGAGACAGACGCCACGAACTTCTCCAACTTCTTCTCCCAGCTGGCAGTCAGAATCGCCGGAAATCTGCTTCTACTGGTGGGGATAGTGGTTGCCCTGATCATTGTCAATCCTCTCTTGGGAGCAGCCTTCTTCGCCTTCATCGTCCTGGCGCTGACAGCCTTGGCTCTGGTTAGGGGGATAGCCGTGCCTCATCAGAAGGCTCAGCGGGAGGCAGAGACTGAGCTGTTTGCCTTTCTCGAGGAGCGCCTGGTTGGCACCGAAGACATCCGTTCCTGCGGGGCGGTGAACTTCGTAATCAACAGGCTGTATAGACTGCACTCAGTGATACTGGACAAGTGGTGGAAAGCCTCGCTGATGGGACTCGGGATAAGCGCGACCGGCGGCTTGATGATGATGGCAGGGTACGGCCTGGCCTTTCTGTCAGGCTACGTGCTGTATCAGAGAGGGCTGATCAGTCTTGGAACTGCCTATCTGATTCTTCACTACACGAATCTTCTTTCGCGTCCTGTGCGCGAGCTGACGCGCCAGGTAGAGAGCCTTCAGAATATCGGCGCCACCGTCGAGCGAATGGAAGAGCTCTTTTCGATGAGCAGCTCGATTCCAGATGGACCTGGAGCGCCGATTCCGGCAGGCGAGCCGCTGTCACTCGAGTTTCAGAACGTATCGTTTTCCTATACCGAAGGTAAACCCGTGCTGAACAGCGTGAGTCTCTACCTTCCTGCCGGACGCGTCCTTGGGTTGCTGGGCCAAACTGGTGGCGGCAAGACCACGATCGCCCGCCTGCTTTTCCGCCTGTACGATCCGTCGGAGGGCTCCATACGGCTGGGTGGGGTGGATATCAGAGAGGCGAAGATTGCCGAGCTGCGGCAGCGGGTGGCGTATGTGACGCAGGACGTGCAGCTATTCCAGGCTAGTGTCAGAGACAACATCACCTTCTTTGACCGCAGTATCCCTGACGACCGCATACTCGAAGTGATCGAGTCGCTTGGCCTGATGGACTGGTACAGGACTTTGCCTGCTGGGCTTGACACCCGGCTGCAGAGCGGGGGCAGGAGTCTGTCTGCGGGAGAGGCTCAGTTGCTGGCGCTCACCAGGGTATTCTTACGCAATCCCGGTCTAGTGATCATGGATGAGGCGTCTTCCCGGCTGGATCCGGCTACCGAACGGCTGGTGGAACATGTACTGGATCGGCTGCTTGCCGGGCGGACAGCGGTGATCATCGCACACCGGCTAGGCACAGTGAACCGCTCTGACGACATCCTCATCATAGATGGCGGCGAAAACGTGGAGTTCGGCGACAGACTGGAGCTCTTGGCGAGGCCCACTTCTCGGTTCTACAGACTGCGCCAGGCGGGATTGGAGGAGTTGCTCGCATGAGTGCGGTTTCACTGCCTGCCTGGAAGGTCATCTTTGCGACGATAAGATTCCGTCCCTGGCTGTGGATTGGCAACTTCATCGCGATGATGGTGCTCATGCTGTTCTTCCAGGTGCCGGCCCTGGTGTTGCGGGAGTTCTTCAACCTGCTGTCTGGATCGGAGCCGGCAGGCCTGAGTGTGTGGACGCTGGTTGCGCTCATGTTTGCAGGAGAGCTGGTGCGGTTGTCCGGCGTGCTGGGACTCATTCGCACGAACACGCCGTTTTTCGTCCACTGCATGGCTATGCTGAGACGCAACATGCTCCGCCATATCCTCAGCCGCCCTGGAGCGTCTGCTCTCCCGGATTCGCCTGGTGAGGCCCTCAGCCGGTTCCGCGGGGACGTGTCCGAGATACCGCTGTTTGCACTGTGGATGAACGATCTCCTGGGCCTGGTGGCGTTCAGCAGCGTCGCTCTGGTCACGATGGCGCGGATCAACGCGACTGTCACGACGCTGGTGGTGTTGCCGTTCATAGTCGTCGGGGTGATTGCAAACCTCACGTCCAGTCAGGTGGAGCGATTCCGTAGGGAGAGCCGTCGACATGCAGGCATTGTCATGGGTTTCATAGGAGAGCTGTTTGGCGCCGTTCAGGCTGTGAAGGTAGCAACCGCGGAACAAGGGGTGCTGCTGGGCTTGCTCCCCCGCGATGCGGGCGCGCTTTACTGGAACAGCAATCCGGTCGACGATCCGGGCTCGTTCATGGTGCCGCCTCGGGCCGCATACACTGCACAGATACCTAGACTCTTCAGTGACACCCTGAGGGACAACATCCTGATGGGAATGCACGCAGACGATGAGAGCATTCGGCAGGCTCTCGACCTTGCTGTGCTCGAGCAGGATCTCGGTTGGTTGGAGAAGGGTCTTGATACGATAGTCGGTCCCAAGGGCGTCAAACTGTCCGGAGGGCAGCTGCAGCGCACTGCTGCAGCCCGGATGTTTGTCAGGAATCCTCAGCTGCTGGTATTCGACGACCTCTCGAGCGCCCTCGATGTCGAGACCGAGAGAGTGCTCTGGGAAAGGGTGTTTGAGCGCGAAGGAGCGACGTGCCTCGCAGTGTCCCACAGGAAAGTGGCCCTTCGCCGAGCAGACAACATCATAGTGATGAAGGGCGGCCGCGTGGAGGCCCAGGGCAAGCTCGACGACCTGCTTGAGACATGTGAGGAAATGCGCGAGATCTGGTTCGGCGGAGGCCAGGAGGATCAGGGGCACGAGGAGGACGCCGGATCTGAACTTCGAAGCACTGAAGAAGCAAGAACAATAGGCTATCAGTAGTAGAAACAGTCCGAGCATGCTTGTTTTTCGGCAAATCCAGCGCTCTCGTTCGCCACAGAACGGGAGCGCTTCATTATTCGCAGCTCGTTGCAGGAATGCGGATATCGATGCCGAATTGACTCACTGTCGAGCGAACATGTTAGCAACACAACCGAAGACCGGTGCAGTCGTCTCCTTGACAGCTACGGGAGCGTGCATGCCGGTCCGGGTCCAACATCTAGGAGGAGAACAGATGGCATTCAAGGTTGCGTTCATAGGCGCTGGGAGCATCGGCTTTACCCGACGGCTTCTGCGAGATATCCTGTCAGTACCTGAGTTCCGCGACATCGAGGTAGCGTTTACCGATATCAACGAGCGAAACCTCGACATGGTCACGAAGCTTTGCCAGCGGGACATCGATGCGAATGGCCTGAACATCCGCATTCAGTCTACGCTGAACCGCAGAGAGGCCCTGCGTGGTGCTAGGTACGTTTTCAATCTTGTTAGAGTTGGCGGCCTCGACGCTTTCAAGCTGGACATAGAGATCCCGCTCAAATACGGTGTCGACCAGTGTGTCGGAGACACGCTCTGCGCCGGCGGCATCATGTACGGCCAGCGGGGAATACCGGTTATGCTGGACTTCTGCAAAGACATCAGGGAAGTGGCAGAACCTGATTGCTTTTTCCTCAACTACGCGAATCCCAATGCGATGATGACTTGGGCTGCAAACCATTGCGGCGGCGTCAACACTATCGGGCTCTGCCATGGCGTCCAACACGGGCACCGCGATATTGCCAACGCCCTGGGCCTCAAGCAGGAGGAAGTCGACATCATCTGTGCGGGTATCAACCATCAGACTTGGTACATACAGATAAAGCACAAGGGCGAGGACATGACAGGCAAGCTGCTCGAAGCTCTTGAGAAGCACCCGACGTACAGCAAGACCGAGAAGGTGCGCATCGATATGCTGCGCCGGTTCGGATACTTCAGCACCGAGTCCAATGGCCATTTGAGCGAGTACGTTCCATGGTACCGGAAGCGGCCTGAAGAGATAAACGACTGGATTGACGTTGGTTCGTCATGGATACATGGCGAGACCGGAGGGTACCTCAGGGTCTGCACTGAAGGGCGGAACTGGTTCGAGACCGACTTCCCGAACTGGATGAACGCGGCGCCCCACACCTACGACCCTCGAAAGAGGAGCAATGAACACGGATCGCACATTTTGGAGGCACTTGAGACAGGCAGGGTTTACAGAGGGCATTTCAACGTCGTGAACAACGGCTGCATCACTAACCTCCCGGACGACGCCATAGTCGAGGTGCCCGGGTACGTCGACGCGAATGGGATTTCCATTCCAAGGGTCGGGGATCTTCCACTCGGGTGCGCCGCAGTCTGCAACGCCAGCATTTGGGTCCAGCGCCTGGCCGTCAAGGCAGCTGTGGAAGGCAACGACTTGCTGCTTCGACAGGCCATGATGATGGATCCATTGGTAGGCGCTGTTTGCAATCCGCCGGAGATCTGGCAGCTGGTCGACGAGATGCTCGTGGCTCAGGAGCAGTGGCTGCCTCAGTACGGGCAAGCCATAGCCGAGGCCAAGCAAAGACTAGCAGCCGGCAATCTCATCCCGACGAAGGAAAGCTACCAGGGAGCGGCCCGGCTCAAGGTCAGGTCCGTAGAGGAGATGGCACAGGACCGGGAGAACGCCACGAAGAACGCAGCGGCCGCAGACAAGGCATAGGCGAATGGGCTAATGCCATGCCGCAAGACATGCGGACTGCGATCGTGCGGCTGCAACAATGCGGACGATACGGACTGCAACGGTGCGACAGCAATGAGGCGGACTGCAATGATCTGGGATCAGGACTAGGGCGAGCACGCACTGTGACGAGGGCGGCAGCGCGCCGCTGGGACGCCTGCCGCCCGGCTGCACGAGCAGGAATAGCATAAGTATGTGTCCAATGTAATCCCTGGAATCGCTGCAAACAGCGCAGGTGGCGCCTGTTTTCCATTGGGCAGAAAGGAGTTCGAGATGGCCAATATCAGGCAAGTAGCTCGAGAAGCCGGAGTGTCGATAGCGACAGTGTCAGCCGTCATGAACAACACGAAGGCGGTTAGCCCTGAGCTGACCAAGCGGGTTCTGCAGGCCATCGAGAAGCTCGACTATCGTCCAAACCTCCTGGCAAAGGCGCTGCTGGGCAAGAATTCCGGCCTGATCGCGTTCCTGGTTCCGTCTATGACCAACCCCTTCTATCCTGACCTGCTCGAGGCTGTAGAACATGCCGCCAGCGAGCGGAACTACGGCGTCTTCATTTGCACGACTCACCGACAGGTGGACCGAGTGGACTACTACAGAGAGCGCCTTCTGGGAATGAACATCGATGGCGCTATGGTCACTCTGTCAAGCGAAATCGTCAAGTCGCAGCTCGTCCAGGACTTCCTGAGCCATGGCATCAAGGTCGTAGGCATAACCGGCGGCAGGGTCATGCCTGAGATCGACTGTTACGTGCTGGACGACGAGACGAGTACCCAGACTGTGTGCAGCTATTTGTCGGGGCTGGGGCATAGAGAAGTGGTCTACCTAGGCCCTGATCCTGCCAAGAGCACTACCAGTTCCCTTCGGTATAAGGGAATCCAGAACGCGATCAAAGGACTGCTTCCGACCGTCAAGATGGAGTTGGCGACGTCGTTCTGCACCTACAGCGAAGGCTCTGCCTATCAGGCGGCGATCTCATTGCTGGCAAGCGGTCGTTCGTTCTCAGCTATCATCTGCTACAACGATCAGGTTGCCGTCGGAGTCGTCAACGCTCTCAAAGACCAGGGGCTAGACGTGCCTGACGATGTCTCAGTAATCGGATTTGACGATACCGTTGCTTCGTACACCCGGCCTGCGCTGACCACAATGGCAGTGGATAGGAAGGGGCTTGCAGAAGCAGCGTCTACCAGGCTCTTTACTCTCATTGAGTCCTCAAATGGCATCGAGCCTACCGTTGTGAAGATACCAATGTCTCTGGTGGTCCGCGGTTCTACGGCGGCGGGCCCGTATCGAAGCAGACCAGTCCGACCTGCAGAGATGCCAGGATAGCTGAATGCCCTGGCAGTTCCGCACCCCTCTCTTCGTGTCAGTGCTGCTAACATGTTATTTGCACCCGTGGCAGGCAATTCAGCAGCAATCATTCGGTTTGTGGTGGATTCAAGACCCTGCTCCCCCACCTAGAGTGGGTTCTTCTGAAGCCAACAAATTCTGCTGCAGGAGTCAAAGAAGTAGTGTAGAATGAACTTGTTAGAAGTTCTGGTGAACATGTTAGAGGCGGCATAGGCCGCCGTGCGAATGGGTGGAGTTACAGGCCGCGGGGAAGGAGTTGGGCAGACCCATGCTATCAAGACATCGGATTCACGGTGCATTCATTGCCGCGGCTGTGGTTCTGGCTGCGATCAGCATAGCGACTCTGCCTTGCCTGGCCATAGTTCCATATTAGAGCTATACCTACGACTTTCGGCGCGAAGCCACGCCGTCTCCATTGCCCTACGTCCCGGCCGAGGTGTTGGATGGGTTCTCGCTCGGTGTCGGGCCGCTGAAGGAACCGGGCGATCTGTTTGTCGACGACGCCGGCCACATCTACCTTCTGGACACGGGCAACAACCGCCTGATATGCCTGGACTCATCGATGAATGTCACGAGAGTCATATCCCAGTTTGACAACGACGGCAAGCCGGATGGGTTCAATGGCCCGAGAGGGGTCTTCGTCACCTCTCAGGGCGACATCTACGTTGCTGATACCGGCAACGGAAGAGTGGTCATCCTTGACTCGCAGGGGCAGTTTGTTCGCCTCATAGGCGAGCCGGTGAGCGACGAGGAAGGGATCATTCCGGAGGACTATCGCTACAAGCCAATCCGGCTCGTCGTCGATGTTGCCAAGCGGGTATTTGTTGTCGTCGAAGGTGAGTATGAGGGCATTGTCCAGTTTGATGAACAGGGCACGTTCCGCAGGTTCTTCGGAGCACCCAGAGTGGTGCCGCGCCTGGCGGACGTCATTTGGTCGAAGCTGGCCACGAGGGAACAGCGTGAGAGGATGGCCCTATTCCTCCCAACCGAATACAGCAGTGTTGATCTGGATGACAGAGGCTTCATCTATGCGACTATAGCTACAGGTGATTTGGCGAGGAGCCAGCCCATCTGGCGCCTCAATCCCGGAGGCGAGAATGTCCTCAGAGCGCTGGGCTTCATGGTCCCGAGGGGAGACAAACCGACAACGTGGGAAGAGAACCAGCAGGGAAAGCCGCCCTCCAAATTCGTCGACATCGTGGCCAGAGAACATGGTATCTATAGTGGGCTGGACCTCAATCGAGGCAGGGTGTTCACCTACGACGCAGAGGGTCACCTGCTGTACGAGTTTGGCGCCAGGGGTTATCAGAAGGGCGCCGTGGTCAAACCGACAGCCATTGAAGAGCTAAACGGAAGACTCCTGATCCTTGATGCTGGCACCAACTCGGTTACAGTGTACGAACCGACCGAGTACGCGATATCCATACACTTGGCGATGGATTACTACTACCGCGGAGACTATGCGAACTCGGATCTTTGGTGGCGAAACGTTCTGCGGCTCAATGCGAACAGCGATAGAGCGTACACAGGTGTCGGACTGACCTACATGATGAACGGCCAGTTTGCTGAGGCCATGAAGTATTTCAAGCTGGGCGACAACAGGCTGGGCTACTCCAGGGCCTATGCGTACTACCGAAGCGACGTAGTGCGGGAACACTTCTCCCTCGTCGCTACTGTGTTCGTCGGTCTCCTCGTACTCCTGTCTGTCCTGAGAAGGCTCGGCGTCTTCCGCACACTGCGGCGAAAGGTTGGACGCGTATACAGGGCCTTTGATTTGTGGTGTCTCCGCCGCGGCGGTTGGATATCCGGAGTGTGGGAGACGACTAAGGAGACGGGCAGGGGCCTCCATTACGCCCTACACGTCATCGTCCATCCGTTCGACGGGTTCTGGGATTTGAAGTATGAGAAGCGAGGGAACGCGTATTCGGCGACGGTCATCCTGCTGCTGGCGTGCTCCAGCTACGTCTTTCTGAGGCAGTACATGGGGTTCATCTTCAACACGTCTGACCCCGCCGCGTTGAACATATACAGTGAGTTCGCCAGTCTCCTCGTTCCATTTTTCCTGTGGTGCATCATCAACTGGTCGCTGACCACGCTGTTGGACGGCAAGGGCGGGGTGAAGGACATCTACATAGCGTCCTGCTATGCGTTGACTCCATTGGTGTTGATCAACTTCCCAATCACGGTCCTGAGCAACTACCTGATCATGCAGGAGAGCACCTTCCTGGTCGTTTTCCTTGTCTCTGGCGTGATCTGGACGGGTGCATTGCTGTTCCTGGGCACTATGGTCACCCATCACTATGACGGCATCAAGACCGTATACACGAGCGTGCTCACGGGTGCAGGCATTATCATCGTGATCTTTGTCGGAGTGTTCTTCTTCGTCCTGATGGATCAGGTGGCTATGTTCTTCGGCGATATCATAAAGGAACTCACACTGAGGATGTGAACCCATGGGAGCAGTGCCCTCTAAGCAATCAGCGATAGCCGCCGCGCTTGCGGTTTTGTTGGTGGCTGTCTCCGCTGCAGCCTCCGGCAGCAATGATCTGGACAGCAGATTGAACGGATTTGAGATGCGCTCTCAAAATGAGTATCTCGAGCTTTACTACTCCGAAGACACTGCCGAGATTGCTGTCAGGGTGCGAGACAACGGGGCTGTCTGGTTCTCAAACCCGCATGACAGAAACAGTGCTGAGAAGATCGCCAAAGGCGCAGCCAAGGACAAACTTGGGGCTCAGTTCTCGTTGTCGTATTTCACTCCAAGAGACGAGTTGAAGGATCTGGACAGCTACAACGACAGCGTCAAACATCGGCAATATGAAGCGATCAATATCGACAACGGCCTCAGGGTCGAGTATACCCTCGGCAAGGAATGGAACGACGACGCCTATCTGCCCGTGATCATGACCCAGGCGACCTTCGACGAGCTGATTGTCTCGAAGATGGCGAAACGGGACGCCGATCTGTTCCGCAACAGCTACGACCGTGTATTGATGGTCGAGGTGAGCGATGACTACCCCGCGATAGAGGTCTACAATCTCAATCCCAACGTGCTCGGCAACTACACGCTGATCTCGCCTGGGACCACACTGACCGAGAGAAACCGCAAGAAGCTGGTTGAGGGCTTCATTGATCAGATAGTTTCGCATCGCAAGGATCTGGGCAGCAGAGCGAACATGACGCCTGACCATATTCCTGAGCTGGTGCGGCAGGAACCCGTGTATGTTCTCAAGACTGGGCTTCGGGCCTGGGATATCGACGACATGAGGGCGCTCCTCAAGGAGTCAGGCGCCTCGCCTGAAGAGATTCAGCGCGACTACGATATCTTCGGTCTCGACAAGTCCGAGCGCAACCCTGTGGTGTTTCGTGCTGCGCTCGAGTACACGCTCGACGGCGACTGTCTCGTCGTCAGGGTGCGGGCCGCAGATCTGGAGTACCCCAAGGACGTACCGGGTGAGTTTGGAGGGCCGGTGACGTATCCGCTTCACGCCATACGGCTCCTCGAGTACTTCGGTGCCGCCGGAGCACAAGCAGAGGGATACATCTTCGTGCCGGACGGCTCGGGAGCCCTCATATACCTCAATAGCGGCAAGGTTCAAATGCCTGCATACGGTGCATGGGTCTATGGACTTGACCGGGCACTTGATCCGCCTGCAAACCGGGACACCCTTACTGAACAGGTATACCTGCCGGTCTTTGGAATGAAACAAGGCGCGAATGCCATGGTTGCGATTATCGAGAGCGGACGGGCAGCGGCGAGGATCAGCGCAGACATCGCCGGCAGGAGCGACTCGTACAACAAGGTGTTCGCCGCGTTCACCGTCATTCCAAAGGGCATTACCTCCCTTGAATCGTGGACTCAATGGCGCCTGGGAGTCAGCGGTGTCCGACAGAGCATTAACATCTACCAGTCAAGACCCTTCATGGAAGACATCGTGGTAAGGTATAAGTTCCTGCAGAATGAAGACGCGTCCTATTCTGGAATGGCTCGCGCTTACCAGGACTACCTGGTGAGCAGGGGTGTGCTGAGCCGTCTGTCGGGCGGTGACGACCTTACGTTCCTGTTGGAGTTGGTGGGATCGATCGCCGTCAAGCAGCCCGTACTCGGAGCGCCGCGGGAAGTGGTCAGGCCACTTACCACCTTTGACCAGGCTCGAGAGATTGTCGACAGGTTCGCCGCTGTTGGCGTAGACGAGGTCGCACTGCGCTTTTCGGGCTAGCTAAAGGGAGGGTTCTATCACTCGTTTCCCGACAGGATGCGAGTGGAGAAGACGGTAGGTGATCTGGGCGCTCTGGATCGGCTGTGCAGCTACCTGGAGAGCAAAGGCGTGGACCTGTATCCGGATGTCGCGTTCCTCGAGGTCTACAGGAACACTCTGCTGGATGGCTTTGTGACTATGAGAGACGCGGCCCGTTACCTCAACAAAGACACCGCTACATCCCACAACTTCAATCCAATCAACGCTTTGCACGAAGGGTGGAAGGCCTTGCCGATACTCTCTGTCCGCCGGCTTCCGTCTGTGATCCAAGGCTTCCTCGATGGGTTTTCCAGGACATCCGCGCCGGGCCTGTCACTCAGGCAGATGGGGCGGCAGGTCAACTCGGATTTCCGCGAGGATCCTAGCATTCTGGTCGATAGAGAGCAGGCTGTCGCGATCCTTGAGGAGCAGATGAGGATACTCGCTGAAGATCACAAGCTCAAGCTGCTGATTGAGGGTGGAAATGACTACTCGCTGAAGTACGTTTCTTTGGTGGCAAGGGCACCGATGTCGAGCAGCGAGTACAATCTGATAGACAGGTCAGTGCCTTTCTACCAGATGGTGCTCCATGGCTACGTGAACTACGCGGGCGCCCCCCTGAACCACGCTCAGGATCTCAGGTATGAGAGGCTGAAGACCATCGAGTACGGCGCCATGCCATACTATCAACTTATCTATGGAGAGCCGTCTGAGGTCAAACGGACCGAGGTCAATGATCTCTTTTCGATGGGATTCGAGGATTGGATACATGAGGCCGGCCAGTTCTACGCAGAGGCAAATCGGATTCTGGCTGATGTGCAGGATCAGAGGATTGTAGAACACCGCGAGCTCGCCGCTGGGCTGTTCCAGACGGTCTATGAGAACGGCCAGTCCGTTTTCGTCAACTACAATAGGGAGGACGTGGCAGTCGGGGATGTCGTCGTGCCCGGGCGTGGCTACGTGCTGGTAGAGGGGGCTCTGGCCAGTGAATGGTAAGCGATCCGTACTGAGACTGTCACTGGGACAGAAGAGGAATCTTGGCGGGTGGCTGTTCATATCGCCCTTCCTGC